>JBARGS010000168.1:0-8552 GCA_049798495.1 Candidatus Korobacteraceae bacterium | reverse complement strand
CGCACTGGAAATCAAGCCTGACCCTCACCAGCGGCTATCGCTGGTTCGAGGCCAAGTCCATCATGGCGTCATCCACCTGGCGGATTTTGGGGGTGCTGACGTTGGGCGTCGTGGTGTTTGGTATGGCATGGTGGCGCCGGCGGATGGACGGAGACTACTGGACCCGGCGACCGGCTTTTCTGCTGTCGGGATTCTGCCTCGCCTTGCTCATGATGCAGAGCGCCCTGGTTCGCTCCGACGTCATCCACGTGGTGAATGGGATCTATCCCCTGGTCTTTCTCAGTGGCGCCGTTTTGATGGGAGGGCTGACCAAGGCGAGGTGGCTGTCGGCAACATTGCCGATCCTTGTTGTTGCGCTGGTACCGGTCATCACTATCCCGCGCGCGGAATCGTTTCCTCTCAACGTGGTGAAAGGAGCGCGGGAAATCATCCGGCCGAATTTGACGTGTCCTGCCGGGAAACAGGAGTTCGATCATGCTTGTTTCTCGGCGAACGAGGCGCAGCTATTTAGCACCGTCTCGGGGTATGTTGATCAGCATACGAACCCCGATGATCCGATCATGGTATTCCCCTACCAGAATGCTTTCGGAGTCATGTCGCGTCGCACGGTGGCCGGCGGCGTCCTGCAAGATTACCTGGTGAGCGGCGACTCTCTCACCGAGTTGGATTTGGCCGGGCTGCGCAAGTCTGGTCCGCCATTCGGCCTTTACTTCCCCGAAGCCGGGCAGGGGATCAGCGTGAACGCAACCGAAGGGATCTATAGCTACGCTATGGATGGCGTGCCGAACTTCACCCGTAGCCCGGGGATATGGTTCTACCTTTTGCGCCACTACCGAGCGGAAAGCAGTCCCACGCCGGGCGTACTGGGTTTGGCCCGCGACGACAGCCGCGAGCAGCACCTGGCCTTTACAGAAGAGAAGATTGCCGATGCACCGGGAGCGGTTCGGATCACAAAGCGCCAGACTTGGATAGACCTTGGCCAACCTCGTTGGCCGGCCGCCGGAGCCGACTTCCTGAAGCTCCGAGTGCGGGTGAACTATGCGCCTTGGTGGAAGCTGCGAAAGCCGTCGGCCCTGGCTCTGATCCTGACTTTTGCAGACCGCTCGTGGCAAATGGTTTACGTTGTCGTCGAGCCAAACCGTGATTCCGAAGTGTGGGTTTATCCTGGGCAGTCCAAAGAGATGGGCGACTATTTCTCCAATGACGGCTCCCAGTGGCCCGTAAGCAGACCTCCAACCCGCATCAAGTTACTGATCACGCCGTTCGACTGGATTTCGGTCGCGCCCGAGAGCGTGAACGTTGAGGCCGTGGACGCAGTTCGGGTCAGAATGAAGTAGGGCGGCGGTCAGGGATTCGTCAAGAAAGGCCCGCTGTCAGCAGCCGAGATGTGAACTTCAGCTGGAAGAGAGAATTGTCTTGAGCGGAAACTACCGCATCAGGATGAAAACATGAGCGGATTGACTTCGTTTGCCCCCCGCGAGCGGGCGTGTCAGTTGTCTTGCGCGAACGGCCAGAGGTTCCCGGCGGCATCTCGGTTTAGTGAAATATTTTTCCCAGACATTCGGAAGTTTCCTGCTGCAATGCGGTCCAGCGAAACCGGACTGGACTTCTGCGAAATAGCTTCCCTATAGGAATGCCCGCCAGGCGGTTCGGCAAGTCCTCCGGAAAGCTCGGACCATCCCGCTTCCACCATGCTAACACCAATAGAATGAATGACTTTCTCCGTAGCCCAGCCGTCGCCAGATATCCGGGGAGCGTATTGGGGGAGAGAAACCACGCGGCGGATGATGGCCATTTCCGTGCTACTACCCTGACAAACACTTAAAACACACTGGGCGCACGACAACATGTGACTCGGAGGATGAGAGTGTATCTATGTGTACGGCAGAGATCTTACCAACAGTAGCGGTACCACCGGCGCCTTATAGCGGTGACGGCGCGCAGTGGTATGCCATCCACACCCGGCCGCAACACGAAAAGGCGGTGGTTTCGCACCTCCAGCGGCAAGGGTTGACTACGTTTCTTCCGCTGGTAAGCGAGGTCCATCGCTGGAGTGACCGGCAGAAGGTAGTGCAGTTGCCGCTGTTCAGCTGCTATGCCTTCGTCTACCTGCGGCTGGTGCCGGAAGCGTGGACTCGCGTGATGAGCGTCACCGGCGTATTGCGATTCGTTGGCGTCCGGCGCGAAGGCATTCCCATCCCCGACAACCAGATTCATGCCGTGCAGGTGCTGCTGTCGAGCCAGTTGCCGTATCAGATTTGCCCGTTTCTTCAGGTCGGCCAGCGCGTGCGCATCAGAGGTGGAGCGCTGCATGGCGTGGAGGGACTACTGACGGGACGCAATGGAGATCGTGTGCTGATCATTTCGGTCGAGCCCATACACCGCTCGATTTCGGTTCGCATCGGCGACTACGGCGTCGAACCCGTTTAGCAGTTTGCTGAAAAACTCCTTGGGCGGCGGCCTTGAAGGGGCGCAGCTTCAGAGACTGCGGAAAAAGTCGATGCCAGCCGGTTATGAAGGGGCGCAGCTTCAGCTGCGCCGTTGCAAGTCGTTTATTTTGTCATCCCGAGGAGGCCTTCAGGCCGACGAGGGATCTGCTTTTCGAGTTTTCTCAGCAAATTGCTGGACGATCGTCAACGATGAGCAGCGTGATGACGACTTGGGGATGCGCCAAACATTGCACCGGAAGGTCAACCGAGCTTGAAATTCGAAGCGCGCCGGGAATTACGGCGGCATCCCATCCGGCGCTTGGCGCGAATTGCGGGATGGGTGGTGGTAGTTCTCTGGATTTTGTCTCTCACCCCACTGGCCTATTACTACGGCGCCCCGCTGCGGGAAGCAAGTCATCCTCAACCCAGCGACGTAATTGTTCTGCTGTCGCACGGACAGATAGATGGCCAGTGGCTTACGCCCGAAGGAGCTCAGCGGACTTGGGCGGCTCTCGAACTTTACAAGTCAGGCTTTGCGCCGGCGATCATCAGCTCAGGTCGCAGTCATGGCTTGGATCAAGCCGAGCTGCAGGCGAAGTGGTTGATGCTGGCGGGTGTACCTGGTCAGGCGATTATCGTCGAAAGGCAGTCTCTACGGACCTATCAGTCGGCGATTGAAGTAGTCAAGATCTTACAAGCCCATGGATGGCATAGCGCGGTGATTGTAACTTCAGAGCTTGATGTCCCCAGAGTGCGCGGAGTCTTTCGCAAGCTTGGCTACTCGAATCTCTCCTTCCAGCAGGTGCCGGAATTTGGCCCGCCCACAGGAATGCTTTATTACCTTTCGGGCTGGAGAGCTGTTTACCATGCATCCTACGAATATGCTGCTTTAGCTTTGTACAAGTGGAAGGGATGGATTTGATAATCGGCACATCATCCTCGCCGATTGTAGCCCTCACACGCGGATTTGCCAGATATTCCTATCTCGGCTCTTCGTCTGGATCACCTCTCCGGTTTTAACCCTCTGTCCCACCGCACACCTTGATGGCTACAGCAACCGCAGTCACTCAGGCTATTCCGGCGCCCGCACTCGATCCGCAGATTGAGCGGGCGAGACCGGATGTGCGACGCTTTTCCATGCTGGTAGTTCCACTGGCACTGTTGCTAGCCACCTTCAAGGTTTATGCGCTGGAGCAGCCGGCTTTCTTCACGCTGGCCTGCCTCGTGTTCGGCGGCTTTGCTGTCTCGTATTGGTTGCCGTTCCGCTACAAAGAAACCTTCCTGATTCTGCTCTCGCTCGCCGGAGCGTACGTGTTCCTAAGTCCTCTGGTTGCCAGCATGCTGATCGCGGCTGGCCTCGTGATGTTCGGCATCATCCGCAGCGAGAGACTCAAGTTTCAATGGCGAGTGCTGGCGCTGGTGGGAATTCTGGCAATCTGCATCTACGGCCGGATCGGCAAAGGGCACCACGCTTTGGAAAGCTTCTGGCCGGTGCTGGGCGCAGTGTTCATGTTCCGGATGATTATTTATCTCTACGACATCAAACACCACAGCGGACCAGCAAACCTTAAAGACTATCTCAGCTATTTCTTTCTACTGCCGAACTATTACTTCTTGTTCTTCCCCGTGGTCGATTTTCAGACGTTCCGGAGGAGCTTCTTTCAGCGAGACATTCATCCGGTTGCGCAACAGGGTATTTGGTGGATCTTCCGCGGCACCACGCACCTTGTACTCTACCGGCTGATCTATCAGATGCAGGCAAGGCTCGCGCCGCCCGCCATGCCGGTAGCTCTTGCCGTGGCGCTTAAGATCGTTTCCTGCTACCTCCTGTACCTGCGAATCTCCGGCCAGTTTCACATCGTTGCCGGCATGCTATGCCTCTTCGGCTATGACATGCCTGAGACCAATCACCGCTACTTCCTCGCGCATAGCATCAACGACCTGTGGCGCCGGATCAATATTTACTGGAAAGACTTCATGGTAAAGATTGTCTACTTCCCGGCGTATTTCAAATTGCGGCGCAAGGGCGCGCTCCGGGCTGAGCTTCTCAGCACTGTACTGGTCGTCGTGGCGACCTACATACTGCATGCCTACCAGTTCTTCTGGCTGAAGGGCCAGTTCCGCTTATCGGTGAGTGACTCGCTGTTCTGGTTGATTCTGGGAAGCGCGATGGTGGTGAATGTCTGGATCGAATATAGGAACCGGCAGCAGCCGCGCCGATCTGGTTGGGCAGCACGACTGCAGAATGCGGTGCAGATCGTCGCCACGTTTGCTTTCATGGCGCTGCTGTGGTCGATGTGGAGTTCCGACAGCCTCGCAGACTGGTTCTCCTTCTTGCGTACCGGAAACATTTAATGGACATGGAATCCAGCCGGTATAACAGTCCCCTGGACGCTGCCTTCATTAAGCAGTTCGGTGTCACGGTGGCGCTCCTTCTTGGACTGCTTATCCTAAATTGGCTGCCCGCGGCCATGGGGTATAGTCATGCGCGTCTGGTGATGGAGAAGGTGCTCAAGCTGGCGCACGAGGGCGGCCTGAATCGCGAGGATTTCGATGCCCTGGCCGGCGGATACTACGAAGGGCTGGAGCGCGACGCTTCTCCCGCCGGAATGCCGGAAGAGAGAGACGACATCCGCTTTCGCGATGACTTCCTACGTTACGAACTACGACCTGGCGTAAAGCGACACTACCCTGCGGGACTCCGGTTCACGAATAGTCTGGGAATGGCGAATCCGGAATATGGTTATGCGAAGCCGCCACACACGCGGCGCATCGCGCTAATAGGCGACTCGATTTCGCTGGGTCCCTATGGACAGGATTACGAAGCTTTGCTGGAGAAGCGGTTAAACCAGACTGGCCTGACTCCTGACACTCAACAATTTCAGATCCTGAATTTTGCGGTCTATGGATACAACGTTCTGCAGATGATGGACGTAATGCTGAACACCGCACCTAAGTTTCATCCCGACGTTTACCTGGTAGCGCTGACGACGCTGGAGGCCAACAAGAACAAAGCCTCCACCGCGCAGCAGATTGCACGGCTGAAGCTCGACGGGGTGGATTTGAAGTATGACTACCTGAAACAGATCGCCGCCCAGGCGGGAGTTCAACCCACCGATCACCTGAATGTCATGATGAGAAAGCTGGCGCCGTTTCACACGCAGGTGACGCGGTGGGCACTGACGACGATGCGCGATCATGCCGCAGCCGAGGGCGCTCAGATGGTGGTCCTGCTTGTGCCGGCCCCGATTGACCCGGAAATTGTCTCGGAAATATTCGACGAAATACGCCCAGTTGTTGACGGCCTCGGTGTCCCGGTTATCGATCTTCGGAACACCTTCCGGCACAGGCCGCTGGAGAAGTTGCAGATCGAATACGGGGTGGATGTGCATCCCAATGCTGCGGGACACGAGATCATTTTTGACAATCTCTACAAACAACTCCAGCAGAATCCGAAAGCTTCCGCAAGTCTGATGGGAACGTCTGCTGACGCAGAACATAGGACCGAATCACAACTATTCGCGAGGTAAGCAATGGACAAAATCAAACAAGATATCCGGCAGTTCGTTTCTGAACTTGTGCCGAATGGCAGTGCGGCAAAACTACGCGATGACACCCCTTTGCGTACCAGCGGAGTTCTCGATTCGATGGGGCTGTTGCGGCTGGTCAGCATGGTTGAGGAAAAGTTTGGCATTGAAGTTTCGGCTTATGAGGCCGGTATCGAAAATTTTGATCGCATCGACGATATCGCGGCCTTCGTTGAGAGAAAGCGACTGGCGAAAGCGTGATGTCGGCATTTTGTCGAACATAAAGCCACCAGTCAGGTAACAGACATTGATAGTCGACTTCCATACCCACGTAGGCCACAGGCGATTCTGGAAACCGGAGATCGTCGAAGAGTTCGCGAAGCTGAGCCCCGCAATTGCCGGCTCGATGGAAACTCTGATGACCCCGGAGAATCTGATCAGCTTCTTTAAGAGCCAGGGGATTGACCATGCAGTTTGCATCGCCGACAACTCCGCGATAACCGGGCATGTGCCCAATGATTTCCTCCTCGATTTCTGTAAAGGACGCCCGGAGCTGATTCCTTTCTGCTCGGTTAATCCACATGATCCTGACATTACGGAGATGATGGTGCCTTACGTTCAGCGGCATCGCATAGGCGGATTTAAATTCTTCCCGACCTACCAATATTTTTATCCCAATGACCGGCAGCTATATTCTTTCTACGAATTTCTCCAGAGCGCGGGAAAAGTAGTCATGTTCCACACGGGCACCTCCAATTTTCCAGGCTCCAAGACTTTGTATGGCGATCCCATCTACATCGAAGAAGTCGCCGTAGACTTTCCGCAGCTTAAGGTAGTGATGGCGCACAGCGGCCGGCCATTCTGGTACGACAAGGCGTTTTATCTATCGAGGCTCCACGAAAACCTGTACATGGATCTGGCCGGAGTTCCTCCCCAACATTTGATGAGCTACTTCCCCAAGTTCGAAAGCAATGCCGATAGAATTCTCTTCGGCACGGATTTCCCAGCCCAGCCTAAGCCCCTGCGGTCGTTGATCGAGACCATTGAGAGACTTCCTCTGCGACCCGAGTCGATCGAGAAGGTTTTGGGCGAGAACGCCAGACGAGTATTGAGTCTGTAAAGGTATCGGATGCTGAATCGTATAGTCCAAGAAGCTTGTCGCAAAGAAGGGTCAGGGGCGGCGCTGGTATGCGGAAATGAGCGCTACAGCTATGCGCAGTTGGAAGAACAGATAGCGCGCTGCGCAGCAGGCTTGAAGAGCCTGGGCGCGGCACCTGAACGAGGCGTGGCGCTCGTCCTGAAAACCAGCCCGGAGTTTATCTTCACGTTTCTAGCGGCGGCTCGCCTGGGCGTTCCCGCGTTCCTGGTGGACTCAGGCTCCAAGGCCGGCGAGC
The DNA here is from genome assembly GCA_049798495.1 of Candidatus Korobacteraceae bacterium. GTDB lineage: Bacteria > Acidobacteriota > Terriglobia > Terriglobales > Acidobacteriaceae > Bog-257. The sequence goes on along the minus strand of JBARGS010000168.1, from coordinate 1,202 downwards.
TGCGAAGAGTATTTACGGAAAACCAAATTGCGGTAGCGGTAGCCGAGCCCGAGCAAGCTTCGTCCATCGAGCAGATCCGGGATGAGGCCGGCCAACGCTTTTCGGTTTACTCGCGCGGCGGAAACTTCGAGAAGCTGATGGGCCGCGCAACGGAACCGCCCGCGTCGCGGGTACACGAAAATGAAATCGCGACCGTGCAATACACATCGGGAACTACCGGCGTACCTAAATGCACCGCCCGGTCGCATCGCAACCTTGCCTGCGAGGCAATGAACTTCAATTTAACCACCGGGGTAGCAGCGGACGATCACGTCCTCTGCACCATTCCGCTTTATCACGCGCACGGCTTCGCGAATGGCTTTCTGGCCGCGCTCTATGCCGGGGCAACGCTGGTAGTGATGGAGGACTTTAATCGCGCGGCTGTGGTGGAATTGTTTGCCCGCGAGCGCATCACGATTTTCCCCGCGGTGCCGTTGATCTTTGACTTGCTGGGGCGGCGAGTGATGGGACAGTCGCGTCCGGGAAATTCGCTGCGGCTGGCGTTCTCGGCCGGAGCCCCGCTGTCTCCTTCCGTGGCGCGGGAGTTCCGCGAAGCGTTTGGAGTTTATGTCCGTCAACTCTATGGGACAACCGAAGTTGGTTCGGCGGCCATCAACCTCGACCTCAACTTGCAGGACTCGCTGGAATCGGTTGGCTTGCCCATGAAGAACGTCCGCATCGAGATACTGCGGGAAGATGGTAGTCCTGTGCCGCAGGGCGAGGTTGGGGAGATAGCGATTCAAAGTCCCGCTATGCCCGACGGTTACTTGCGGCAGCCGGAGCAAAGTCAGCAGAAATTTCGGCATGGATACTTCTGGCCGGGCGATGTCGGGCGGAAGGACAACCGCGGCTACCTCTACCCTCAAGGACGGGCTGCCTGGCTGGTTTCGAGCGCTGGCAGAAAAGTGGATCCGATGGAAGTCGAAGCCGTGATCGCGGCTTTTCCCAAAGTGCAGGAAGTGGTTGTGGTTGGGGTTCCGGGCTATCTCGGCGATCATGTAGTCAAGGCCGTGATCGTAGCTCGCGAAGCCTGCCAGGAGCAGGAGATTGTTGATTTCTGCCGTGAGCGGCTGACCGATTTCAAGATTCCCCGCCTGGTGGAATTCGTGAATGAACTTCCGCGAAATGCCTTCGGAAAAATCTTGCGGAAGGACCTGCTGTCC
>JBARGS010000167.1:0-5836 GCA_049798495.1 Candidatus Korobacteraceae bacterium | reverse complement strand
TTCACGGAAAAGGATGCCGGCAAAGCTGCCGAGATGGCGATGCAACTCGACCAGCTAAACGGTGACCGCCAGCAGGAAGAGCAGCGCATCCTGGAAGCGATTCAGCAGAGGATCGAATCGACGCCTGAAATGAAAGAAGCGTATTGTCTGGTCGTCGATGGGGATGGCTGGCATCGCGGCGTGATCGGCATCTGCGCCACGCGGATTGTGGAACGCTATCACCGGCCGGCGCTGATCTTCGCCTGCGAAAACGGGGAGGCTCACGGCTCGGGCCGCTCAATCGGCCCCTATCATCTGTTGGAAGCTTTGGAGTCCTGTCCCGAGCTGTTCACCCGCTTCGGCGGGCACTCCCACGCTGTGGGATGTTCGCTTCCGGTCGACCGCATTGGCGAATTGCGTTCGCGGCTCGATGCTCACGCCCGGCAACATCTAACACCGGCGGATTTCGTGCCCGAGATGGAGTACGACGCCGAGGTTGCGCTGGATGAGATCCGGCGCGATTTCTGGCTGGCGTTGCAGAGGCTGGAGCCATTCGGCTCAGGAAATCCCACGCCGGTGTTTGTCACGCGAAGTGCAAAGCTGGTCCAGCCGCCCCGCGTGCTGAAAGAGAAGCACCTCAAGCTTCGTGCCATGCCGTTTGATCCTGATGGCAATGGCCGTTTCCGGCGCGCTTACGATGTTCTAGGCTGGCGCATGGCGGAGCGGGCCACGCAAGAATCGCTTCTAGTGGGCGACGTTCTCGATCTGGCCTTCACGGTCGACTACAACGAGCACCCGGAGTTCGGCGGCGTGCAGCTCAGCCTAGTGGACTTCACGCGTTCTGCCCCGATCTGCGCAGGTGTAGCGGAAAGCTAGAGTGTTTTACCCGGCAAATCGTACAGATTGCAAAACTGCACGCGCCGTCCGCCGATTCATGGCTGGACCTTGTCGCATAACCTGACCAAGCAACTGGGGAGAGATATAGAGTTACGGCTTGCGCTTGCGACGAACTGTCGCGGCGATGGCGAGAACGCCCGTGCCCATCAGAAGGATGCTGCCGGGCTCGGGTACAACCGTTGCCAGATCGCTCGACATTCCAGCGCGGTCGGGATTCTCGGCGGCAAAGGAGTTGTCAGAGGAGAAGGTTTCTCCGCCGCTAATGTCGGTGCCGGAGGCGAGCAGAACTGTGTTGTCGCCAACGGGAACGGCGGTCAACAGGGCTGGGCTGGACTGGAAGCAGAATGCCGGGCTGGTCCCGCTGCTCGCGCTGCAATCAAAACTTGCGGTGCTGGTGAGGAAGTCGTTATCGAAGTTATCGACGTATGGATGACCGGGAAGGACGATTCCGTCTGATACCAGGCCCTCGGTAGAGAGGCTTCCGGCGAAGGCCGCCCGAGGCGCGACAGCAATAAGGCAAAGCACGAAAAACCAACAGCGCACCATGGACCCGGCCCTCCGCAACTTTGGAGATGCTTAAGGAAAGTATACCGAAATACTCGAAAGCATCTCAATTGCCAGAAAAGCGACGACGCAACTCATTGAAAGCAGAGTGCATGGAGAGAATTTGGGCCGGGCTGTCGCACCCTGCACCTAATAAGTACCAACTGCTGACCAAATCGCCCGCTGGATCATTCCTCGCCGAAGCATGCCGACTTTACACCGGTGCTGCCGCGGCGTAGTATTCCCAACCGATGGAGACAGTGCTGGACGAGGTGTGTGCGAGTTGCGGCAACACCCGCTTGCCCGATGGCAAGTTCTGTCTTTTCTGCGGAGATCTGCTTAGCGACGGCTCCGAGCAGGCGCGCTTCCCGCAGTCCGAGTTACTTCCGAACTCTGCGCCACTTAAGCCGGAGACGACCGAGTACGCGGGCTTTTGGCTGCGTTTCTGGGCCGGAGCCGTTGATGTCTGTCTCGAGTCCGTGGGAGCGCTGATTCTCACGCTGGCCATCGATTTCCTGCTGCGCCGCTTCGGACGCTTTCTGGGGATTTCGTCCTTCCTGTCCAAGGTGGCTACCGGTGTGGCGTTTATTCTCGTCCTGGCCGTCGGGTCATGGCTGTATTGCGCCTTCATGGAGAGCTCGTCATGGCGCGCCACCGTGGGCAAGCGCCTGCTAGGCCTGCAGGTGGTGACCTCCGATGGCGACAGGATTTCTTTCGGCACAGCCACCGTTCGCCATCTGATGAAGTTTCTTTCGTTTTTCTGTCTGACCATCGGTTTCATGATGTCCGGTTGGACCAAGCGCCGCCAGGCGCTGCACGACATACCCTGCGACTGCCTCGTCATCCGCACGCCGCAGAAGGGCTTTTCGTTGCTGAACTGCTGACGGCCGGGCAGTTGGGCGCTCTCTCGGTTATGGCGTAAGATCGAAGCAGATGTTCCAATCGTTAGCGCAGGTACGGAAGTGGCTGGTGGGTGGAGTGTGCGTGCTCGTCGCTGCCGTGACCCTTTCTTATTGGATCGCCCGCTCGCGGGGAGGGCCCACGTTACATAACATTCCCCAGCAGCTGGGCATCGACATTCAGCAGACCAGCGACGGTTTTTCGCTCTCCAAATCCGAGGCCGGTCGCACCATCTACACCATTCGCGCCTCCAAGACGGTGCAATTTAAACAGGGCGGACACGCCGATCTGCGCAATGTTCACATCGTAGTCTATGGCAAGGCTCATGACCGGTTCGATCAGATTTACGGCGATCAATTTACTTACGATCCGCAGACTGGCGATATCAAGGCTATAGGGGAAGTACACATCGACTTGCAGGGAAATGCTGAGGGGCCGACGAAGCCCGATCAGGCTCCTCCGGCGGAACTGAAAAATCCTCTGCATCTGTTGACCCACTCTTTGACGTTCAATCAGAAGACCGGTACCGCCCAAACCGATGAAGTGATCGACTTCCGCACGGAGCAGGCCAGCGGCTCAGCGAAGGGCGCCTACTACGATTCCAAGAGCAATGCGTTGGAGTTGAAATCGGACATACACGTTGTCACCACGGGTGAGCATCCGGCCACCATCACCGGTACGAGTGGAATGATTCAGAAAGAACCGCGGCAGGCGATCCTGTTCAACATTCAGGTGGTTCAGCCGGACCGGACGCTGACGGCGGACAAGGGAACTTTGCTGTTTGAGCCGGACAATACCGTGCAGCACGCCATTGTGGAGGGGAATGTCCACATTCAGATTCGCGGCGACACCGTGATTGATATTATTGGGCCGCGTGGCGATCTTGACATGGCGCCGAAGAATACGATTCAGCAGGCGATCCTGTCGGGTGGGGCCAAGTTTGATACCCATGGCGCCAGCGTCGCGCATGGCTCAGCGGATACGTTCGTGCTTGATTTCGCAGCTCAGAATCAGCCGTCGCTCTTTCACATGGTGAAGAACGCCCGCATGAAGCAGGATCCGAATCCAGCCAAATCGGGCAGCGGTGGCCAACCGATGGAGATCGCGGCTGACCAACTTGATTTCCAGCTGGCGAACGGAAATCAGATCAAGACTGGCGATACCGTGGGTAAGGCTTCTATCACGATATTGCCGGTGCCGCCCGGCTCGAAGCCGGCGCCGGCAAAGGACGCGAAGACCGGCCAGACCACCAACGCAAACTCGACCACCGTGGCCACCGCGGGCAAGTTTCATGCGACCTTCGACGATAACAATCGCCTGCAAACGCTCCACGGCTGGCCGGATGCGCGAATCGTGTCGACTGCTCCGGGAGAGCCCCAGAAGGTCAGCACATCGCAGAAACTTGACGTGACCTTCGACCCCGCTGGCGGCGTGCAAAAGCTGATTCAGACCGGCAACTTCGCGTATCACGAACCTTCCAGCAGCCCTACGAATGGCGGCCGCGACGCTTTTGCCGACATGGCAACCTATACGCCAGGAGATCAAATCCTGGTGCTGACCGGATCGCCGCGCATCATCGATGGCGGCATGACCACGACCGCGGTACACGTGCGAATGAATCGGCAGACCGGCGAAGGCTTCGCCGATGACGACGTGAAGACGACCTATAGCGATCTGAAGCCGCAGCCGAACGGCGCTCTGCTGGCGAACTCCGATCCCATTCACGTGACGGCCCAGCACATGACGTCATATAAGGATCCGGGCATCGCGCATTACACCGGCAATGTGCGTCTGTGGCAGACGGCGAATGTAGTGCGCGCGCCCAAAATCGACTTCGACAATCAGAAGCGCGCCATCTACGCCGAGTCGGATCCGACGCAGACGATTTCAAGCCTGTTCGTACAGCAGTCGCAGGACGGCAAGATCACACCGGTGAATGTCACTGCGGACAAGCTGACCTACGTCGACGAAGAGCGCCGGGCGCGGTACACCGGAAATGTGCTGGCAAAAACTCCGACGCAGACGGTTACCACGCGACAGCTCGACATCTACCTGAAGGAAGCGGAACCGAGTGCAACGAATACGCCCGATACGGCAGCGCAAAAGCCGGCCCCGCAGAGAGGGCCATCGCTGCCGGGCTCGGACCAGCCCAGCAAGATCGATCACATGGTGGCGATCGGCAAGGTGGTCGTGACGGAGCCTAACCGGCGAGCGGTGGGTGACCGGTTAGTTTATACCGCCGACGATGGCAAATATTTCTTGACGGGGAAGTCGCCTAGCATTTTTGATGCCGAACGTGGCACGGTTTGGGGTGATTCGTTGACTTTCTACAGTCACGATGATAGGGTGCTGGTAGAGAGTGAGCGCTCTTCTCCCACCATTACACGCGCACGTACCACGAAGTAAATGCAGACTTTATCGGCGGATGAGATCGGCAAAAGTTACCGCGGTCGCAGGGTCGTCACCGGCGTCAATCTACACGTCAAACAAGGTGAGGTAGTTGGACTACTTGGACCTAATGGCGCCGGCAAGACTACCAGTTTCTACATCATTGTCGGGCTGATCCCGGCTGAGACTGGCCGGGTGTTGATCGACGGGCATGACATCACCCACGTGCCCATGTACCTCCGGGCGCGCAATCATGGGATCAGCTATCTGCCGCAGGAGCCATCGATCTTCCGCAAATTGACGGTCGAGGACAATATCCTTGCAGTTCTGGAAGCGCAGTCGATGTCCTGGCACGAGCGGCGTGAACGGACCGAAAAGCTGATCGACCAACTGGGCCTGGGAGTCATCCGTAAGAACCGCGGTTATGCGCTTTCCGGTGGGGAGCGGCGGCGTGTCGAGATCGCGCGTTGCCTGTGCATCTCGCCTTCGTTCATCCTGCTGGACGAGCCCTTTTCTGGAATCGATCCCATCGCGGTACTTGATTTACAGAGAATTATCTCCGATTTGAAAGCTAGTGGCATCGGAGTGCTGGTTACGGATCATAATGTACGTGAGACGTTGTCCGTGACCGACCGCGCTTACATCATTAACGAAGGAAAAATCTTCCGGACGGGTACGCCGGAGCAGCTTGGAAATGATGTGGAAGTAAAGCGAGTTTACTTAGGCGAGAGCTTCTCGTTGGTTTAAAATTCAAGCGAGGGGTGTATTCCCTCAGGGTTCCGTCGAATGGCATTATTGCAACCCAGATTAAACCTCAAGGTCTCCCAGAAGCAGATTCTGACTCCAGGCCTCGTGCAGATGGTCAGCGTGCTGGCGCTCAACAAGCTTGAGCTGGCCGACATGATCAATGCCGAGTTGACGGAGAATCCCGTCCTTGAGGAGCTAGAGAATTCGGTTCCGTTGCTCGATGAAGTTTCCGCGCGCGAGGAAAAGCTGGAGCGCGACAGCTCGCTGGCCACGCAGCAGGAGCAGCCGGCTGCTACGACCGAAGAAAAAGATCCGTTCGAGGAAATCGATTTCGGTTCCTTCTTCTCCGAATACCTCGACCCCGGGCTGCGCACTTCCATCG
>JBARGS010000166.1:0-16824 GCA_049798495.1 Candidatus Korobacteraceae bacterium | reverse complement strand
TCGATCACCTGACTCTGGCTGCGTGGATCGAGCGTCGCTGTAGGCTCATCGAGGAGAAGCACGTCGGGATCGAGTACGATGACCGAGGCCAGCGCCACTCGCTTCTTCTCGCCGCCGGAGAGGCGATACGGAGGACGCTCGCGCAAATGTGCGATTCCCATCAACTCCAATGTCTCCGCCACCCTGGTTAGAATCTTTTCCTTCGGCCACTCGAGTTGCAGCGGTCCAAATGCAACTTCGTCAAAGACCGTGGGATTGAAGAGCTGCACGTCGGGATTCTGGAAGACGAGAGCCACGCGGCGGCGAAAGGCGAGCGAGAAATCGTCGCGCTGAAAAAGCTCGGCGGAGAAGCGCTGGCCGTCGAAGCTCACCGAGCCACGCTCGGCAAAGCACAGCGCATCCAGAATTCGCAGCAGCGTGGACTTGCCCGATCCGTTGGCGCCAAGCAGCGCGACCCGCTCTCCCTGCGCGATCTGCAGAGAGAGCCCGCGCAACGCGGGAACGCCTTCATAGCCGAAGAATACGTCCTGCAGTTGGAAGATGGGCAGCATGGGCGGCTACCTTCCCATCCACACGGCAACCGTTCCCGCCAGCAGAAAGGCCGCGAGACCCAGATAGTCCCAGGCTTGCATGCGAAACTCCGAGAGGATCTGCACCTCGCCGCGGAAGCCGCGCGCCTGCATCGCGAGATAGACCTCGCTACTCAGTTCCATACTCTTGCTCAGCAGCGCGCCCGCGGTGCGCGCGGCGATTCGCCGCTGCTCGGCCGGCTTCAGAATGCCCACCGTCCGGCTGCGGCGGGATTCGAACATCTGGCTCGCGGTTTCAACCAGGAGAAAGACGTAGCGATGAGTCATGGTCAGCATCGCAATGGCTTCTTTAGGCACGCGAAAGGCGCGCAGAGCTTTCAGCACATGCGTCCACGGAGTGCACAGGATGAGCACTGTCGTCAAAGTGACGGCGGTTTCCACCCGCAGGATCAGAAGAGCGGCCGTGCGTAGCCCTTGTTCCGTAATAGCGAAGGCGCCAATGTTGGCGACCACATCGCCCGGCGTGATGAACAAAGCCGGCAGCGCGATGACTCCCGTGAACCCCAGAACCACCAGCCACACCCGCTTGGCCAGCACAACCACGCTCACGCGCGAGAGAACAGCGATGGCCAGCGCCACCAGAAACAAGGCCGCAACCACCGCGATCTTTCGCGACAGCGTTACGGCTAATATCAGCGCAAGCTGTCCCACGACTCGCACGCGCGGGTCGAGCGATTGCAGAAGCCCGCTGCGGCGCGCCGTCTCCTCCGAGATCATGGCGCGGGTCAGAACGCGCGAAAAGCCGACGATGGTTGACTCCAGGATCCCACGCTTCATCCCAGGCTTCCCGTGCGACTTGAGCGTTGCAACCAGCGCTGAGCCACTAGAGAGATGGACAACAACAGGCCCACAGCAAACATGGCAGAAAGAAGATAGCCGAAGGCTCGGCTCTTGACGAACCCGGGCGCGTAGGTGGGAAACGGCGCAGTCCACAAATTGGAGAGCCGCTGCAAGCCTTCGGGGACGGCAGTCGATGAATGGCTCGTGGAGGTCGCAGCCACGCTGTGCGCCGAAGCGTGGGCCAACTCTGACGGAGACCACTCGCCCCACGCTGTTCCGGCGGCGAGAATTCCCAGGGGAGTGAGCAGCATCAGCACGGCCACCGCCGTCCACAGTCGCCGCAGCGAGCCGGCTGCCGGTTGCAGAGCGCCCGTGTCCACTGCTAGTCCGGATGTCGGGCGAAGCAGCCCGGGATCGGCAACCTGTAAGTAGGCAACCAGCCCGGCGGTGATGACAGCTTCGGCCAATCCGGCAAAGGTCAGATGTCCGATCATCATTGCAGGAATCGCGACCTTGAGTGGGTAGGGCGCGTACAGCGGCGTGCCGCTGGCGTCGTGAAACAGCGTAGGCTGAATGCCGAACTCGACTGCGGCGGCGAGAGCTGCGGCGTTGACCGCCAGATATCCCGCCACGGCCGACGCAATCACTCTCCGCCGCGAGGTAATGGCCGAACCGGAAGCCAGCAGCCGGTAGCCGGCATAGGCGACGAGCGAGCCGACAATCGCCATGTTGAAGCAATTCGCGCCCAGTGTACTGATTCCGCCATCGCCGAAGAACAGCGCCTGAATGACCAACGCGATGGAGATGGCGAGGATCCCGCCCGACGGGCCGAGCACGATGGTCGCGATCGTTACTCCCAGGGCGTGACCGGTCGTGCCTCCGGGCAGCGGCAGGTTGAACATCATCACCACAAACGAGAACGCCGCGAAGACCGAGATGAGCGGGATGACGCGCGTCATCAGCTTGCGCTTCAGACGCTTCAGCGCCGAGTACCATCCGGCGGCCGCTCCCACGTAGAGCACGCCGCACGTGGATGGACTCAGATAGCCGTCCGGAATGTGCATGCGCCTCCCTGCGTGTGGCTGTCCTCATCCTAATTCATGGACTGGGGAGAATGAGATCGGCAACAAGATGCGGATAGCTATTGCTATGCGGATCAGTCACAGTTATATGCATGAGAAATATGGCAAGGACTGGGACAGACCGGCTCGAAGCAAATCGCGAACGTTCCAGCAGCGATGCGCCCGACATCCGGGAGCGAATCTCCGCGCTAGCTTGGAACGATTTGAGGCGTTCCCTGTGGGAATCAGGTTTCGCGGTTACTCCGGCGGTGTTGACGGCGCAAGAGTGTGCGGAACTGCGCAGCTTGTACCCACGCGACGAGTTGTTTCGCAGCAAAGTCGTCATGGAGCGGCTGCGCTTCGGTCGCGGAGACTACAAGTACTTTGCCAACCCGCTGCCGCCGATCGTGCGCGAGTTGCGCACCCATGCTTACCCGCGCCTGGCCGGCGTCGCTAACGAGTGGGCCGAGGCGCTGGGGGACGATGCGAGATTTCCGGCTGAGCACGCGGCGTTCCTGGCGCAATGTCATCGTGCGGGTCAGAAGCGGCCCACGCCGCTGCTGCTGCACTACGAGCGGGACGGATACAACTGCCTGCATCAGGATATCTACGGAGCGGTCGCGTTTCCGCTTCAGGTGGTCATTCTGCTTGGGCAGCACGGGCGCGACTGGGAGGGCGGCGAGTTCGTGCTGGTGGAACAACGGCCGCGAGCGCAATCCAAAGTCGAGGCCGTTGCGGCCGACGAAGGATGCGCGGTCATCTTCACTACGCGCTATCGCCCAGTGAAGGGATCGCGAGGATACTACCGGGTCAATATGAAGCATGGAGTGGCGCGGGTCAGCAGCGGCAGCCGCTATACGCTGGGCATCATCTTTCACGATGCAGAGTGAGTGTTGCTTCAGAGGACAGCAGATCCCTCCACTCACCCGCTGAAGCGGGGTCGGTCGGGATGACACAATCGATTACTGGCGACGCATCGAACGTGGCGCATTGACCTCTGAGAACTGAAGGCTAACGGCTCTCCGCCTTCGCCGCGCGCTTCTTCCGCTGGGTGGGGTGCACGAACCAGGCAATCGCGATGCTCACCAAGTAGAGCACGATCATGGGTGCGGCGAAGATGCACATGTTCATGATGTCGGTCGTAGGCGTGATAATGGCCGCGATGATGAAGATCACCAGAATCGAGTAGCGGAAGTTGCGCCACATCCAGCCGGCGCTCAGAATGCCCATCAGCGCCAGAAAGAACACCAGGATAGGCATCTCGAAGACGATGCCCAGTCCGGCGATGATGGTCAGAAATAGGTCAGTGTACTCACCCACGGTGATCATGGGCGTGAACTGTCCGCTGAAGGTGATCAGAAAATCCAGCGCGGCCGGATAGACCATCTTGTAGCCGAAGAAGCCTCCCGCCAGGAACAATCCCACGGTACTGAACATGAACGGCAGCACGTAGCGCCGCTCATTGCGATACAGTCCGGGCGCGATGAACGCCCACACCTGATACAGCACAAACGGCGACGCCACGAAGATCCCCGCCAGAAACGAGATCTTCAGGTACATGTTGAAGGGATCGGTAGGATTGAGGTAGACCAGCTTCTGGTCAAGATGATGGTTGGCCAGCGCCGACATGATCGGCTTCTGCATAATGCCGAAGATCTGTTCGTGAAACCACCAGCAGACACCGAAGCCGCCCACCACATACAGAAAGCTATAGATGATGCGCCGTCGCAGCTCCTCGAGGTGCTCGAGGAAACTCATGCCGGTCATCTCTTCCGAGGCACGTTGCTGGGCTGTCTCGACCACAGGGCTGGGCATCGTTATTCGCTACCTGCGGACCGGGCGGGCGAGGAAGGCTCCTCCGCCGGCGTATCGGACCGCGCCGCAAGAGGCCTCATCACTTCCGAATCGGCGCCCTCGATCGACACCAGCTCGGGATTGCCGCGGCTCACGGCGCCGCTCACCGGCATGATTGGCCGCTGCCATTCCCTCTCCGGTGGCAGGATCTTCGGGCCTTCTTCCTGCTTCTTGGCGCGTTCTTCCAGCTCGATATTCAGCATCTCGGTTTCCAGCTGATTCTTGAACTCGTTGCTGGCGCGCTTGAACTCGGCGAGGAACTTGCCCAACTGGCGGCCCAGCTCGGGGAGCTTGCGCGGGCCCACGACGACCAGAGCGAGCAGAAAAATGAAGATCATCTCCGGCATGCCGAGGTTCATGGAATCATGATAATGCCGAGGGGGTGATTTCACCACCTTAGCATTCAGCACTCAGCAGTCAGCACTCAGCATTCAGCACTCAGCCGTCAGCACTCAGCAGTCAGCACTCAGCCGTCTAGGATCTAGCGGCAAACCACCGTCCTCCCTTCAAGAGTAAGCCGTCGGTCGGGATGACAGGCTAGACGCGGCTGGCTGAATGCTGAGGGCTGAGTGCTGAATGCTAGTTGCTAACGGCTGCCTCACTCTCTCGTCTGTTACCAAGGCGGGGAGCAAACAGATTTTGGCACCCTTCGTTTGCGGCGAATCATCCAAAGAACGGGCTGGAATGGCTGCGGGAAATGGCTTGGCTACATGCCAGGGCCCCCGACAAGCGCGGTTTTTGCGCTTGTTGGGGTGGATGGTATACTGCGGCTAAGTCTCACGCCGATGCGCCAGTCTGACCGATGCATCCCCAGCCTACCGGGACCTCCGATGAGCGCCGATCGAACGCTCCGCGAGGTGGCAGCCGAAGGATATCTCAATGGCACGTAGTTCGCGTCGCTCCGCCCTGATGGTTCTTTCCATCATTCTTGCATGCGGGTGTATCGGCATGCTCTTTGGCCAGAAGCTCACCTCGACCGCCGGCTCTGGCGGCGGTGACAGCGACATTCGCGACAGCGTGCGCAGCTTCGGCGACGTCTATCAAGTCGTCCAGGACAACTACGCCGAGCCGGTTAATCCCGACAAGGCCATCTACAACGGCGCCATCCCGGGAATGCTGCGCGTACTCGATCCTCACTCCAACTTCTTCGATCCTAAATCGTACGCTGCCCTGCGGGAAGAACAGCGCGGCAAGTACTACGGTGTGGGAATGCAGGTGGGTCCGCGGAATAATAAGGTCATCGTGATCGCGCCCTTTGCCGGCGCGCCTGCCTACCGCGTTGGTATTCGGCCGGGCGACATCATCATCGCCGTCGACGGCAAGCCCACCGACAACATGAGCACCAGCGACGTGGCCGAGCTGCTGAAAGGGCCCAAAGGGACCAGCGTCAAGATCACCGTCCTGCGCGAGGGCTCCGACAAGCCGCTCGACTTCACCGTCATTCGCGACGAGATTCCACGCTACAGCGTCGATGTACATTTCCTGATTCGTCCGGGCATCGGCTACATCCACGTCTCCGGCTTCCAGGAGACGACCGAGAAGGAAGTGCGTGACGCGCTCGACGAGTTCGGCGATATTCACGGTCTCATTCTCGACCTGCGCCAGAACCCGGGCGGCCTCCTGAGCGAAGGCGTCGGCGTGGCCGACCAGTTCCTGAAGAAGGGACAGGTTATCGTCTCGCACCACGGCCGGGCCTCGGCTGAGAAGATCTACCGCGCCAGCCACGGCAATGGCGGGAAAGACTACCCCATCGTGGTACTTGTGAATCGGGGCACAGCGTCGGCGGCTGAGATTGTCGCGGGTGCAATCCAGGATCACGATCGCGGCCTGATCGCCGGCGAAACGACCTTCGGTAAGGGTCTGGTGCAGACCGTCTATCCGCTGTCCGAGAACACCGGACTGGCGCTGACCACGGCCAAGTACTACACCCCGAGCGGCCGGCTGATCCAGCGCGACTATAACGGCGTCTCGCTTTACGACTACTACTACAACGATCGCGACAACAGCGACTCCGCCATTGGCAATCACGAAGTGAAGATGACCGACAGCGGACGTACAGTCTACGGCGGCGGCGGCATCACACCGGATGTGAAGATCCCTAATCCCAAGTCCAATAAGTTTCAGGACACGCTGCTGGAGAAATATGCCTTCTTCAATTTCGCCAAGCACTACGTGATCAATCACAAAGTCGGGAAGGACTTCGAAGTCGATGAAGCCGTGATGCAGGAGTTTCGCAAGTTCCTCGACGAGCAGAAGATCGAGTTCACCGAGGCTGACCTCTTGCAGAACGCCGACTGGATCCATTCCAACATCAAGGCCGAGCTGTTCATCAACGAATTCGGCCAGCAGGAAGGAATGCGAGTCCACGCGGAGACCGATCCCGAGGTGCAGAAGGCGCTCGATCTGCTGCCGCAAGCCAAACAACTGGCCGACAATGCCCGCAAGGTCATCGCTTCGCATAATAACGCTCGCCTCACGGCCCAGCAAAGCGAGTCCGCCACCAGCAGCCGGTAGCATCGCGGATCGTTAGTTTCATCCCAGCCAGCCGACTTTATGCCGCTTGGTTGCGCTTTCTGCGCTGACCTATGGGACAATACAATTCGCGTACCCACGGGTAAGTCTTTTGCGTGCCTCCTCAAGGTCCACACTCATACTTAGCGTCCTGCTGGCGGCAGCAACCTTGGCCGTCTACCTTCCAGTGCACCGCTACCCTTTCATCAAGTTCGACGACAACAACTACGTATATGACAACATCGTGGTCCAGCAGGGTCTGACCTGGAACACCGTCAAATGGGCCTACACCTCCACGTTTGCCCACAATTGGCATCCCTTGACGTGGCTCAGTCATGCGCTCGACTGCGAGATGTTTGGACTCAATCCCGGCTGGCACCACCAGGTCAACGTCTTGCTACACGCGCTCGACGCTCTGTTGCTCTTCTGGCTGCTGGAGCACGCAACGGGATACACCGGCCGCAGTTTCATGGTAGCCGCGCTGTTTGCCCTCCATCCCATCAATGTTGAGTCCGTGGCATGGATCTCCGAGCGCAAGACCATGCTCAGCATGCTGTTTTTCCTGCTGGCTTTGGCGGCGTACTTCAAGTACGCGCAGCGGCCGACAGTATCCCGCTACTCGATCGTTGCCCTGCTGTATGCCTTGGCGCTGATGGCCAAGCCGCAGGTCATAACCTTCCCGCTGATTCTGCTGCTTTGGGATTACTGGCCGTTGCGGCGCATGTTTCCTGCGAGCCGGCAAGCTTCCCCTGCGGGCGAACGATTGCCAGGAAGGAGTTTCTCCTGGCTGGTGCTGGAAAAAGTGCCGCTGTTCGCGCTTTGCGCCGGAAGCGCAGTGGCCACGATGTACGCGCAAGGCAGGGCTGAGGCGGGCACCTGGGGATACACGCTGCCCATTCGGCTGGAGAACGCGATCGTCTCCTATGCGCGCTACTTGGGGAAGGCATTCTGGCCAGCTGGCCTCGCACCGGAATATCCGCACCCCGGCTCGTCGCTGCGAGCGTGGCAGGTGCTCGGCGCGCTGGCTATTCTGCTCATTATCAGCGCGCTGGTTGCGGCCGGACGCCGTCATCGTTACCTGGTGGCGGGATGGCTCTGGTTCCTCATCACGCTGGTACCGATGATCGGACTGGTACAGACAGGCCAGCAGTCGATGGCCGATCGCTATGCCTACGGAGCATTCATCGGACTCTTCATCATGGTCTGCTGGGGCGTGGCTGATCTTGTTTCCACCAAGAGTGAATCCGCTCGATCGCGCGACGCGGATGCCGAATCGCGGCCAGGCAACGCGCAGGAACCGCCCCAGCCGTGGCCGGGGCAGTGGACTCCTTCGACGGTGGGGCTATTCGCAATCAGCGTTGCGGTGTTGTTGCTATTGTCGGTTCTCACCGATCGGCAGGTCGGTTATTGGAAGGACGACCTTACGTTGTGGACGCACGCCGCCAGCGTGGTGCCGGACGACTGGCTGGCCGAGGACGCGGTCGGCGTCACCCTGCAAAACCTGGGAAGACCGGACGCAGAGGCTCTGCCGCACTTCTACAAAGCCGCGGCCATTCACCCCTCCGACGAGTTGAGCAATTTGCACATTGCCCTTTATGAGCAGAGCCATGGCAATCCGCGCGATGCCGTACTGCGCTGGCAGAAGGTGCTGCTCAATACCTATCCTCCGCAGGTTCAGGCGCAGTTTTACCAGTATTTGGGCTTGGCGTATCAGCAACTCGGAGAAACGGAGAAGGCACAGCAAAGCTTCGACCAGGCCGCTACCTTGCGCGCGGCGCGACACGGTAACAGTCCGTAATGACTTCGCTGGCGCCTGCATGCGTCGAGTTGAAGCTGAGTCTGAACAGGGAGAGATTCTCTCCGCCACGCTGGACAACCCTGTGGATGTTTTGTAGCGGAAATGCGCAGACGCGGCCCTCGCCCACGGTGGCGATCCTGCCCAATACCCAATCAGGGGGCAGATCGAGATACCTCAGACTCCCGACCACGGGCCGCGTGCTGCAAGGCAAAAAGTGATGAAGTCCTCCTCCGTTGGACCACTGCTCCGGTCCGCCTGAGTTCTGGCTGCACCCTCAGCTGGAATGGCCATCGGTCGGCAGCTTCCGCTACAACCTGCGCCATGCCAGAAGAAATACAGGCTCACTGCTCCTACCACAATCCGTTACCAGTTCGATCACCTGCGGCGGCATCACTGACCAGCGGGGCGGTGCAACATCGGCACGAACCTGCGGACGATGCTTGAATTTGCATCGCCCCGCACGGTCAAGGGCGTTCACACCATCGCATACGCTGCTCGCGCGTTCGAAAACTCCATCACCTCGGGCTTCACCAGCCGGTCGAAATCTTTGTACGCCAACTTGATCAGCTCATAGTGCGAACCGGCGTTGAAGACGATCTCGCGATCTTCCGTTAGCGTTTGATCCACGTAAACCGGAATGCCGTAGAGATTGCCAAACGGCGGCATCGCGCCTGTCTCGCAATCGGGAAAGTGGCGCTTAAATTCGTTTTCCGTGGCCAGCTCGGCATCGCGCACACCTGTGGCCTTGCGGAGAGCTTCCAAATCGACCTGGTACGACGCCGGTAATACGGCCATGGCCAAATCGCCGTCCAGCTTGAGAATGACGGTCTTCGCCAGCTCCTTGCCGGAAATATGCGTGATGGCGGCGATGCCTTGCGCGGTGTAAGCCTTGGAGTGGGAGATGACGACATACTTCACATCGTGCGAATCGAGGAACTCCTTAACTTTGCTGAGCGGCATAGCTACCTCCTGGAAACACCTTCGCTTGGGCTCCCGCCGTTGTCTGCCACTGATTGCCTGCTGGATTCCGCGATGAACTCGCGTTGCTGGAAGAGCGCGTTTGCATTCGGGCTACCTCCTTGCGGTCAGGCAACCTTCAGTAAGCTCAGTCTACCCGCAACAGAAAAGAGCGCAAGCACGGCCGTCACACGAGTGTTGTGACGTGTACGGTTTTGGGATTTCGAAGCGTTCAGCTTCCTTAGCCGAGGAAGCGGCCGGCAATGCGGTGGGGAGGCTCGCGGCACTACACTCATAGAGGAGAACCTGGGTGAGCGTACCTCAATCTTCGAGATCGAAAGAAAATTACCTGGTGATGGTGCTCTCCGTCAGCTTCGTGCTGGGGATGGCGGTTGCGGTTGGCGTGTATTTCTTGTGGAGATCTCAAGTTGTTTCGCCTGCGCTCCACAGCCTGTTTACCGGCACGGCATTGTTCGTTTGCCCCCCTTTCATTTTGTCGTTCGTGGTTGGTGCGACCCCCGATTCCGACCTGGCCTGGGTTCTCTTGGTAGGGGCAATGGTGTTTGGAAATGGATTTCTGTATGCCGGAGTGGCGACGGGAATCTATGCCGCGGTCACGATGTTGCTGCCGCGCGGCAAGCGACGATGATCGAGGGCTAGAACTGGTCTCAAGCGTCGGACGCAACACGATAGGCCTGGGTTGCGTTGCAAATCCTGCTCAGGCATTGATGAAGCGCCTACTCATAGCGCAACGCGACGATTGGGTCTACTTTCGTTGCCCGCCGCGCCGGAATATAGCAAGCCAGCAACGCTGCCCCCACGAGGAGCAGTGTCACGCCGCCGAAAGTCAGCGGATCAGTGGCAGTCACGCCAAAGAGGAGCGACTTCACGGTGCGCGTCAGGGCCAGTGAACCGGTAATCCCAATCGCCACCCCAATGAAAATCGTGCGCAATCCCTGGCCCAGAATCAACCTCAGAACGTCGCCGGTGGCCGCCCCGAGAGCGACACGCACGCCAATTTCCCGCGTGCGGCGGCTCACCGAATAGGCCATCACGCCAAACACCCCTGTTGTTGCCAGCAGCAGCGCGGTGATTCCGAAGAATCCGATGAGAATGACGTTGAATCTCCGCCCGCCCAACGAAGCAGAATAGACTTGCGAAAACGTCCGGAACCTCGCCGGAATCTCAGGGTTGAGGTCTTGCAGGATTCCTCGCGCTGCCGAAGCGACCAAGCGCGTGTCGGCATCGCTCAACATGGTTATGCTGATCGCGGCGTGCGGCCGCTGGAACAGATTCACGTAAACAGTTGGACGTGGCGGCACATCGAGGCCATATTCGTGAGTGTCGCCTACGATCCCGATGATGGTCAGCAAACGCAAGTCGCCATCCATGTTTCCGAACTCAATCGTGTGGCCGATCGGGTCCTGATTTGGCCACCGGTCGCGGGCAAGCGCTTCGCTGATTACGGCAACGTGCGGAGAATTCGCGCCGTCGCGCTCGTCAAAGATGCGCCCTCGAATCAGCGGAATTCCGAGAACCTGGAAGTATCCGTCCGTGGCGACGCAGAAGTCCGCGTTGCCAATGCGCTCCTTTTGCTGGAACAGCGCACCAAGACCATCCGGGGTCTTGGGGATCTCATTCTGCCTCATAAGCAAAAACATTCCGTCGGGAAGGCCGCCATCCATCGGCAGGCCGCTAGTCGCGCCAACCTTGCGCACTCCCGGGATTTGTTTGAGCCGGTCGATCAGGTTGGAAAAGAAAATCGCCTGACCTGCCTTTGCTTTGGGATCGTCCACCCACGGAAGCGAGACGTCCATCGTGACGATCTTATCCACACGGAAGCCGGGATTCACTTCGACCATTTTCATCAGGCTGCGCGCGAACAATCCCGCTCCGACCACGAGAACCAATGTGATCGCAATCTGCGCCGCTACGATTACCCGGCCGACGCGTTGGCTGCCTTGCGAACCCGCTTGTCCCCGCCCGCCTTCCACAAGGCCCTCGCGCAGGTTCCCGGAAGTCGCGTGCGCGGCGGTAAACGCTCCCAGGCCGGCTGCGACCGCGGTGGAAAGGAGAAGCGCGAACCCAAGTACTGGAATATTGATCGAGACGCCGTCCAGCCGCGGCAAATTTGCCGGCGCCAGTTCCACTAACCCAGCGACACCACTGAGCGCCCCCAGTACGCCAAGGCCCCCGCCCACGAGCGAAAGCAGCAGTGCTTCGGTGAGGAACTGGCGGATCAGCCGTCCGCGCCCTGCACCGAGCGCGCTACGAATGGCAAGCTCGCGCTCTCTGACCGACATCTGCGCCAGCAGCAAATTCGCTACGTTGGCGCACGCCACCAGCAGCAGAAATCCCACTGCACCCAGCAGGACCAGCAGCGGGGAGCGAGCTTTGCCTGTGATCGACTCTTGTAGCGGGACGACTATTCCGTCTTTGAGGAGATAATCGCCTTGCTCGCTCGATGTATCGTGAATGCGCCGGGCTATCGCACCGATGTCTCGATTCGCCTGCTCGACAGTGACGCCGTCGCGGAGTCGCCCGACCGCATTGTAGTTATGCGACGTCCTGCTCGGATTTTCTCCCTCCAAATCGGCTGGCAGCCACAGATCGACGTCGGGAGGGAAACGAAATCCGGCTGGGAGCACGCCGATCACGGAGAAGACCGCGTTATCAATCTTCAGGTGCGACTGCGAGAGGTCCTGCGGCGATCCTAGATACTGCCTCCAGTATCCATAGCTGACAAGAACGGTGGGGCCAGCCCCTTTTTTCGCGTCGCCGGCATTGAAATCGCGACCCACGATCGGCTGAATACCAAAGACCTTGAGAAAGTCGGGCGAGACGCGCGCAACCGTCGTGCGCGTCGGCTGCGAACCTCCTGAGACGGACGCTATGTCGTCAATGTACTTGGCAATCGCCTGGAAGCTGCGGCTCTGGTCGCGAAAATCGTCGAAGTTGGGGTCTGCGACGCGCGACGGCCTGCCCTTTGAGGTGACCTCGAAGACGGCCATGATCCGGTTCGGATCAGGGTACGGCAGCGGCCGCAATAACACGCCGTATACAACGCTGAAAATTGCCGTCGTAGCACCAATGCCGAAGGCCAGGGTGAGGACGGCCACGGTTGTGAAACCTGGATTCTTGCGCAACTGCCGCAGCGCATAGCGAAAATCCTGGAGCAACTCGGTCATTGGGCGTCCTCCTTCTCGTATCGGAAAGCCACCGTTCGCCCAATACCCAAGGCGAGAGGGATCACCCCGACGGCGGTGAAGCCGCGCCCCACGTCATTCGACGAAAAGCGTCCTCGGATCCCGCGGTAGGGTTTCCATAAACTCTCCCTCGCGACCGTGGCTTCAAGTTGGAGCCTGTCGAAACAAGACCCTGCTCAATTTACGTTAGAAGTAACCTCTTGGTTCAAAGGAAGAACGACTGCCGTTAGGCAAGCAATGCGAATCGCTTCTGTCCGCCACGGACAGTCGATGTCCTGGAGCGAACAGAGACAATCGATCTTCTGGGGTTAATGGAACCGGTTAGTGCGTTGCGACCGCTCCGGCCGACCCAACTGCTGACCGTTTTGGTTCGTAGACACAGCAGGGTTCTTCGGCAAACATGTTTCCTGTGACCGCGTAAGCCCGGGCACGAGAACCGCCGCAGACCTCACGGAACTCGCAGCGTCCACACTTCCCTTCCAGGTTTCTGCTGTCGCGTAGTGAACGAAACAGCGGCGAGTTGCGGTAGATGTCGGCTAACGACTGCGTGCGAATATTGCCTCCGGAGCTCGGCAGAAAGCCGCTGGGAAACACTTCCCCAAGGTGGGAGATAAAGACGAAGCCCTTGCCGTCGTTGATACCGCGTGGCGCGCGGCCGATTCCGTCGGCGGTCTCCATCGCGACCGGCATTTGAGCATATTGCGGGATGCGGTGAAACGGGTCGGCGGGGTCCTGGGCGCGGCGGCGCGCCTCGGTGCGGCGCTGCAACAGAAACCTGCGGTAGTGCTGGGCCTCGGTGCTCTTGATATCGAACAACACTCGCTGCGAAGTCTCATGGAGCTTTTCGAAGACGGCTTCAAACTCTTTCGCTGAAATCAGGTCGATGCTCTGCCCGCGCCCGGTCGGAACCAGGAAAAACACGCTCCACAAAACAATGTCGAGCTTTTCCAGCAGCGCAATGGTGGCGTCCAGCATGGACAGGTTATGACGCGTAACGGTGGTGTTGATCTGTACTGGGAGACCGGCCTCGCGGGCCCAGCGCACCGCATTCAATGTCCACTCATAGGAACCATCGACTCGACGGAAGGCGTCGTGAATAGCGGCGGTAGGCCCATCAAGCGAGACCGCCAACCGCGCCAGTCCGCAGTCTTTCAGTCGTACGATGTTCTCGCGGGTGAGCAGCGGCGTCGCGCTCGGCGTCAACGAAATGCGAACCTTCTGCTGCGAGGCATACTGCACCAGTTCGAAGATGTCGGCGCGCTTCATCGGATCGCCCCCGGTGAGCACAAACACGGGCACCTCCATCGCGGCGATCTCGTCGATCAACCGCTTGGCTTCCGCCGTGCTTAGCTCCAGCGGATTGCGGCCCGGCTGAGCACAGGCGCGGCAGTGTACGCAGGCCAGGTCGCAGGCCTGCGTCGTTTCCCAAATCGCGATAAATGGCCGTTCGTCGAAGCTGGGCTTACCATCCATTTTCGCCTCCCTTGCGCGATTGCAACCCCACTATGCCATCCGCGGTGTCCGCCGGACTATGACCTAAGTCACTGCGCCTGCGCCATGGCATTATTCCCGATTTAGCAGTAGTTCCATTGGCGGGTACGGATCACACCTCGAAGTGAGGTGCGTCACAGCCCGGTTGTACGGACTCGGCTCACAATTAGGACCAGGATGGGTAGCCGGAAGGGCGCCTGCCGGGGGTGACGTATATGTCTGAGGACAAGCGCGATGTGCTGGAAGTACTGCGTTATGAGCTGAATTTCATCGAGCAGGGCGGCTATGGCAACTGGTATAGCACCCCGTGGGGACCGGCCTCGATCTTTCAGGATTCCCTGACGTGCCCCAATCACGGCGATCCGACACGGCCTCATGCCTGCCATGAGTGCCTGCTGTATGACTTTGTCCCTGAGGAGTATCGCACCGAGGATATTCCCTGCCATCACATTCCTCTGAACCGCCATGGGGTGACCGTCGCAACTCCCAACCAGACTGAAGAAGAGCTGCGCGAGAACGTCAAGCACTGGCTCAAGCGAACCATCGCCCTGATCGAAGCCGATCGCGGAAAGGAAATGAAGGCAAAACCCGAGTAGCCAGGCCCGCTTCCCCAAAGCGTGCAACCCATCGCTTTCCCATTCTGGAATCGACCGCTACATATCCTTTTGTTTCCCCGGAGAATTCGTCCTTTTTCCCGGTAGAATGCGGCGATACGCGACTCTGCTGGAGCTTCCCCTATGAAACGAAGTTTCGCCGCTCTCGATGCGCAAGAGGCTTTGCACGTCGCCATCTTCATCGAGGAGCGCAACGCCGAGATCTACCACCGCTTCGCCGAGATGTTCACCGAGTTTCGCGACCCTGAGTCACTGGAGATCGCCGGCGTCTTCTGGGAGATGGCGGTCGAGGAGCGGCGTCACAGCTCGATGCTGCAAGCGCGTTATACCCTGCAATACGGCAACGCCAGCTGCTCGCTGACGGAAGAAGAGCTGGTGGAATTCGTTGAGGTGCCCAGGCTGGAAGATGGCGATATCTTCACGGTCAATGGGTCTGGAGCGGACGCTCGCGAGAGTGCTCTGGAGGTAGCCTTAACGGCCGAGGTCAGCGCGCAACTTTTCTACGCTCATCTCGCTGACAGCACCGGGCCCGGCCCTCTTCGAGCTATTTATCAGGAGCTGGCACAGATGGAAGACGGGCATGTCGATTTTCTGAAGGCAAAACTGGAAAGAGATAACGCGGAAGATCGAAGCGTCCAGTAAGCAGTCGGCAAGCCTCGGGAGACGAGCCCGGCGTCCTGTTTAGCCATTAATTTACGCGCTGGCGCAAGTCATCACTTCCCACGCCAGCGCGATCAATCGACCCTACTGACAGCCGTTGAACTTAAACGAGTTCAATCGCGTCTGCCAGTTCGATCCTCCTGCGGGCACTATGTAGTATTCCTGGGTGTACCAGAAGGTACAGCCGTCGGCGCCGTCGATCATCATGCTGGAGTAGTCGCCCCAGCGCTGGCCTCCGCTTTGCGAGCCGGTGCCGGCGGTCAGGACCGTCTCGGCTTCCATCTGTCCCAACGGATCCGTAGGCACGCGCCCGGTAGCATAGATGGAGTCGAACAGCGTGGGACTCGCCGCGCTGTAGCCGAGAGCGATATCGCCATTCTTGTCCTGAGCGATCGATGCCATCCAGCGATTGTTCGCGTCGGGGGCGAAGGTGCCCGACTGGAATAACGAGACTGCAGTGATATCAACTTTCTTCACGTTGGCGCGGAACTCGTACCAGCGCACGCCCGCCTGGCTGTTGGACGCAGTTACCACGTGATTCACGTACCAGTGCTGCTGATGCAGACGGCCGGCAGTGGCGTTGACACTCGCCAGCGGTCCGTCATCCCAGTAAGAGAAGCGATACATTACGCGATCGCCCAAGGCGTCGACCTTCTCGCTGGTGCCATCCTGCGGCACGCAGAATTCGCTGAGCGGACAAAACGGAGTATAGGCAGGCACGCTGATCGGATTGCCCAGGTTGTTGCCGGCAAATGTCGACTGGCTGGGGTTAGCGTAGTCCGGGTGCATGGAATACAGATAGAGATGGCTGTTGCTAGGATCCTCCAGGTAGCTGCCGATGAAAAATTCATCCTGCCCGCTCGGTGGAGGAATATTGGAATCGAGATCGCCGGGCAGCAGGCTGGTGTCGTTGGTCGAGGTCTGGAAGCAAACCTGTTCGGCCGAACGGTCTCCCACCAGCAGCTTGGCGCTGTTGTAGGCGCAGACATTCACATAGGCCGTGTTGCCGAAGGCGTTGTTGGTCTCGAAATAGCCGGTCGGCCAAATGCCCCACTTGGGATAGTCAGGAAAGTCGTTGCCCAGAGGAAACTGGTATTCGTAGTACGTGCCCGTTGCGTCGGCGCTGGTGGAAACGGCCACGCAGGCGTAATAAGGCGGTCCCTCGAAGACATTCTGCGATAACAGCCAGCGATGAGCCGTCCGGTCCCATTGCGCGATGATGTCGCCATCGTTGTCGCGGGCGCAAGCGCCGCCCAAACTTTGCCACAGCATGTTGCCCTGGATCGGCCCAGCTTCAACCGC
>JBARGS010000165.1:0-62869 GCA_049798495.1 Candidatus Korobacteraceae bacterium | reverse complement strand
TTAATTCGGGGATCATTCGACTCACCGAATAACGATACGAACTAATTGTGAGATCCGCATGCGGCAGGACAGCATTCAACTGCAATCCATAGACGACCGGAAAAACCCGCTCCAGCAATGGCTTGGAGACCTGAAAGCCGATGAACTCATGGTACTGCTGCGGTGCGTAACGTTGTTTTGCGACCTGCACCATATCGAATCCGAATTCCGTCTTCAGATGCGCGGTTTTGTTCTGTGCATACTCCACTGAGTTGCCGTACTTTGCCCGTAGCTTCGGATATTGGATCGCAACAGCCTGATTTACGGCAGGGTGACCATCTATGTCAGATACGTAGTGCGCCAGAGCGCCTAGGGCGAAAGCATACTCGTCCGCGTCATTGCTCTGCGTTAGTAATTCGCGAACGAAATCGCCGGTGCGAACATAGTGCACCAGATCACTGAATTCGATGCTGCCGAATGGATAGTAACCCAGATCCTGTATGACCGCCCCACCATAGGCATAGGCATGAGCTTCCTTGATCTCGTCTTCGGAGAGCCCGGGATACCGTTTGAGGATGAGCGGCCTTATTTCAGGCGTCCACAGCAAGTCGACAATCTCCTCGTGGGTCAGCACGGAGTATGCGGACACGCCACCGCTACACATCAGTGTTACTAGCAACGTTGCCAGCGTGCGAACCAGGAGCGCTCGACATTTACTTCCGATCGCGTTATTCACGGCTAGCCCGGTGTCCATACTGGATCCCGCTCGTACTCGGTCATCGTGCACAACTCCAGACTCGGGGCGTCAAGGTTATTGCGATTCATCTGTCGGCCTATTTAGGGCTGGCCGACGTGAATGCTAGAGAGAGAATGAAGCAGACCAAAGATATTCAGTAGCCATAGCACGACGGCTATCACCACCACGGCATTCAGGATTGACTTAATGGAACCGGCCATGGGGATGAAGCGATCCACCAGCCACAGAAGGACTCCGACGACGATCAGGACCAGTACAACTTGAACTAAGGGCATGATTTTCTGCCTTTCTTTAAATTCCGGCAAAGGCTCTTGTCTGATTGCGCCTCTGCGATGTTAAGAGAATCTTTGTTAAGAAATCGCGGCCGACTCCGTCAGCTCCGAGTCCTCCTATATGAGATACCTCGAGCAAATTGCGGGTTGCACCCTAGAGGGCCTCCTGCCCACGCACAACGACCTGATGAATTCAAGGTCAAGCAATTGTCGCTTGGAGTGGCAGCTCGCGTC
Organism: Candidatus Korobacteraceae bacterium; assembly: GCA_049798495.1. GTDB lineage: Bacteria > Acidobacteriota > Terriglobia > Terriglobales > Acidobacteriaceae > Bog-257. The sequence goes on along the minus strand of JBARGS010000165.1, from coordinate 61,627 downwards.
TGGTCAAGATTGACCGGCTAGGGAAAAACCGCCAATCCCCGTGCACCCGGGGAAAGCGATTGGAACGCACAGCTTTCTCCCAGTTTGGTTCTTCTAGGGAGAATAGCTGTGACCATGTAGCCATTTAGTTGAGGGCAGTATTACGGGTGGTGAGGAACCTCACACCTCGGCGTGCCTTAGGACGATTCACTCTTGCTTTCCGCAGCGAGCGTATGCATTTCCTGCTTTATCTCCCGCCGCCTCCGTTCGCGTCCCTCATGGCCTTCTGCCGCAGTTTCATTCTGAGGGCCGGCCGTGTAGTCCTCATCCATGGTTTTATAAACGGATAGCTCTTTCAACAGACCTAGCATTTGTTCAGACCCCTCGTTGCTCATTTTGGCCAACCTTCTCGCTTCCCTCAATTCTGAAATGTGGAGGCAAATCGGGGCTTTGAAGACTACCGCTTTGCCGTTAGCTGCGGATCAGGCCATTTAGGGTGGAGTCGATGCCACAGAGCCGAAGCCGCGGGACGCCACTCATGAGTTGTGCACGTCTGGCGCCGAAGGCTGGGGCTGCGGCCCTTTGCGAATTGCCTGCACAGCGTCCGTGAAGGCCCAGATTATCGTACCCAGCCATCCATAAGCGACGTAGATCCCCCAATGTTCCATTTGTTCGACCTCCCTATTGCATCGATGCCGGGCACTCATGCCTTTCGGCTCCTTCGCCGTCAGCACGTTCTTTACGTTGCAGCCTGGCTGCGATAAATCAGGCGGCGCGTTACATCGAAACGCTGATCGCGATGCCGACGCCAGGGTAGCTCTCGTTGTACATGTAATATCCATCGCCGGTGTAGACAACGTAAACGTTGTCGGTTGCGTACCAATTATTTGCCCAAGCGTTGGGCCATGGGTCGACTAGACTGAACCAAAAGCCGTTGTATTGGAAGCGTGGAAATCCACCGACAACCATATAGGGTTGGTTGAAGATGACAAACCCGTGGTCCCGGCCAAAGTAGCCGTTGTAACGGTTGTCAGGGATACGGTAGCCGTTATATCCGCCGCGTTGCTGCCACGTGCGGTGGTCCGCCTGCCAGTTGCGTGATTCATGACCTTGCCATGCGGCCTGCTGGACGCGCTGTTGTTCCTGGGTATGTTGTACCGGCTGCTGGGCGCCCTGGCGGGCTTGCTGCTGTTGCTGCTGTTTGTTTTGGCCCTGCTGCTTGGCCTGCTGTTGCTGTTTGTTCTCGTTCTGCTGCTTGGCCTGCTGCTGCTGTTTGTTCTCGTTCTGCTGCTTGGCCTGCTGTTGCTGTTCCTGCTTGTTCTGGCTTCCCTGCTTAGCTTGCTGTGACTGCTGTTTGGCTTGGCCCTGCTGTGGCTTGTTTTGATCCTGCTGTTGGGCATGCTGCTGCGGCTGCGCCTGCGCACGTGGTTGCTGCGGCTGGGCATGCTCCTGCTGCTGCTCTGGCTTGGCTTCCTCATGTTCCTGCTGTGCAAAGGCAGGACTGATGGTTCCAAGAGCCAGCAACAGTACTGCTGTTCCTAAAGTCGCAAATGCTTTCATTGGTATTTCCTCAACTCCAGGGTAGGCGTAGGTGCAGCGATTAGCTGTATCCTTTTGACCGCCGGGAACTTTGCGGGTCACGGCCAGATTAGGCCGTCGCAGCAGGGTTTTCCTTGCAAAGAGGTCGATAATTTGTACAGCGATTGGTTAGAGACGATACTGGAGTCTACCGCTCGCGTCACGAGCCTCGGGACCGAGATATCCAGCGAAAAAGGTCCAGCGCACTGGACCTTTTTCTTAGTATCCGATCTGTTGGTAACAGTTACCTTCGCTTCGCCATCCAGCCGATCAATATTCCGGCGGCAACGCCTATCGCGAATGTTGTTACAACTGTTTCGATAGGATGTCGCTGCAGGCGCTTGGTTGTGTCATCAAGAAATTCCTCAGCGGCATCGCCGCCTTGTTTTGCGACACGCTTCGCGGCTTGTACGCCATCTTCGATTGCATCTGCAACGGCAGACGTCGCGCGAGATGCCTTGCGTGCTGATTCGGCAATGTGCTCGCCGGTGCGTTCCAGGACTGATTGCGGCATTTATGTCTTAACCCCCCGTTTCTGAATTTCGATTCGCTTATTCGCCAACAGCCTTTTCAACCTTGCCGACCCAGTTTTGAACTTTACCGGCATTCTTTTCAGCTCTGCCGTCCGCTTCCAGGTTGGGGTTCCTGGTGATCTCTCCGACTTTCTCCTTGATCGTTCCTTTGACTTCGTGGATCTTGCCTGTGGTTTTGTCGTCCGTGCTCGGTTTCATCATGACTTTCTCCTTCGTTCCGTAATGGGTGTCAATCGCCCCCTAACCGTTGGCTTACACATCCTAAGTGTTACGCCACCCTTTGATCGCCAACGGTTTGCGCCTGCACCAGCTCGTCGAAGAGTGAGCGATAGTGGATCATCGCGGTTCGCAGGTCTTCGGTGCTAGCCTCGCCTCTGCCAAGGCGCAAGGCGATTTTGTGCGCGGACCGGTAATTCTCCACTACTTGCGGATGGTCGACGGAAATGTCTGCCGCTCGCTGATCAAAATCAGCCACAGGATAGCCACGCGTCCGCATGAGCGAAGAGACCAGCTCGTCGGCTTCCGTCACTGCGCCCTTGGGATAATCGACGAAGCGGGATTGCACCGCCTGCCACTCGCCTGAGTAGCGCTCACGCTCGATTAGGTCAAGATCGCGTATCTTGAGTCTTTCAACCCGTGCTTCACGATCCGCCAGTTTCGCTTCGGCTTTGCGTTCGGAACCATGTTGCTGAACGGCTCGATCGTACTCCGGCCCGAAACGGCCGCGTAGCTCTGCCGTGGTCTTCTTGCGTTTTCGCACGTACAGTGCAATGGCAATGACAATTAGCAGAACCACCGCGACGGCGAGAGCGATCAATTTGGGATCCATTAGATTTAGATTCATCAAGAACTCCTTGCCACTTCAGCGTCGCCCGAACATTTAACGCCCGGAGTGGCGCCTTGCTGAGTCAAGTCTCCAACAATCAGGCGGCAAAGGCTGGTCAGTATTGCTCGTCGACCGCAGATGGGTCAGCCCCCTCGAAATCTCAAGGTGTGCAAATAAGAACATACAAGATATTTCAGACGGTGTTAGAGTTGCATATCCAGCACGCCATTGCGCTAGAGATCTTTGGCCGTCGCGGGTAAGGGCTAGGCTCCCAGCAAAGGCGGCATACATTGTTCAGCGCGTGTCCCCGCAAAATACCGGTTTACCTCCTCCTCATGATGTTTCTCATGCCCGGTATGTCAGCCCAGGAGGGGAGCGCTATTCCCGCCCGGCTGATCATTCCGGACGGTACCCCAATCGACCTTCGACTGGCCGAAAGCGTTTGCTCTGCTCACGCCCACGTTGGGGACGTCCTGAACTTTATCGTTGTGAAAGATGTCAGCGTCGGAGGCTTCACAGTCATTCCGGCCGGAACCGTGGCCCGCGGCTCCGTCACCGGAGTCAAGGGCAGACGGCTTCTGGGCATCGGAGGCCAAGTGTCCCTGAAACTCGACTCCGTAGCCTTGGTCAACGGCGACCGGGTCGGGTTGCGTGCCAGCAAGGAAGTAAAAGGAGGTTCCCGCACTAAGCTAATGGTTGGCGCGATGATCGTTACTGGCCTGATCTTCCTCCCTGCCACTCCGGTTTTCTTGCTGACTCGTGGCCGCAGCAGCACGGTCGTAAAAAGCACGGAAATCACCGCGCAGGTTGACGGCGATACCTCGATTCTAGAAGCAGGTTTACCGCGTTCGCCAAAGAACCATTCCGAGCTGGGCGAGATGATGGATTACTTGCCGCCCCGTGTCTTCAATGCCGAAGGACGTGAAGGCGACATGGTGAATCTGGTTTTCGTCGGCCAACAAAAAGACTTGCAGGAAGCTTTTCAGCGCGCGGGTTGGGTTAGAACCGATAAATGGCGGCCGGCATTCGTCTGGCACCTGTTGCGGCATGGAACCAGCGATAAGAGCTTGCCGATGGCCAGATTCTACTTATTCGGAAGAATACAGGACTACTCCTACGCCTTACCTGATCCGGACGGAGTGGTCTCACGACGCCATCATCTTCGCATCTGGAAAACCGATTCCACGGTTGATGGCACGCCTGTCTGGGCGGGCGCCGCCACCCACGACATTGCGATTGAAATCGCGAAGCGAGGGCGTTTGATCAATCACAGGATCGATCCCGAGGTGGATGCAGAACGTGACTTCATTGGCGCCAACCTGACCTATGCATCCGCGGTCAGTGGTCAGGAATACTTGCGTGGTGGCGATCCGGTCTTCCTGGGACAAACTACGTCCGGCCAGGCCTATCACTCCGACAGCCGAATTCTTCTCCTGAACCTCCAATCGGTCATCCCGGCCAACAACGCTGAGCCCGGTCAGACATCAGCAGTCCTTCGAGCGATCTCGCTGCCTACTCCCGCACCAACGGAGTCTTTTCGGAACAATCTGACGGCGCCGCGCTGACAGGCCGGATATGGCGACAGACCGCCGACCGGCGGAGCCAGTCTCGGACATACTGGATTGCGATGGGCGTGTCTCGTGGCTGATCCGCCACCCCAGACGTTCCCCCAGAGTCAAGATATCGAGCAATTTGGGCGCTTAACCGTGCAGAGCGGAGGAAGCCGTTCGAAGAATGTACAGCTCATAATCCACCGCTGGCGGGAGAACCGCGAGGTGCAACCCACCACCACGCTCGCTGCAATCTCCAAAGTCTCTGCGAGGTATGAGCATTGCCTCGACTGTGACGTCAAGGATTTGACGTCTAAGGAATCTCTGAATAACTATCCCACCCTTGTTGCAACAACCAAAAGGGTGGGAGTGGTGCGGGTCTCAAACTTCAAGGATCATAACTTGTTGTCCACCTTTAGACATCCAGTCGCCGCAACCTTAATTCAATCGCGCTAAAGGGACGACGGTGTAGTACCAGCTCAGGAACAGTAAGACGGAATACCCTTCAACTATGGCTGGGGCGTCGTTGTGGTCGTCGATGTGGTGTCCCTCTTCACCTCCGGCGGCGGTGCGGTTGTGGTGGTCGTCGTGTCGGTCTGCTTTACCAGCGGCTGGGGCGTGGTTGTGGTCGTCGTGGTATCGGTCTGCTTTACCTGCGGATCCGGCGGCGTGATGGTCGTATTAGTGGTCTGAGTGGTTTGGGCCTGCGGCGAAGATGCCGGATCCTGTGAAGTCGTAGTGGTGGATTGTGTGGTGCTCTGCGCCATTACTGGCAGGGACAGGGCGATCACGATCAGCGCCCCCAGGACAACAGCAAATATCTTCGTGAATTTCATTCGACTCTCCTTTAGTACATTGGTCAGGTGCCATGGTATGGCTCTCATTACCAATTAATCTGTTCACAATTGCTCGCTGCAATGGGGAAATCAAGTTGTCCCAAACTAGAGCTTCGGCGAGGTAGGTAAATTTGGATTGGAGAATATCCGACTTTTGATGTGACGCATATTCGCAGAGAGAGCCTAGACTTAGCAGATTCCCATTATGACATTCACCGATAGTGAGCCGGAGTGCACAGAATTGGCATTGCATCTGTGAAATCGTTGCGTATGAAGCATGCCTTTCCATCCACGCAGCCCGCGGCAACGTAAGGCTACAACCGGGCAATCGAAGGATGATCTGGCAAGGTGAGTCAAAATGCGTAAAACCCGTTTGCTATTGTTAGCAGTTCTGATACTGGCTATACCGGCAGCCTCATTCGCACAGGTCGCCGTATCTATTACGGTTGCCCCGCCTGCACTACCTGTGTACGCGCAACCCGTGGCCCCGGCCGCTGGTTATTTGTGGACGCCTGGCTACTGGGCTTACGGAGGTGAGGGCTACTTCTGGGTGCCGGGCACGTGGGTAATGGCTCCCGCGGTTGGCTTGCTCTGGACTCCCGGTTATTGGGGTTGGGGCGGCAGTGCCTACGCCTGGAATGGCGGCTACTGGGGTCCACGAGTCGGTTTCTACGGTGGTGTCAACTACGGCTATGGCTATGGTGGTTCCGGCTATCAAGGGGGACGTTGGCAGAACAACCAGTTTTACTATAACCGTGCGGTCAACAACGTGAACGTCACCAACATTCATAACGTGTACAACACAAGAGTGATCAACAACACCACAGTGAACCGCGTCAGTTACAACGGCGGCACTGGTGGGATCAACGCCCGCCCCACTCAGGCAGAAGAGACAGCGGCTCACGAGCAACACAGGCCGCCAACGGCCCTGCAAACTCAGCATGTGCAAGCTGCCAGCACCAACCACGCACTCCTGGCGTCGGTGAACCATGGGCGTCCGGCGATCGCGGCAACTGCGAAGCCGGCGGAGTTTAGCGGTCGTGGGGTGGTAGCCGCCAAGCAGGCAGGAGCACCGTACAAGGCTCCTGAGAATCGTGCTGCCGCTCCGTCAGCAGCAAGCAAAGCAGTTCCAAAACCCGAGAAGAGCGCCCCTCGCCAGGAGACTGCGGCTAGCGCTCCAGCAACGCACTCTAACGCGCCTCGTCCGGCCTCTGAGCCTAACAAGGAGACTGCGGCTCGTCCGGCAGCTGCTGCCCACGCGCAACCCGCTCCGCGTCCGGAAACTGCGCGCACCACTCCTGCAACGCACCCTAACGTGGCTCGTCCACCGACTGAGCCTAACAAAGAAACTGCGGCTCGCCCGGCGACAGCAACTCATGAGCAGCCTGCTCCGCGTCCCACCGCTGCGGTTCATACGCAACCGGCACGTCCGGCGCCTGCAGCCCATCAGCAGCCTGCTCCGCGTCCCACCGCTGCGGTCCATACGCAACCGGCGCGTCCGGCGCCTGCAGCCCATCAGCAGCCTGCTCCGCGCCCCACCGCTGCTGTCCATACGCAACCGGCACGTCCGGCGCCTGCAGCTCATCAGCAGCCTGCTCCGCGTCCAGCAGCTGCGGTTCATACGCAGCCTGCACGTCCGGCGCCTGAGAAAGCAGCCCATACCTCTGGGGAGTGAAGAGCAACGTCTTCAGTGGCGAGTTGATCGCAAATGTAATTGCGTCAGGCTGCTGGAGATATAAGAGAACCTAACATTTGACTTGGCACGGTCCACTGCGTGGGCTCGTGCCAAGGTTAGTGTCGGCCGTCAGCGGTCGCAGGTATATCGCCTCTTTCTATTCCTCAGCACGGCGTTACATTTCTCACCCCCCGTTGCACCATCCTGAAAGTGAGTGTTCTGTATTGACCAGACTCCAAGGCAGTGAGCGTGGCATCGTGTAACTGGAATCCTGTTCTACCTACCATCCCTCAGGAGGGAGCATGCCGAACGGTTTCAAACGCCGAATTTTGGTCGTGGATGACGAACCGAGCATTCGTGAGAGCTTGGGGATGCTGCTGATGTCAGTTGGGTATGACGTTGCTATGGCAGAAAACGGCGTCAGCGCTGTAGCGCAATTGAACGAAATGGTGCCCGATTTGATCGTCACCGACATCAACATGCCGCAGATGTCGGGGATTGAGTTGATCTCCCACATACGCAGCCAGTATCCGGCAATTTCGATTGTAGCGATGAGCGGCGACTATCAGGGAGAAGCTGTGCCTGCCAGCATTATTGCCGACAGGTTCTACGGTAAGGGACAGCATCCCCATAAACTGTTGACAACCATCGCGAGCTTGATCGCGGCGAACTCAGGTTGCGGGAGTGCTCACGAAAAGCGCACTCAACCGACACCGGATTCCTAGAGACGAGGAAAAAAATATGCTCGGAACTATCTTGATTGTTCTGTTGGTTTTGTTTTTGGTGGGCGCGCTGCCGAGGTGGAATCACAGCCGTTCCTGGGGGTATGCCCCAAGCGGCGGATTGGGTTTGCTGCTGGTGGTGGTTGTCATTTTGTTGCTGCTTGGCCGCATCTAGTCGAAGATCGCAGTGGACCCTCGGCCGACTCCCAGCCCTACTGCTCATGGCAAAGCGGCAACCTCTCCTGAGGAACTTTCGGGAGAAATAATGTAAAGCCGTCTTACTGCCGTAACCCATTATCTAACGGCCGTACCGGCCCTAAGGAGGCACGCCATGCTTTGGACAATTTTTGTCATTCTGGTGGTTCTGTGGCTTCTCGGCTTCAGTTTCCATGTCGCAGGCGGTCTGATCCACCTCTTGTTGGTCGTTGCTGTAGTAGTCCTGGTCATTAACCTGTTTAGTGGCCGCAGAACAGCTTGACCTTCACGGCGAATTGTTCGCCCATTCACCAGTTTCTCCACAAATCATGTGTGGAATAAAAATCAAAAAGGAAGTGTTCTCGATGAAGAAATACGCAATTGCTGTGTTGACATTATCTCTTGCTACCTTCGCATTCGCCGGTTCGGGGCGGGAAGATACTACTGCGCGCCTGCAATCCGCCGGTGTTGTCATGAATGAGATTATGGCCGCTCCCGATAAAGGTATCCCCGAAGAAGTGCTGAATAGCGCCAAGTGCATTGCCGTGGTGCCAAACATGGCGAAGGGCGGATTCATCGTCGGCGGAGAGCATGGGCGCGGTGTAGTTACCTGCCGCACTGCACATGGATGGAGTGCGCCGGCATTCATTTCGATTGGTGGAGGCAACTTTGGCTTCCAGGCCGGGGCGCAGTCAGTCGATCTCGTCATGTTGTTCATGAACGATAAGGGCGTACAGGGGCTGCTCTCCAGCAAGTTCGAACTGAGCGGCGAAGCATCGGCGACAGCCGGGCCGGTTGGAAGGCATGCTTCGGCCGGCACTGACTGGAAGATGAATACTGAGGCATTGAGCTATTCACGTTCAAAAGGGGTATTTGTCGGAGTTGCAGTGGATGGCGCCAAGATCCAGCAGGACAATGACTCCACCATTGCGATCTACGGTAAGAATGTTTCGTTCCGTAAGACTCTGTCGGGCCAAGTACACGCGCCGGCGAGCACAGAATCGTTCCTGGCATCGGTTAATACTGCCGAAAAGCGGGCGAGTCAGCACGAAACTGCCGAAAGTAAATAGTTATACTTGCCGGTGTGCCTGTCGAATTGGGCACTCCGGCAATTACGAGTTGGGGCGGGTCTGACCAGGCGTTCTGCGGAGTAGACCCGCGATCCAGGGCGGCGAGACCCAACATAACTAATAAGGTGGACTGTCGTGGGCATCAAATGAGACGAGTTCTGCTTGCCTCTCGAAATCTGACCGGCTCTGCAACAGCCTGACGCAGCTGTTCCACCGAAGAATCGAATCGTCATTGCCCGTGGGACGAATCTTCTCGGCATCTGCAAAACACCGTAACGCCTCTTCCAGGAGAGGCAGCAGCGTGTGCGCAGAGCGTCCGGCGCGGAGCTGCGCCTTCATCCGGCGTTCGTGAAGGATTCCGGTGTAGTACAGGCGCTCGTAAGGATCAACCAGGCTGCCAAATATCTCTTCAACTTCGGCATAGCGATCTCGCGCCTGGCCGGTGAACTGGTCGGTAAGCGCAAGCCCCAAAATTCGAAGCCCCACATTATTGGCAGGATTGGCCGCGAGGATGTCCCGGCAAATCGACTCAGCCTCCTCCGGCTGGTTCAGGTTTCGATAGACCTCCGCTTTTGATATTGCCTCGGCAATACCTGACTCGGAAATTGCTTTTAGCTTCAGGTCCATGGTTCCTCCTTCGCTTACTTCGATTCGGCTTGCGCTCCACGGATCTTGCGCACTACCCACAGGAGCGGATCGTAAAACTGATCGACGACGCGTTCTTTGAGCGGGATGATGGCGTTGTCCGTGATGCGTATCTCCTCGGGGCAAACTTCCGTGCAGCACTTCGTGATGTTGCAGAGCCCAATACCAAGTTCGTCCCGCAGGAGTTGCGTGCGGGAAACGCCGTCGAGGGGATGCATCTCCAGCGCTGCAACACGAACGAAGAATCGCGGTCCCGCGAATTGCTCATGCTTGTCATGCTCGCGAAGAACGTGACAGACATCTTGGCACAGAAAACATTCGATGCACTTACGAAATTCCTGCACCCGATCGACATCTTCCTGGGAGAACTTCCATTCCACCCCCGGACGTGGCTGAAAAGGCGGGATCTTGCGATTGACCTTGTAATTCCAGGAAACATCGGTCACCAGATCCTTGATCACGGGAAAGGTCTTCATCGGCGAGATGGTGACCGGTTTGTCCAGTGGCAACGCATCCAGGCGCGTCCTGCAGGTGAGCCGGGGACGTCCATTCACTTCCGCCGAACACGATCCGCACTTTCCCGCCTTGCAGTTCCAACGCACGGCAAGGTCCGGAGCCTGGTGAGCTTGTACGTAGTGCAGTGCATCAAGAACTACCATCCCCGGGGCCACAGGAATCCGGTACTCGACGGGAGAGCCGCCCTGCCGGTCACCGCGGAATATTTGAAAGGTCGCCTCTTGCACGCGTAGTCCTCCACTATTTGTCGTCGGCAACAATCTGCTTCAACTCATCGGGCATTTCCGCAAGGGGTTCCTGTCGCAGCGTCATCGCCGATCCCTCGCGGCGGATGATGTTGTTGTATTTACCGTGTTGAGGATCGGTATTTGGAAAGTCGATCCGGCTGTGAGCCCCGCGGCTTTCTTCCCGCCTCAGCGCGCTTCGTGCAACGGCTTCTGAAACTGTAAGCATGGATCTTAGCTCCAGCGCCAGGTGCCAGCCGGGATTGAAGAGGCGCGAGCCTTCGACGCTGATGCGCGCCTCTCGCTGTTTGAGCTTTTCAATCTCTTCCAGAGCCCGCTCGAGGTCTTCCCGGGTGCGAAAGATGCCGACCAGATTTTGCATCACTTGGTGGAGGTCCCGATGAACGGCATAGGGGTTCTCGCCGTCGCGCCGCTGGAAAGGCAAAAGCGACGTGCGCTGGGCTTCTGCGATCTGCGCGTCATCGACGGTTGGAGATGCTACCTCCTTGGTGTGTTGGGCCGCGGCCAAGCCCGCACGGCGGCCAAACACCAACAGATCGGAAAGGGAGTTGCCCCCCAGACGGTTAGAGCCGTGCAGCCCGGCAGCCGACTCCCCAGCCGCGAAGAGTCCCGGTACGGTAGTTTGCCCCGTTTCTGCTTCGACGCGGATTCCTCCCATCATGTAGTGACAGGTCGGACCAACTTCCATCGGCTCCTTGGTGATATCCACGTCCGCCAGATCTTTGAATTGGTGATACATGCTGGGAAGCTTGCGCTTCACGTATTCGGCTTGTTTGTGTGAGATGTCAAGAAACGCTCCGCCGTGCTCGGTGCCGCGACCCTCCCGCACTTCTGTGTAAATGGATCGGGCTACGACGTCTCGCGTGGAGAGCTCCATCTTCTTGGGATCGTAACGTTCCATGAAGCGCTCACCCAGCTTGTTGCGAAGAACGCCCCCTTCGCCACGTACCGCCTCGGTCACCAATATGCCTTGGACCCCAGGAGGCCATATCATCCCGGTGGGATGAAACTGCACAAACTCCATGTCCATTAGCTCGGCGCCAGCGTCATACGCCAGCGCCATTCCGTCGCCCGTGCATTCCCACGAATTCGATGTAATCGGCCACGCTTTGCCGATACCTCCAGTCGATATGACAACCGACTTCGCCTTGAAGGCCACGAAGCGCCCCTGCTCGCGCCAGTAGCCGATCGCTCCGGCACAACGCGGACCATCTTTGAGCAGCTGCACGATCGTGCATTCCATGTACACATCGAATCCCAGGTGCACGCCGCGGTCCTGCAGCGTACGCAGCATCTCCAGGCCGGTGCGATCGCCCACGTGGCACAAGCGACGGAAGGAATGTCCGCCAAATGCCCGTTGCAGAATCTGCCCATCTTCCGTCCGATCGAACAGCGCGCCCCATTGCTCGAGCTCGCGTATTCGGTCCGGCGCTTCCTGCGCGTGAATCTGGGCCATGCGCCAGTTGTTGAGCATCTTGCCGCCGCGCATGGTGTCGCGGAAATGCGCGCGCCAGCTGTCCTCTGGATCCACGTTGGACATGGCAGCAGCGATTCCGCCCTCGGCCATCACGGTGTGCGCTTTCCCCAGGAGCGACTTGCACACAACCCCAACCGATGCTCCCTGTCCAAGCGCGTCGATGGCGGCGCGGAGGCCCGCTCCGCCGGCGCCGATAACCAGTACGTCGTGTTCGTGCGTCTCAAGTGTGTCGCTCAAAATAGCCTCATATCTCGAATCGCCCCCGAGGACACTAACCGCACGTACAGATCGGCCAAACCCACCGAAAAGAGACTCATCCATGCGAACAGCATGTGGCGCGGATTCAGGGCACTCGTCCAACGCCACTCCTGGTAGCGAGGCCGGCCAAATGTGACGCACGAAAAACAGTCCAGCTTGCCGCCTACTAAGTGGCGCAGAGAATGACAGGAAAAGGTATACATCGTAAGCAAAATCACGTTGGCTAGCAGGACGAGCGTCCCCACGCCAATGCCAAACTGTCCGTCGAAGGAGAAAGCGTGAATCACGTCATGCCACAAAAAGAACAGAAAGAGCACAGCCAGGTACAAGAAGTAGCGGTGTACGTTTTGGAGAATGAAAGGAAATGAGGTCTCCCCCCGGTAAGAACGCCTGCCCTCGCTCACGGCGCAGCCCGGCGGATCGAGGAAGAAGGCACGATAGTAGGCCTTGCGGTAGTAGTAGCAGGTGACGCGAAACCCGAGAGGGCCGGCGAGAATTAGCAACGCGGGAGACAGTGGCCACCAGTGGTGGTGCGGGTCGATCAGAGGAGAGTAGAAGGGAGAGAGGTATGGGCCCCACTCATAAAAACGTCCCTCAAAGGCCCTCCACGTGGCGTAAATTCCAAACCCTCCCAGGATGATCACGACCGGTAGAATTTCTACCCACCAGGCATCATGTCGCCCGGTTCTGCCCCACTCGTGACTGCTTGCCGCTCGAGCTTCCGCCTCAGCCATAGGTTTTCCTCAGCGACCTAGACTAGCCAGTAAACTGCATTTTGAAAACAGAATTCCTCAGAAGAGGGGTACCAGCGCCGTTTTCAGACAGTTTCAGCACGTTCGAGGGGATTGACAGAGTTGAGCAACGCCACGGAATTCTTCCCCCATCCAGACTCTCCGGCCAAGAGCCAGAGACTCAATTGACCCTTGCCATGGCTCCATTGATGAGACCGGCTTCTACTCTGTCTTGGCGATCAATTTGCGCAGCACGACCCGATCCGGGTTAAGCAACTCGCTGACTCGGGCTGCATTGACACCGGCGACAATGATGAGCCCAGCCTGATTACTGACGTCGCTGAAGATCCCCAACCGCTGCATCTTCAGGGCCTGGTGCTGGTTGTCATCCGTCGGACTCAAGTAATGGACTAATCCCGCCTTGTAGCGGTGGAGCAGGAACAGGTGTGCGAGGGTCATCAACCGCTTCTTTCGCAGCGATGGATCGAAGGTATTCATATCGCGGATCGAAAGCAGCTTATAACCATGCCGGTCCTGAACGTCGGCGAAGATGATGTTTCCCACCCGGTCCTTCGAATCGTTCCACAAGCTGAGTTCCAGGAAGTCCGAACCTGCGGCGACTGGACGCAACTGCACACGGAACGCCGGTGGCAAACCGTTTTGCTCCGCCCAAATTTGCAACCAGTCCTCCAGAAACTTGGGCGGCACTTCGGTCTGGACCAAGTGCTGATGCTGGGTCGAACCCTTACCCATGGCCGTGGTGGTTGCCGTGCGTCCGGAGGAGGCTATCAGTGCGGCATCCAGCCTTGGACCGCCGACCAATGTCTGCGGAGTCCGGTAGGGCGATTCCAGCAGTCTGAACTTCCTTTGCAAACGCGCCAGGGACAACATCCCATCCTGCTGTAGCGCGGTCGCGAACTCCTCGGCAGCCAGGCCATCGATCTGGTGCCCGCCATAGGTAATGAAATTGAAAACGAAGCCTAGCTTGCCCAACTCTTCGGGAAAACGCTTCATCTGCTCGTCGCTCATGCCAGTGGTGTCCCAGCTGAAAGACGGTGACAGGTTATACGCGAGCATCTTGTCGGGAAACTCTCCGTGGATCGCGTCCGCGAAGGCCTTCGCTTCCTCAAGATCTGCCGTGGCGGTTTCCATCCACAAAATGTCCGCGAACGGCGCGACGGCCAGAGATTTGACGATGGCATATTCCAGACCTCCCTGGACCTGGAAGTAGCCCTCCGGGGTCTTGGCAAGGTCGCAATCCCAGGCCACGTCGATTTCCAGTGATCGCGCTTTTTCGCGGGCCGCATACCACGACGCGCGCCTGGAGAAGGCCAGCCATTCCTCAGCGCTCAACTCAAATGATTCGCCCTGACTGACCCGGAACGCCATGACATCGGCAACAGCCCGCCGGTAGGTCTTAAGGCCTGCCGCTTCCTGCCAAGCATCCAGAAAGCGCGGCATAACCTTGTCGAGCATGGTATCGACCAACCCTTCCGAACTCTGTTTGTACGCTTTGGCGTTCTCCTCAAGGAGAGACAGCAGTCCAGTGGTTTCGAGCCATGCGGTTGCGTTATCGTATTCAGAGTCCGACATGGCGAACATCATGTGGCCCCTTACCTCGTCGACTCCGGCTTCGTAGAACTTTCGCTGCAGTGTGAGAAACACCGCCTTGTAGCTGGGTACCGCCGGGTTGGTAGCACCCAGGATGAAAGGCTGATCGCGCTCGTCGGCGCAACCATCCAGGAGGTTCGCCGCCTCGGCGTCGGTACGCGCCACGATGATTCCGGGCACTCGCATAATGTCGAGCTGAAATCGTGCGGCATTGAGGCGCTGGATCTGTTCGTTCTCCGACACCAGCACCTTGCCACCCTGGTGACCGCACTTCTTTACGCCCGGCTTCTGGTCTTCGATGTGGTAACCCGGCACCCCGATTTCCACAAATCGCCGGATCAGATTCCTTACATGAGCGTCTCCTCCGTGGCCGGTATCGGCGTCGGCGATAATAAACGGGCGGTAATCGATTTCGGGAGCGGCCGCCCGCTGTTCCGGCTTCATGCGCGAACGAAAGAACTGCTGATTCTTGTCGGCGGTCAGCAAAGCGCGCACGATCGATGCTGCTTCGTCCGGCACCTGACTCAGCGGGTAGCTGGCGAGGTCAGCACCGGGATCCTCGGTAATGCTTCCCTTGGCCGATGTCGCCCACCCTCCCAGATAGATTCCTTCAATGCCAAGCCGCTTGATGGTTACGGCTTGTCCGGGAGAGTACGGACCGAAGGTCGTGATTGACTTGCCGGCGTTGAACAGCTCTCTCAGTCGCGCATAAAAACCCTCAGCGGCTACGCGCGCCACCGGGCAGTCGGCGGCGATGGTGCCTCTCTGCTCAGCCACTTGACGAGGTGAGTACAGACGAATAATTCCCGCGAATCGCGGACTCGCAAACCACTCACTTATCTCTTGTACTTTATCTTCGACAGAACGCATGGTCAGCTCCCAACGCCCCAATCAGATTGTTGTCGCCCTGGAAATTCGTCTCGCAATGGATGACGTGAATAATAATCTCCCGGCTCGTCCAGCGATAGACAGAACTAGCGGTCGCCAACGGCGACTATAGCCGAATCCTCTTGACTTGCCCCGTCCGCTGACGCAATCTTCTTTACATTCTCGACATGAACATCGTGGTGTCACAGCCTGCGTGCTAGCTCCCCTGCACTCAGGCAGGCGAGTCCCCGGCTGGTGTTTCGGAAGTTTCTGGCCGGCTCATGATATCGACGGTAACGTCGGCCACTGGTTTGTTCTCGGCCAAGCTCCAGAGATGTGAATTGCAAATTGTGTTCTGAGCGATTGGCCGCGACGCCCATCGTGAAGATCGTTCTTCTCGGATATAGGTCCGAAACTGCTTTAAGTACGCACCAGGAGGCTGTCCGCTTGGCACTGACGATTACGGATCTATCGAAGACCTATCCCAACGGCGTTAAGGCGCTCAAGAACCTCTCACTCACCATCGGCAATAACATGTTCGGCCTGCTGGGAGCGAATGGCGCCGGCAAGTCCACGCTCATGCGCATTGTCGCCACCCTTCAGGATCCTGACAGCGGCTCAGTTTACTTCGACGATATCGACGTCCTGAAGGAGAAGGATGCGATACGCAAGTTGCTGGGCTATCTGCCGCAGGAGTTTGGCGTATATCCCAAACTCTCAGCCGCGGATATGCTGACACATCTCGCGGTGCTGAAAGGTGTCACCAGCCGCTCCGAGCGTAAAGACATGGTCGATGCGCTGTTGAAGCAGACCAACCTGTGGGAGGTTCGCAAGAAAGCCCTCAGCACTTACTCCGGGGGCATGAAGCAGCGTTTCGGCATCGCCCAGGCGCTTCTCGCCAATCCAAAGCTGATCATCGTCGACGAGCCTACCGCGGGACTCGATCCTGCCGAACGTAAGCGTTTCCTCAACTTGCTGGGCTCAATCGCTAGCAATGTGACCGTCATTCTCTCCACCCACATCGTCGAGGATGTTCGCGAACTCTGCTCGCGCATGGCCATCCTTAGTAACGGGGAAGTGTTGCTGCAAGGATCGCCGGCCGAGGCTCTCGATGCGCTGAAAGGACGTATCTGGAGCAAGGTGGTTGCTACGGATGCCGAGCTGAGCGAGATGGAAAAATCTTTCCAGGTGATCTCAACCCAGCTCGTTGGCGGCCTTAACGAGGTGCGCGTCTACTCCGACAGTTCGCCCGCCGAAGGTTTTAGGTCGGTAGAGACCGGCCTGGAAGATGTTTACTTCCTAAGCCTCGCCCAGCAGACGAAAAACTGATTCTCGAAAGGGAGACCGATGGCATTGTTCTGGGAATTCTTCTTGTTCGAGCTGAAGTTCCGGCTGAAGAGCATTTCAACTTACGTCTACTTCGCTTTGTGGTTCTTCTTGAGCTTCCTCTGCATTGCGGCCGAAGACTTTATCAATGTCGGCAATGACAAGGTTCTGCTCAACGGACCGTTTTCCACGACGCTCCTCTACATTCTCTTTACCCTGTTCGGAATCATCGTTATCGCTGCAATCTTCGGGACATCGATCCTGCGCGATTTCCAGCGCGACACCTATCAGATCATCTTCACCAAACCGGTCACAAAATTCGCCTATCTGGGCGGTCGCTGGGCCGGCTCTTTCGTCATTACGGTCTTGTGCTTCAGCGGGCTGATCTTTGGGGAAGCAGTGGGAACCCTGGCGCCTTGGGCCGATCACACCCGCATCGCCAGCGGTCATTTCTGGTGGTACCTGCAGCCGTTCCTGTCCTTCACGGTTATCCAGATATTTTTTCTCGGTTCGCTCTTCTTCTGCGTCGCTGGTCTAACCCGCAAGCTCTTCATTGTTTACCTGCAGGGCGTCGTTGTCTTCATGGCTTACCTGATCGCGAACGCCGTCTTTCAGGCGACTCGATCCCTGGAGCACTTCTGGTCGGCGATTTTCGATCCCGCAGGTCTGCGTCTCTTCGACAGCATCACTCGCTATTGGACAGTCGTGGAGAAGAACCGGCTGTTGCTTTCATGGAATGGCATCTTCCTTTACAACCGCCTGATCTGGGCGGGCGTCGGGGCGCTCGCGCTGATCACTGGCTTTGCGCTGTTTCCGTTGTCTGTGGAGGCACTCACTGCGGTTTCGCAAGGGCGCCGCGCGGCCAAGGCCCGCGAGAGCGATTCCGAGGAAGCTCGCCCCATCCGCTCTCTGGTCCCCGTCCGATTGCCGTCGATTCATCAGATCTTCGGGCCGCGAACCACCGCCGCCCAATTCGTGTCGCTGACACAGCTTCGCATCTCCAACATCCTCCATGAACTTCTTTTCTGGTGCATCCTGGGCGTCATGGTTGTGTTTTCGATTATCAACGGGCACTTTGCCGGGCGCATGGACGAGACGAATGTCTATCCCGTTACCTTTCTGATGGTCCAGGCCGTGGAAGGCAGCGCGATGCTCTTCTTCCTGATCATCGCCACCCTCTATGCCGGCGAACTTATATGGCGGGAGCGGGACACGCATTTCGACGGCATCCATGATGCGCTCCCCATGCGCGCCTCGACCGACTGGCTTTCGAAACTCGCTGCCCTGGTTTTCGTCGAACTCTTTTTGCTCACCGTCGTTCTGCTGTGCGGCGTGCTGATGCAAACCATTGCCGGCTACTATCACTACGAATTGCTCCAGTATTTTAAGGAGCTCTATCTCATCACCTTCCCCGGAGTCCTCGTCTTCGCGTTGCTGGCTTTGTTTTTGCAGACGATGCTCAGCAATAAGTTCATTGCGCATGGGCTGGTAATCGGCATCTTCGTTCTCAACATCGTCCTATTCAACTTCGGCTGGGAGAATACGCTTTATCTCTTTGGTAACACGCCGCCGTATACCTACTCGGACATGAATGGCTACGGCCATTTCGTCCCCGGGCTTTTCTGGTCGCTTACATACTGGCTATCGATTGCCGCTCTGCTCGGCGTTATCTCCATCGTATTTGCCTTGCGCGGTCCGGAAGATACCTGGGGGAGCCGGCTTCGTCTTGCCCGGCAACGCGCCCCGCGCTTTGTCCCCGCCGCAGTCGTGCTTGTGCTCATCGCCATCGGCAGCGGAAGCTGGTACTTCTACAACACTCACGTCCTGAACGAATATCTGAATGCCAAAGCGCGCCGCGACATCCAGGCCGACTACGAGAAGAGCTTCAAGAAGTACGAAGGCATTCCCCAACCGAAGATCATCGCCGTCGACGCCGCCATCGACATCTTTCCCGAGCGACGCTCCTTCTCCGGCACCGGTCACTTCGTCCTGCAAAACAAAACTGCTGTTCCCATCTCCCAGATACACGTAGTCAATTCGCAGCAGTCGGTTTCCAACGTGCAATTTGACCGGCCGTTCCATGTTGTTTCTTCCAGTCCGCGCGCGCTCTACACAATCTATGCGCTGGACCAATCCATGGCGCCGGGCGAGAAGATGAAAATGAACTTCAACGTCGGCTATGCGACGCACGGCTTCAAGGACGGGAACGAGCGCCCCGAGCTTGCCTACAGCGGCACCTTTTTCGACGTTAGCTACTTTCCCTCTATTGGCTACGACGCCGGCGGGGAACTGGTAGATCCACGCCGCCGCCGCGACGAGCATCTTGGCCCCGTCTCCGAACTTCCACACCGCGGCGACCCGGTAGGCAGCGTTACCAATTTGTTTACCCAGGACTCGGACTGGATTTCCTATCGCACGGTGGTGAGTACAGCGGATGACCAGATTGCACTGGCTCCAGGATACCCGCAGAGAGAATGGCATCAGAACGGGCGGCACTATTACGAATACAACATGGGAGACGTGAAGACGCTTGACTTCTACGCCTACGTCTCCGCCCGCTACAACGTAAAACGCGAAACCTATCCAGGAGCGAATGGCAATATCAACATCGAAGTCTACGCAGCTCCCGCGCATCCCTACGATGTAGACGATATGATCGCGGCTACCAAGGCGGGCCTCGGCTACTACGAGAAGAACTTCAGCCCCTTCCAGTACGGACAGTTTCGCATCCTGGAATTTCCCCGCTACCGTGGCTTCGCTCAGTCATTTCCGAACACGGTGCCTTACGCGGAGTTTGGCTTTATCACTCGCGTTGTCAAACCTGACGACATTGATTTCACTTACTTCGTCACCGCCCACGAACTCGCTCACCAGTGGTGGGGACATCAGTTGATTGGCGGACGCGTCGAAGGTTCCAACATGATGTCCGAGTCGCTTGCCGAGTATTCCGCGCTCCGCGTCATGCAGAAGAAGTACGGTGACGATCAGATGCACAAATTCCTGAAGCATGAGCTGGACGGCTATCTGCGGGGCCGTTCCGGCGAGAGTCGCCGCGAGACGTCACTCGCTCAGGTTCAGCGCGAAGGCTACGTCTGGTATCAGAAGGGATCGCTGGTCCTCTATGCGCTCTCCGATTACATCGGCGAAGACAAGCTCAATCTTGCCCTGCACAACTTCCTGATGCAGTATCGATACGCCAACGCGACCGACTCCCGCAGCGGGCCGTATCCCGACACCCGGCAGTTCGTCGCGGCACTGCGCGAGCAGACGCCGCCGGAATTGCAGTACTACATCACCGACGCCTTCGAATCGATCGTGTTGTATGACAACAAAGCGCTGACCGCTACCGTAACTCCGACTGCCGACAAGAAATACAAGGTTGTACTATCCGTGCAGGCGCGCAAGCTGAAATCCGACGGCAGCGGCAATGAGTCTCCCATGCCGCTGAACGACTACATCGACATCGGTGTGTTCACGGGCGCCAAGGACCATGAGAAGCCGCTGTATCTGAATAAGGAAAAGATCACGCAGGAAAAGCAGACCTTCGAAATCGTTGTCGATCAGATGCCAACCCGGGCCGGCATCGACCCCTATACCAAGCTGATCGATCGCATCCCAGAAGACAACATGATCGATGTGAGCAAGCGGTAGAGCTTTGAAACCCTCGGGATGCCCTACTTCGTCATGGGTTGATGGCGAGGAGAGTTTAATAATTCGCGAGCGAGCGGACCCGGAAGTCTTGCTGTCAGAACTCTTACAGCTAATCGCGGGAGGCGGCCGCATCCCCACGAAGACGGCTCTTTCGCCTCCCGACCCGTTCATCCGCCTCTGCGGGCGCCGTATTTCTCATTGCATGTGCTGGCCACCGTTTATCGAAATGTTGGCGCCAGTGACGAATGCTGCTTCGTCCGAGCACAGGTAGATGATCAAACCCGCGACCTCGTCCGGCCTGCCGAGTCGATTGAGTGGAATCTGGGGAAGGATTTTGCTGTCGAGGATGTCTTTTGGAATGGCCATCACCATCTTTGTTCCAATGTAGCCGGGTGAAATGGTATTGACGGTGACGCCCTTCTTTGCCACCTCGAGTGCCAAAGCCTTGGTGAACCCGTGCATGCCCGCCTTCGCCGCCGAGTAATTCGTCTGGCCGAATGCACCCTTCTGGGCATTCACCGATGAAACGTTGATGATGCGACCCCATCCTCGCACTACCATGCCGTCGAAAACTTGCTTGGTCATGTTGAACACCGAATCGAGGTTGGTGTGGACCACCTCGTCCCAGTCGGCTTTGGTCATCTTTTTGAACGTATGGTCCTTCGTGATGCCGGCGTTGTTGACAAGGATATCGATCGGGCCGACTTCCTCTTGAATCTGCGATACGCCCCGTTCGCAGGAATCATAATCGGCCACATCGACCGGAAATGCCGAGAACTGATACCCGCGCGTTTCCATGTTAGAGAGCCATCTCTCCGCGTCCTTATTACCCGGAGAACGCGTCACGACGACGCGGTAGCCAGCGTCGTGCATCTTCGTGCTAATCGTTTCACCGAGTCCACCCATACCTCCGGTAATCAGTGCAGTGCGCTGCGCCATGCCTTATCTTTCTCCTCGCGAGGTTAGAACGAGTACTTCACGGACACGGTTCCGGTATTCGCCATGTAGTTACGTGGCAGAATCGGTCCTGCATATCCGCGCTCGTGGTAATCATAATAACCCCAATAACCTTTGGCCTCCCATCCCTTTGCCAAGGCATAGGCAACGGATGCCGTGGGACGATGATATAGCGAGGATAAAGAGCCGAGCGGCTGCAACACATTCGCGACTGTATACACAACGGTGGTCGGCAGGAACAGTGGATCGCCACCCGTACTGTCTACCAGATTGTACCCGGCCTGCAGAGCCACTCGCCGGGCCGGACGCAGGATCAGGTTGAAGTAGGCGGTGTTCACTGTGTTGTTGTAATGCCAAATGGCGAAGGTATTGGATCCCCCGCTGTCGGCGTAACAAGGATCGGCGGGCAGCGACGGAGTGCCGAGGTTCAGGCAGACATCGGTACTGGAGAAGACGTTGTTATAGCTATACCCAAGGTCGAAAGCGAGGTACTCGCGCGGCGTCATGGAAAGGTCAAAGCCGAAGAAGCTGGCGCGGCCCCGATTGTCCGCCTTGATGGTTCCGTCGGTATCAGGGCCAAAATTGCGGGTCTGCTGCCAGTTCAGGTTGGCAGACAGAACCAGCCACTTGTTTGGAGTGTACCGGCCACGTAGATTAAATTGCTGCTGGTTTCGCGGCTCGATGCGGGTAAAGAGCACCCCACCGGCTCCATTCGCGGTCATGATTTGCACATTGGCGTTGAGCCGCAGGGAACTGGAAGGGCGGTACCACACGCCCAGAGTAGCGGTTTGGTCTGTGATGTCGTAATAATCCTGGCTGTCCGAAAACGGGGTTATCACAACGCAAGTTCCATCGGCCAAAACCTCGGTGCAAGGCGCGCCGCGCTGCGCATTGCTGGGATAGAAGTAAGCGGTTTCCTGATCGGTAACGCCTTCGTTGTCGTTGGTGTGGGCTTGGCGCGAGCCAAAAATGTAGCCAACATACCCGCCCAAGTGAGAGTTCATCGTGTATTCGAGGGTTGCTGTGTTGTATTTGAAGTTCAAGTTTTGGTAGCGGTAGTAGTTTACAAGGTCCAGGTCGGCTGGATTCCCGCTCTTGTGGACGGGGATTCCGCTGCCGCCCGCACAGATGGAGGGCACACCTGGTGTGTTGAAAGTTCCGATCCCCGACAGCAATGACGTCGCGCCATTGGGGAAGCACGATGTTCCTGTGCTGTCGAAGTCTCCCGGAGCCTTCGAATTCCAGAAACGAAAAGTATCTGAAAGCGCCCACTTCTCGGCTATATGCCATGTCGCCCCGAAGTCGCCGTCGGCTAGTACACGTTTGGCTTTCTCCGGCCCACTGGTCGTGAACTGCAGCTGGTTGGTTCGGGTCACCAGACCGGCGAATTGTTCCAAATCGTTGGTCACCTGGCTGTAGCCGCTACTGTACGCATAGTGAGCGGACAGATCCAGGCGATGAATACTGTGTGATTGCATGGAAATCTGTTCGGTGGGGATAAAGCTTCGCACCGGCCCGGTGCTGAGGTAGCTGAGGGTTCCATTGCACGCCGGGTTGTAGAAGCCGTTGATGAAAGGTGTCTTGCACGGCAGTCCCGCCGCCGGATTGTAAGGCAAGCCTATGTCCACCGCCGAGCCGTTGGAAAGGTTGAATCCCTGGCCCTGGTCGACTTGGTAGTTATTACCCTTGAAGGTGTCAAAGCTTTGATCGAAGGTGATAGTAGTTTGCTTGAAAAGTTTATAGTCAGCACCAAAGCGGTAGGTGTAACTAGTTATCTGGTAGGGCTGGTACAGCAGCACATCGTTCGCGTCATGGTAGGTTGTAAAGGAAGGCCCTTGATTGTTCACCCGATTAAAGCCGGCGCGGAAACGCAGGCGCGACTCAGGAGCGATCACCAGATCGTAGTCCTGCATGGCGCGGCTGGTGGCCATCGCGTGCGGCGATTGATTGATGATTACGACCTGGTTCACCGGATTGAGCGGATTAGCCAAGACGTTATAGTCGAAATAGTTGAGGTCGTGGCGGATGGACATGGAAAAGTCGTACCACTTGTTCTTCGACATGCGCAGCCGGGTCGCAGTATTGGGATCGCCGCCATAGCCGAAGCCTGACAAGTTCAGCATGTCGAAGATGACGCCCTGGTGATTGATGGCGCGCATGCTCAAGTCTTCGGAAAGAATGCGTGGCCCACTCTGCAGATCGACCATCGTGTCATAGACCGAGAGATTGCCATTGATGCCGGTAAAGCGATAGCCCGCTTCGACGTTGAAGTTCGTGTGATAGTTGCCTAAGTCCGAGCCCTCCTGCTGTCCGGCCGTAACATCGACTCCCATCTGCTGCGCGCCGAGGGCGGCCGGAAAAAGCACTGTCGCGAGCGCCGCCGAAAACAGCAGCGATCCGGGGAACCCTGAGTGGCGGCGGCTACCCCAGGTCGGTCCGAGGAAGCGATGCTGTTGGTTATCGGTTTTCATCCTCGCCCCCTACCTGAAGAAAATGTTGCTGAAGTTGGAGCCATGAATGGCCACGTGGCACATGGTGCAGGCCTGATATTTCGTGGACTGATTGTGCAAGGTGGCAAAGGTTGACAGGCCATGGCACTCGATGCACATATTGTTGACGTCAGTGCGCCGGAGGAGCCGTTGGTTGTTGGAGCCATGCGGCGTGTGGCAGGAGGAGCAGCCTTCGGTCTTGACTGGCAGATGCTCAAAGGTGAACGGCCCGCGCTTCTCCGCGTGGCATTTGAAGCAAATCTGATCCTGGGCCGTATTCAGTTTCGCCTGCTTGGGCCGGCTGTTGTGTACGTCGTGGCAATCGCTGCACTGGATTAGGCCTTCGTTAACCCGGTGGTGGAAGGGACGGTTGAAGTCCGCCCGCGCGTCGTTGTGGCAGCCGTAGCACAGTTCAGGTGTTTTCGCCTTCAGCAAAAAGCTCTGCTCTTGCGCCTGATGTGGCGAGTGGCAAGAGGTACAGGTCACGTCGTTCTTGAAGTGATCGGAACGCAGGAAATTCGGATGTGTGTTGCTATGGCAGGTGAGGCATCGCTGACTGATCTGCGCTGGGGTCGCAGTCTGGAAGACGAAAATCTTCGTCTTGTCGCCTCCCCCTTCGACGTGCGCCGATCCCGGTCCATGGCAGGACTCGCAACCGTGCCATTGCTGGCCAGGAGCGCCTTTCAGATTCGTATTCCAGTGTTGCGTCGTTTCGATCTGCTTGTATTGTTCTGCATGGCAGATCTTGCAGGTGTCCGAGCCGACATATTGGGCTGGCGCCGCCCCGGGTAGCGCTGCGGATGCCTGTGGAGTAGGGCTGCTCGCCTGTTCTTTTGCCGGCGCCGCCGCAGCGAAAAAGCAAATTACGATGAATGCTGCGACGCATCGCGGGATTCTCCTCACCGTCCCACTTCTCATGTTGGCTCCTAACGATCGTCCCCGAAAATCAATTGGAGTCACGCTCGAAAGTTCGCTGCAAAATTGCTTACCGCCGGCCAGCAGTAAACGGGTATCGATTCGCGCACGCTTTGAGCTGAACTGTCAGCCTGTCGATAGCGACGCAACACTTTATCGCTGTCGGAAAAGGCTTGTATGTTCAGAATTGCTCACATGAGGAAATCTTCACGGCTCTCTCGACTCATACCGCTGCCACCGCTGGTAGGCCGTCCGGTGGAGATTTCCAGCGGTATCGAGGATCAGGCCGGCATAGGGATAGCCAAGCTATTTGGGCGGGTCGGAGATTACTCAAAGCGCGGATTGCTCCAAAGACCACATACAAATTACCTGTAATACAGCGCACTCGGAAAAACAGGTCCCGGCCATTACCCACGAAACGCGATCTACAGGGGCGACTGTTCATTTTTCTGATCTTCGGCCACAATACCAACGGCTGGAGTCGCTCTTTTGAAAAGAAGCAACGATGATTCGAGTTCAGCAAGCAAAGGCATGCCCGGGCGAGGCTTGTCCGGCATCTTTATCGTCATTGTTTTGCTTTCCGCTTGGTGTGTCACCGGCAAACAAGCATCCGCACAAGGCACGCTAGCGGAAGACACCGACAGCATCCGCGGCATGGTGGTGAACAGTGTGACGCACGAAGCGATAGCGCGCGCACTCGTATTTTCTCCAGACAATCGGTTTGCGACGATGACGGACAGTCAAGGCCGTTTTGAATTCACATTTCCGCAGGGTGAGACCGATAGAGGCAACGATGCTGTTCCGGCAGGCGCTGCTCCTTCCGTGAGCAGCCGCCGCGAATTCAATCGTCCCGATATGTTGATTGCGCGCAAACCCGGCTTCCTGACGGACCAAGGCAATGAGTCGCTGAACCTGCCAATGAGCCCGGCGACGAAAGAAATCACCATCTCACTGGTGCCCGAGGCCCTTATTGTGGGACATGTTGCGCTCCCCACATCCGAGGCTCCCGACAGAATTCAGGTGGAGATCTATCGACGGCAGGTCCAGGACGGCCGCGCCCATTGGCACTCCGCCGGAGTAGCGACGACGAAGTCAACCGGGGAGTTTCGTTTTCCTGAGCTCTCGGCCGGAACCTATAGGTTGTTCACCCATGAGCTACAGGATCGCGATCCTCAGATCGCGGTTCCCGGCGGACAGCTCTATGGCTACGCGCCAGTCTATTTTCCGAACGCAACCTCCTTTGCCTCTGGCAGCGCGATTCAGTTACTGTCCGGTCAAACTTACCAAGCCGACCTTTCGCTGGTCAGGCAGCCCTATTACCCGGTCAAAGTCGCCGTCGCGAATGTGCCTCCCGCCACCGGCCTTGCGATCACTGTCTTCCCGGATGGCCGCAAAGGTCCCGGGTATGCACTGGGCTATGCCGCGCACGAGCAGTCCATCGAAGGCTCACTACCGAACGGAATCTACACGCTGGAAGCGTCGGGCTATGGACAAAATCCTTTCAATGGATCTTTGAATATCACGGTTCACGGTGCCCCTTTGGTAGGGCCGGTCATGACGCTGGCGCCTGGTCGCGCCCTCAGCCTGAATGTGAAAGAAGAATTCACAACCACGGAGAGCACAGGCGCTACGTCCTGGAGCGACGGTGCGCGTACCTTCAAGCTGCGAGGGCCGAGGACCTACCTCAACGTGACGTTGGTCTCAGCGGATGAATTCGACCAGCAGCGAGGCGCTTCATTGCGTCCTCCTTCCGGCCCTGACGACGAGTCGCTTGTGATCGACAATGTTCAGCCTGGGCGCTACTGGGTACAAATCAATTCGTCTCGTGGCTTCGCCAGGTCGATCACCTCGGGAGGAATTGACCTTCTCCATGAGCCGCTCGTGGTCGGCTCGGGCGGAGCCAGTCCTCCGATTGAAGTGACGATGGCGGACGACGGGGGCAAGATCGAAGGAAAGGTCGAGGGGGCCGATGCTTCCCTCAGTGGAACCGAAAGGCCCTCCACGTTGGGGAGTGGAATGGCCTCTCCTGTTTTCTATACTCCGTTTGCCTATATTTATTGCTTTCCTTTGCCGGACGGTTCAGGCCAGTTCACGGAAGCCGTGGCCTATTCCGATGGAAAGTTTACCTCACCACCCATGCCGCCGGGAGTTTATCTTGTGCTCGCTTTCAAGCGCAAGCAGTCCGAACTCGAGTACCGGAATCCCGAGGCCATGCGGGCTTATGGTGCGAAAGGACAGACTGTCCGTGTCGCAGCCGGGAAGACCGAACACTTACAGCTAGGGTTGATTTCGAGCAGCGAATGAAGATGTCCAGGCTTCTACAACTTCGATTTGCGATTCTGGCGGCCAGTTCCCTGCTTGTCTGCTTTCCTGCGATCTCCGCCGCGCAGAGTTCCGCGCCAGAACGAACGCAGGCGTCGAGCGGCAGTTACCGGATTGCAGGAACAGTTGTCAGTACGACAGGCGGATACCCGCTCGCGGGAGCTCGCGTCCTCATCGCGGACACCAGAAACCGGCGGAACATCCAGTCGCTGCTCACGTCCGAGGATGGGCGCTTTGAGTTCCAGGTCAATCAAGGCAAGTACGCCTTGCAAGCAGCTAAACGCGGCTTCATTACATCTGCCTATGACCAGCACGACCAATTTTCGACGGCAATTGCTACCGGCCCCGATCTCGCTACCGGGAACCTGATCCTTCGCCTGGCGCCGGCTGCTGTTCTTGCCGGTAAGGTTTTCGACGAGTCCGGCGATCCCGTCCGCCACGCTTCGGTCTCGGTTTACCGCCTGGACCGTTTCTCGGGCGTTACCCGTATCGGGTTATTCCGCCGTGCGTCTACGGATGATCAAGGCGCCTATGAGGTGACGCCGCTGGACGGAGGCACCTACTTCGTTTCGGTAAGTGCGAAACCGTGGTATGCAGTGCATCCGGCCTCGTCCCAACCGGGCTCCGGAACTCCGCCTTCCCAAGTCGACCGTTCGCTTGACGTTGCCTATCCCGTCACTTATTACGCCGACGCAACCGAGGCTGACGATGCTACGCCTATCCCTATCAAAGGTGGCGACCATATCGAAGTTGACATCCACCTGAACCCGATTCCCGCTCTTCATCTGCTCTTTCATGTTGCGGACGATGGGACAAACGGATTCACCGTGCCCCAGCTGCAAAAACCAGACTTCGATGGAATGGATTCGGTCCAGACCGGTGAGGTACAAAATGTCTCCCCCGGCGTGTACGAGATGACAGGTTTAGCCCCCGGCCGGTATGCGGTCCGCATGCCTGGATCCGCTAACGACTACATGAAGGAGCCCACAGAGATTGATCTCACCCGGGACGGTCAGGAACTGGACGCGCCCTCCAGTGACCCGGCCAGTTCGGTGAAAGCTACTGTGCAGTTGCTGGGAGGAGCACCGCTTCCGTCACCACTGACCGTCGAGCTGCGAACTGCCAAAGAGAAAATTCCGATGACGGCAGAGGTCGACGCGAAAGGAGGGGTCACGTTTCAGAATGTTGTCGCCGGCAAATATGACGTATTGGCCGGCACTCCCACGAAAGCTTATGCCGTTGTACGAATCGCGTCTCAGGGCGGTGATACCGCTGGGCACGCGTTAAACGTCCCCGCCGGCTCGTCTCTTGCGGTTTCGCTTGTTCTGACTGAAGGTGCGGTGACGGTTGAGGGTTTTGCCAAGCGATCCGGAAAGCCGGTAGCGGGCGCGATGGTGGTTCTGGTGCCCAAGGATCCTGAAGCAAATCACGACTTTTTTCGCCGGGACCAGAGCGATTTAGATGGCAGTTTCAGCCTGCAAAGTGTGATTCCCGGCTCTTATACGATCATAGCGATTGAGAACGCTTGGGATCTGGATTGGGCGAAGCCCGCGGTCCTGGCGCACTATTGCCAGCACGGCCAAAGCGTCATCATCGGGGATCAGTCCAAGGGATCCATGACCCTGCCCAACCCCCTTGAAGTTCAACCAAGGTAGTACGATATACATACGGCTCAGTGCGCTGCCGGCGTTGGAGTGCAAGACCGCTCACGAAATGTTGACGAGGCGCTCAACGCGTGCATTGCCGGAGTTCGGGCGTAGCCGGTAGCAACGCTTGGCAATCGACCTTCGGAGTGCGGTGCCGAGTACGGCTGTGCCCCTTACCGCTGAGGAGATTTTGAATTAAGTACGGTCGAACCCGTCGCCTATAGCTTCTTTTTCTGCTTCTTTCTGGCGAAGCTCGACTCCTTTGTCTCGGATTTCCCGGTCACGGTCAAGACGCTCCTTGACCTTTTTGTGTACCTCTTGGAACGGGTTCAATGGCTTGTTGGTTTCCATGCCCTGAGTGTACTCTGTCCACGCCGACGTTCAAGGAGAATACGCCGTATGATGAAAGTGGGGCGAAGTGTGTCTATCTGTGGTTGCGAGTTCATCCATTCTGAAATAATGGCGCGGTTTGTGGCGCCCCTTCGGCTACCTTGAGAGAATTCACGCTTCATCTTTCACGCACTGCAATAAACAAGGGCCGGCTCGCTCCGAATAGCCGTCGCCTGTGTCGTCATCATCGTCATCTTCTCTGGTGTCGCCCTCGTCGTCTTCGTCTTCGTCTTCTTCTTCGTCTGGCTCTTGCCGAAGGAGGACATTGGCATCTAGCAACCGATCAGGAGTGCCTGAGTCGCGCGATTCTGGATATATTCTGCTCATAATCAATGGTACGCCTCGTACCCTGTTGGGAGTCTTCCTCTGTCTCGGAAACCAATTACCTCGACTGTGCAGGAAAAACCAGCACCAGGAAGGCATACACGATTAAAGAACACCGCGGATGTCCGAGCTAGATAAAAGGCGGCCGAACGCACTGAAGGCGAGGAGCATCAGCGGCACGACAACCAGCACCACGGCGTCTCTATCGTGCATATTCCGGCGTCTTACCTGCGGCGACCTACCCTTTCCTCCTCGCCGCCCACCGCGCCTTCATCATCTGTGACAATCTCTTGCGGGCCGCAGGACTCATTGGCTTGCGACTAGCGGTTTTCTTCTGAGCTGTAGCAGCCTTCTTAGGGGCAGTTTCCCCCTTCTGCTTGGCCCAACGTGCCCGTTGCGCGGCAGCTATCTTGGCTCGGGCCGCCGCGCTCATGGTGCGACGCTTCGTTTTAGCCACTCGCACAGGTTGGCTGGCCTTCGGCGGACGGCCACGTCTTGCCGGTTGGGAGCCCAGTCCTACAAGAGCTGCGATTGCCTGTTCGATACGGCTGGCTTGCTGTCTAAGCTGTGCTACTACGCTTTGAATGTCCATGTTGTCCTTTCAAAGAATTATCGACATAGTGTAGCAGGCACGCTGGTGAGATGCTTGACCGCCTACATTCAATCCGCGATGAGAGCTCGGGCGAGATTAAAGGGACGATGGCTTTTGACCGCAAAGACTATGGGATGACGAGCGGCATTCCGTTCATGCTGCTCTGATCGATGCGTCTGCCAAACCTGGTCAGTGCTGCTTGTTGGCCTCGCTGATTAGCTGGGCGACCTTAGAGTCAGTTCCGACCGGCTCCACGAAAATGATCTGATTGGGGTTCAGATACATCCGATCGGGGCCATGCAGTTCTTTTCCGCGTTTGATTAGAATATTGGAGACCTGCTTCGTGTCGGGATCGGTCTTGCTCATGATGTAGAAGACATCTGTCAATACTGGATTCGGCGTTCCCCAGCCGGTTAGCTTTCCGTAGTAAACCGAATTGTTGATGAGCACAACGGTTTGGTAAGGAGTCGAGAAGGTCACCGAAGTAGGTTGCGCCGCAGTCCCGGCAGGAGAACATCCCACGCTGGCTATTAGAGCCAAGCAGGCCAAGCACGCCAGCACAATCCAAAATGCGCCACGTGCGCGGTTTTCAGATGCTGTCTTCGTTGTAAGAATCATGGCTTCCCCAAACACTTCCAGATATGAAATCTTCACCTTCAGTGAAAAAGGAACACGAACCAGACCTCAAGGGTCGATCAGGTGCGTGTTCCTGGACAAATCATGAGGTGAATCCATTGGTAGGCCCGCCCACGGTGAGCGAGTTGACGTTGTTATTGCCGCCGGAGTTCGGGGTGACCAGATCGTTGCCGCCAGAATAGATGATCACATCGTCCGGCGCTGTGGGAACGCCGATGCTCCACTTCGCGCCATTGCTCCAGTTATCAGTTCCCCCCAGCCAGAGATCCGTGGTGGACAGCGCTTCCACCGCCAGCTCCACATAATCGGAGCCGTAGATCACCGATAACTGAAGCCGTGACCGATGTTGAGCCCGTTAACGTCGGCGAATTCTCCGCTGACGCTGCCGGCATCGATGAAGGTGAATGTGTTCCCGACGCTGGGAAGATATCCATTCAGCAAAGCGCTATTCAACGCTCCGTTGATCAGCGCTGATCCAGTGATATTCAACAGGCCAAACTGAGTGCCGGGGTTGAGGCCACCGATGCCGAGGTCAAAGATCCCAGCCGCCGTCTGTGTGTAGTTGCCGTGAATGTTCAGGGTTCCGGCGGTCCCGAGGATGTCACCCGGACCGATGGTTCCCGCCATCAGCACATTGCCGGCAATCGTTCCGCCATTGCCATAGAGGCTTCCGCCGTTGAAGTTGGCCTGACCTCCTCCGGCAACCAGCGATCCATCGAGCTTGGTACTGCCTCCGCTCTGGTTGTAGTCGCCCGTGCCGCCGGTGGTGAATGTGCTGTTCGCTCCGATCACCACCGCGCCGGCGTTAGCGAAATCAACGTTACTTGGACTGGTGAAGTTTCGTCCGTTCTGTATGGTGAGGCCGCCGGTAGCTTCATTGTTCGAGAAATTGGACAAGGCATCCAGACTTGCAGAGTCGACGAAGTTGGAATTCGGACCATCCAGCAGAATGGTTGCGGCGTTGTTTACGATTTCTCCGCCGGTGTTGCCCAACGGATCGATTTGCAATGTTCCTGGATTGGCCACGGTGCCATAGACATTGTAAGTACCGCCGGTCAGAGTGTTCCCGGCAAAATTAGTGAAGGTTACATTGCCGAGGACCAGAGCGGAGCTGCTATTGGCCTGGAATGTTCCGTTGTTGGTGGCGGTTCCGCCACCGTTGATAGTGAGAGTCTGCCCCGGCGCATTGGCAAGGACAGTTCCGGCGGCATCGTTCAACAATGACAGGCCATTGTCGCCGATAATGCCCGCTCCCTGGATGGTGTTGTTGAAGTTTTCCAGGGTCGAGCCACCAGCCGCTTGGAGGATCAAGGCGTTGCCGCCGCCGCCGGCAGTGGACAGGGTCACCGTCCCTCCGCCCTTTAGCGTCACGGTGCCGCTATCGATTTCCAGGTCGGAATTGTTGCCACTTCCCCCGTTGAGTAGAATGTTGCCCTGATTGTTGATCGTCCCCAGAACGTAGGTGTTGCTGCCCACACCATTGGTATAGGTGCCGTTAATCGTGATCGCGCCTGCCGCCGTGCTCCCATCCAGAAACGCCGAGTTTCCGTTAAGGGTTCCCAGCGTCCCGCCAATATTGTTCAGGATTGCGCCCTGGATAGTGGTGCCACCAGCCAACTGCACCGTGCCTCCGGTGTTGGCCGTGAGGGTCCCACCGCCGGCCACCGTGACCCCGTCGATATTCAGGATGCCGCAGTTAGTTGCAGACAACAAGCCGCCAGCGTTGTTGATGCCGTTGCTCATGCTGGCGAGATTTAGAGTTTGGCCCGATGCGTTCGCATCAACTGTGTCCTGATTGATTAACGACAATCCGTCAAACCCGATGGTTCCTGCGCCCTGAATGGTGCTCTGGTTGGTCAGGGTCAAGCCGGCGGTGGCTTGGTAGATGATAGCGACGCCGGCGGCGCCGGAATTGGACAATGTCAACGTGCCGGCGCCGGAGAGCGTCACATTGTTTGCGAGCTCAAGGAGTGCGTTCTGACCGCCGCCACTATTTATATTGATCTGGCCGGCGTTGATGATCTGCGTCCCTGAGACCTCAAGCTGCGTACCAAGATTAAAGTTCAGCGTGTCGCAGCTGCCAAGCTGAAGGTTGTTGATGGACGCATCGATGTCCAGGTTGACGACTGAAGGCGCTCCCATAGTGCCGTTGGTGATACAGACATTTTGGGTCGAGCTGTTGGGCACCGGTAATTATCCCTTTACAGTAGGTATGCACTGTGCTACAGTTTGGCTTGACGGTAGGTACTCAAATGAACCGCAAGCCGAAAATGACGCGCTACGCGAAGAAACAGTTTGACACCCAGTTCCCGAATGATGGCGTTTGTCTCGACTGGCTGTGCTCATACCTGTATCCCGATGGCATCTACTGTAAGAACTGCGAACAGGTCACAAAGCATCACCGCGTCAAGAGCCGTCCGTCCTATTCGTGCGACCACTGCGGCCATCACGTTCACCCGACCGCGGATACAATCTTCCACAAGTCGCCGACTCCGCTGACAACTTGGTTCTATGCGATCTTCCTCATGGCCTCGACTCGCTGCGGTATCTCCGCCAAGCAGATTGAGCGCGAAACCGGAGTCACCTACAAAACAGCGTGGCGCATGTTCAAGCAGATTCGCACCATGCTGAGCAGCGAAGATTCCGGCCCGCTTGGTGGATTCGGACGCAAAGTCGAGATGGACGAAAGCTACTTTGGAGCCAAGAATGTGCGTGGCGGAAAGCGCGGTCGCCCTTCGGCGGAGAACCCGACCAAGGTTGCTGTTGTGGGAATGGTTCAACGCAAAGGCGGAGTTCGCGCCGTCGTCGCTCCCGACACCAAGGCCGATACGCTCATTGGCTTGGCGAAGCAACACATCCTGCCACGGTCGGTTGTGTTCACCGATGAATACCGCTCGTACGACAGATTTGGAGGTCGCTTCTCGGAACATCGTCGGGTCAATCACAGCGTAGGGGTCTACGTCCTTGGCGACTGCCATACGAATACGACTGAGGGATTTTGGGGTCTCGTAAAAATGGGCTGCGAGGCGTATACCACAACGTGGGAAAGCATTACCTGCAGTCATACCTTGACGAATACAGCCTTCGGTACAGCCATCGCTTCGACACTCAGCCGATGTTTACCACGTTTATGCAGCAGATCGAAAAGCGGGATGTTGTTGTGCGCCACGCTCCGGTTGAGATCGAGCCGTTCTGACTCGAATCCAGCTTTGCCTGTCGAAATACTAGAACTTGCTCACCTCGTCTTCTAGTTCGCGTATCCGGCGCCTGACTCGAAGGAACTCTTCCACCTTGTCATCGAAGTCTGCGCTGGTCAGCCTTAAATTCGCCTTTTTAGCATCGCCAGCCCACGGCACTGGGTGTGTAGCTTCTGGCTCTTCTAGGAAGGCTTTAACTATGATGTGTGCGCTTTCGAGCTTCTGGGCATAGTCCGAGAAGTAACTGCGGAGGGCGGCTGCGTCGGCCCTGCACTGCTTTAGTGAAAGCATAGCCTGACCGTAAATGGCTGCGCGATCTTCGTCCGTCACGTTAGTTATCTTTTGGTATCTTTCGGCTTGTCTTCCTGAGGGCATCCTCGAAATCGGCCTGCGTGAATGGCGTGGAATCCTTGTCCAGCGAAATAGAGTCGTCCGTCGTTCCATCCCGCATTCTGTATTCGTTGTCTGCTTCTTTCCGTCGTGCCATTAGCTCGTCTCCGTACAAAACTGACATCAGATCTGACACTGGAGTGATTGCGGCAATACCCCAGTTCACCTTATCAAGCTCGTCGGAGAAGGCGCTCCCTTTGAACGCGATCCCCTTTTCCTCGTGCTCCCAATGAGCGCGAACTATCCCAATAAGCATCAAGAATCGCTTGTCGGGTCGCCGTGCCTTGCTGGGGGGCACGCGCTCCGGTCCCAAGTATACAAACACTGGAGAGCCGCTTAAGCCACCGATGGAGCGCACCTCCACCAGTATGGCACGGTAGTCTAACGCCGTCTTGGTATCCACGAGGTGCTCAATCGGCATAGCAGCTATGTTGCCGAATCTAACAATGGGGTGATTTATTGGCTTGCTGCGGAGACGAGTGAAGAGACCGGAGATGATAACTTCGTCTCCAATCCCGATTTCATGTTCTGCATGTTTGGCAGGAGTTGCGAACCTCGCCTCTGCGATACCGCGAAAATCAAAGCGCTCATGAATCTCCGGCGGGAGCGCAAACGGCAAAACAGCAACATCCGCCGATGGCTCGTCGGGAAAAATCCATCCATCCTTTAACTCCACATATGCGGACGAACCCTCGACGGTGTTGATGCGAACAAACAGCCTGCCGCGTTTCATCGGCCCGACAACGCAATGCTTTGCGGTCACAAGATATGGGTGAACGCCCTCCATCGTTTTACTGCGAACACTCACAAAGAATGCTGTACCGATTGCGCGTCGCTCTTCGTCGGAATCGCCGTCCTGAGAATAGAGATACACGACGCACTTCAGGATTTCTTCGGGTACGCGCATAGTCTCGGCAGGATCACCGAAGTAGTAGTGCAGCTCGCCGCCGAGTCGATAATCCTCGCAAAGCATTGCTAGCATTATCGCGTACCTACTGTCAAGGGATAATTACTTTCCAAAATTATCCTCAAAGTCAATCATTGATGAAGTTGCCTGACGTCACGGCTTCGTCATCACTTTGCACAAACACTCTCGAGACAGCATTCACTCCTCTTCCCACTGATCAAGATCTCTGCAATTCTTTGAGAAAGGGCGCAGCATCGCCCGTCTTTACCCCTTCTTTTTCTCCGCCCATCTAGCCTTCATCATCGCCGACAATCTCTTGCGGGCCGCAGGACTTATGGGCTTGCGACCAGCCCGCCTCTTCTGAGCCGTACCCTTCTGCTTTGCCCACCGTGCCCTCTGCGCAGCAGCTATTTTGGCTCGGGCCGCTGCACTCATGGTGCGACGTTTCCTTCCACCTGCCTGCACAACTGGGCTTGCCTTGGGTGGACGGCCTCTCCTTGCGGGCTCGGAACCCAGTCCTGCAAGGGCTGCAATTGCCTGCTCGATACGGCCAGTCTCCTGTCTAAGTTGTGCCACGATGCCTTGAATGTCCATGTTGTCCTTTCGGAGAAATTATCGAACTAATGTAGCAGGCAATGGGCGTGCCTCTTAGCTCCTCAACACGATACCGACGGGGGTCTTCGGTCCTCCAAGTGTGCTACGCCGTCCATGAGTCAGCAAACCCTCTTCGCGACAATTGCCCAAACTCTTTTCGTAGTGATTCTGAAGCGGCAGATTGACAAAATCCGAGAATCCTCATTTCATCGTCTCCCTTAAATCGAGGCAGCATTCAAACCCGCAAGCGAGTGTGGATTCCCCACTATCCATCTGACGCATGCGCCCGACACTCAGGCTGCCTTGCATCGGCATCACTTCTCGGATCTGAAGCCGTTGCTGGAGGACAAGACGCTGGAGGCGGATTTTTTTTAACGTGCCTTGCAAAGAAGTCGAGGCGCGACGCCAGAAAGTCAGCGGCTCTGGCGAGACGGCATCAACGACGAGTTCTCGAAAAGCCCGAGACTTGGGTCCCCGCTCATAGCGTTGCTGATTTTCAAGTTGACGATGCCTATTGCGCCGTCTTTCCCGCCAAGGCGTATTTCCACTCGATGCCCTGGTGCCAATCGAACTGGTAATTCAGTTGTAGGTTCCAGTCGCGCCTGGTGAGATTGTCGCCGGCGCTGTGACTCTGGTCTTGAAACCAGAATACGTTGTAGCTTGGGCCAATCGAGATATTACCCCATAGCTGGACCTGCAGGCTATTAGCTAACTCCGCTGCGTAACGTGTCAACGCCGTCGAGGTTAGGTCGACGGGTCCATAGGCGAAGAAGTTGCCGTAGGTTAGACCCTGATAAGTGATCTTCACATTCTTTGCATGGCCGAATAGGGCCCTGGTATACATTCCCAGCCAATAGCCGCCTTGCTGGTGGAATGTTCCATAGATTGGAATTGCGACGCTTCCGCTGTTTGGTTTCGGCATAGCCATGGCGGCAACCTCGGCTGCCGTCACTCCGGCCGTAAGGGAGTGTGGGGTCCCGTCGATATCCAGTCCAGCGAGGACATTGCGAGCGGTTTGATTCAAGTAGCCTGCTTCAAAGAAGTTCAAGGCATCCTTCTCGTAACGGCCCCCTGCCGAGGGCTGCCAGTTCTCCTGCCGCCGCAGGTTGAGCTCATATACCAATCCCAGGCCCTTTGTGCCTGTAGGTAAGAATTGCAAGGTGCGCGACAGCTGCGTGGAGAACGTTATGGGACGCGCGACGAGCTTCCAGTGTTTGCCCTGATAGCGATGTAGTTGAAACTCAACAAAGGGACTGGCGATTAAACTGTTCGCAGATAGATTGATACTTTCGGACGGCACAACTTGCCCGGAAGGCGTCATTTGGGTTGTTCCTGTCAGCGACCCCTGGCGGCTTCTGGAAAAGGAGATGAGCTGGTCAAATCCTACGTTCCAATGAGCAGTTCGCTGGTAGATGAGCCGAAACGCATCGCTATACGAAAGGCTATCGCTGTGCGGAGAGGCTACATTGGGATTAGTAACTCCGGCCAGATTTGAATTGACATTGGCGTCGGTCTGGCTGGGCTTGGAGTTGGTATAGCCTATGGAGGCTTGCTGCAGTGTGAGTGTCAGAAAGTTGCGATTTTGAACTGCCAGCTCCGTTTCGCTAGCGTTGGCCAAGGGGATCGACTTCGGGCCTAACGGAGCTTTTAAAGGTTCCGACTCAGCAGGACCATGGGCAACGACTTTATTCCGGTCGAGAGCATCGGCTTGTGTCGGGGGGATAAACGGGAGCGTGGCAAGCTGTGCGACGGAATAGGTGTGTTTGTCCCAGCCGACGTACACACTGGGCGCAACCAGATCGAGCTGTCCAAATTGAGGATAGGCGCCGGTTTCGAAGGCCAACTGATCGGAAGCAGCGACGGCATAGATTTTGTTGTCGTCGACAGCGGCTCCATCGACGAAATACAGCCCATTTGCTTTGCTTACGCCTAACGTAACGAGGTCCTGCTTGCGTACGGTGGGCTCACTGGTAGAGGACTGCTCCTGCTGTTTGATCTTGTCGCTATTCTGAAGGATAGTTCTTAAAGTTGCTCCACTCACGGAAACACGAGTCAGATATCCGCTATTCCAGAGTACACGCCCCACCATCTCAATGGGCGCCCAAGCTGTGTTTCCTCCCTCAGGGCCTTCATAATTACATTCATTGTAGAAATCGTTCTGTTGCAGAAAAGCAACGTCAGCGTCGAGCTGCTCACGCATCATTTCCAAAGCCAGGCACTGGAAGCTATTATTCGCGCTGCAAAGCTTGCGCTGAGTTAACGGCAGTTGCTGTTCGAGATAGTCGTCCGACTTGCATTGGAGCGCGGCATTTATGGTCTTATAACTCTTGCAGGCATGTTGGAAGAAGCAGTGTTTCGCGATCACCACTTGTGCATCCTGATCTGCGTCAGTGCAGTGTTCCGCGACCACCGGTTGTTCATCCTCATCTGGGTCAGTGTGGTTTATGTAGTGCGCGTGATGAATGTCTGCAGTGTCGATTTGAAGAAGCGACAACGGGTTACGCATTTTCGACTCGATCACAATAGGGTGCGGCGTGATGATGGGAGTCGGCCGGCGGTCTTGGTCCAAGGTTAGATCCATGTCGGGAGTAGCTTCCGCGGAGTCAGCAGCTGAGAGCATAACGTCAAAATGGTAGGACGGGTGGCCAGGGACACCTTTAGGAGGATGTTCCTGGCGCCACTGCAAAGCGGCTGACAAGGCCTGAGCTGTGGAACGCGGCATCTGTGCCAGTAACACATAGGTCCAGTGTGGGTGCGGTTCCGGATTGAGGCGTTCGAAGGTAACCCTCAATTGCTCAAGTGCGGGAGCCGGATCGGGAATCTTGATTTGCGAGATGTATTCGTCATTATCTCCAAAGCTGGAATTCTCTGGCGAGATGAGTCCGGTGAGGGCGGGATCGAGCGCGCCAAATATCGCATAGTTAACTTCACCACGGACTGTTACCCAGGCCCTGGGGAAGAATGGACGTTGGACGCGAAGCGGAGTAGCGGTACAGATTTCGGCTTTCTGCGGCTCGTCCTTCTTCTTGTCGTCCTTCTGTTGTGCGTCCTTCGGATTTTCCCGAGTGGCGCATACTTGAACGTTGGTATCAGGAAGCAGACGATATTTCGGAGTAACGCTCCCATCAGCGCGGACAATATATAGCGGATCTTTCGGAAGGCCATCGGCGCCTATCGGTATGTCCTGCTCACTAACCCGCCCAACTAGGGGAACCGTTTTGCTTGCCCCTTCCGCCTCAGTCTTTTGCATCTTTAGCGGCTCCAGCAGAGTACAGTCGCGGATGTCCGTCTTGTCATCTTTCAGAGTGAGTCTGGACGCATCCCATGAGCACAGGTAGAGGCCAGTAAGCTTAGTGAAAGTTTCAGGCAGCGAGACCTGGAATTCGCTGCTCCAGGGATAGATAGAGTCGGCGGATGGACTCACCAGCTTTAGGCTATTGGGGTTTGCCGAATCGGGGGTTTCAGGCTGCAAACACGCTTGGCCCGGCTGACCGGAACCGGACTGACCGGAGGATGAGCCGGATGAGCCCTGGCTGGAAGCACCGCCGCCTCCCGCTGCGGAAGCACCTCCTCCGCCACCCCCGCCTCCGCCACCGCCCTTCCCGCCCTTGCCCTTCCCGCCGCCTGATCCACCGCCGGCTTGTATGGGAAGCGAGACCTGCGTAGGCAGCAGGAGCTGCCCCTGGGCACACGTCGGCGGGTCTTGGGGAAGCTGCTTTGTACCCTGGATGGTGAGATTAGCGCCCAGCAAGGGTAATTCGCCCTTGGCTCCGGCATGAGCTCCGGCATGAGCCAGGAAATCTGCGCCAAAGTAAAAGTCGAGCTGTCCAGGAACAAGCGCGTCATAGGGGCGCACGGCAGGCAGACATTTGACAGTTCTGTTTGCATCTTCCTTACAGCGCTGACCTAAGAAGAAACGAACGGCGGGGCTTTCGCCAATCCAGTCCGGTCGCGGAGGAAGATTCCAATGTTTCCAGTAGTCTTGAGCATTGGCAGGTGAATCCGGGCCGAGCCGGTCGATAGGTTGGCCTGTGATGATGACCTCCCCGGGTGGTGCATTCTTGCCATCAGGGGACTTAGAGGGAAGAATCGCGATTCGCGACCCATATTCGGGCGCGAGATTGTCTCCCATTCCGACGAGGATCGCCTGTGGGCAATCCTTGAGGATGTGGTCGGCCTCAGTGTCAAACGCAGTTGCGGCGGAGTCGGGGATACGGTGCGCTGCAGCGCCAAAGGCGGAGGCGGCGGAATTGGGCGGAACGTACTTCCAGCGATCATCGTTGGCTCGAAGATAACCATAAGTTTTGCCTGTGTACAGGATCGCCGGTTTGTCATGCGAAACACAGGGCTGCGACTGCGCCGCAACATTCGCCGGGAATGCAATAGTCACGGCCTGCAGGCAGAGCACGAAGAAGAGACTTTTCTCGGCCTGTTCCAGAGCAGTGCGGAAGAGCTGCAATCGAAAACTGTGGCAGTTCATGAAGTATCCTCCAGAGTTGAAACGAAGTGAGACGTGTCGCGAGTGCCCATGCCCGTGAGCACACTTTTCCCTCATAGTGCGCGTACGAGGCGTAGCCCAGCAGGTGACTCACAGCACAACTTGTTGGCCCTTGTGTTCCGTTGACCCGGAGGAGGCAGGGATACACCCGGCGTCCGAATAAGACGCTCAAAGAAATGATTAAGACGGAGCTGGATGTTTATATAGCGTCGTGTTGCGGGTAAGTCAATAGAGCTTAGGTGGGCAGGTCTGTTGCGCGCAGTCGGATCTGTTTCAGGATCGTACGACAGCACGGTTCAATACACTCAGCTCGTCGGCCAGCGCCGCTGCTACGACTGCTCGGGAGCCGGCGACGAACTCCAGGAACTGCAAACCATCCTGCTGGAGTTCCCACAGGACAATGAGGACGGGGCGGACGTTGCGCTGCCAAACGCATCGAAGCGGCAACATGGGAGATCAGCTTCGCACAAAGCAAGAACGCCGAACAGAGTTTTTTGGGACGCGCAGGAAAAGCCCGAATCTGCACCATGAGTCATGCAGATTGCGATCTTCAGAGGTTTTTGCGGAGGACAGGCACGCGAGAAGGCTGAGGTTTCCGCGCGAACCTTTATTGTCATCTCACTGGCTCAAATTTATGCACAATTCATGTGGCATTTACTTTTGTCTTAACCCGTGAGCGCACACTTATCAGGTGAGGCCTCAGGAATTGTTGAGCATGGCCGCACAAGGGGTCGATGTCTACGATTCGCGCTGAAGCATTTCTGGAATCTCTAGACTTACGCGATTGCGGAAACATCGCATTGGATCAGCTTCCCTTTAGCGTTCGTGATGCCACTGCTGGTACAGAAGATGAACTCCAAGCCGTGGTGGCGGGCCGATCCAGCGCTTGCGATTTGCCGCTCAGCATTCGCGAATCGCGCTTTTTTCATAATATTGCCCGTCGCAGCGCAAGTGGCGAAAGTCCCCGGCGCACCCTGCTCGACTTGGAAGCTTTCCTCAACGACACGCGCGGCGTTTGGGAAAACAGTTGGATTCGTTTCCCCGAATCGCGGCTCAGCCTGGACGCTTTGCACGTTTTCGAGGGTGATCTGCAAATTGCAAAGAATGGATCTGTCGGCGAGCGCGCGGATGCGTCGCGCTTTCGCTTCGTGCAGAACGGCGACCGGTGGCTTCGATTGCCCCTCAGCTATGCGCTGAAGTTGTCGTTGGCCGACCTGGTCGGCTCGCAACCACACATGCCGCAGGCGATGCGGGAGGAAGCGTCTCTCCTGATGCGGCACTTCCTGAATGACAACACTTCGCCCGAGACCACGTCATTCCACATCGTGACTGCGGAAGAAGAGCGTTCGCTGGGCGAGCAAGTGGCTCGTGATGCGGCGCGGCGATTTCTATTCACCTCACTGCTGATCTCATGGGCTAACCGGCGTTTTGGTTTGTTGGAGAGTGGACAGCGTGCGCTGGTCTACCACGCCCCGGTACCGACAGTGCACCAGGAAGAGCTTTCATCCTGCACCTCCGACTCTTTTTATCGCGAGTTATTCATGAGCCCGTGCCTGGCGGGATGGAGCAATGGCGAAGAAAAGTATCAGTACATGCACCTATGTCACCAGGTGCTGAGCCGAAGTCAACTAAATGCTATCGCCAAGC
The DNA here is from genome assembly GCA_049798495.1 of Candidatus Korobacteraceae bacterium. Taxonomy (GTDB): domain Bacteria; phylum Acidobacteriota; class Terriglobia; order Terriglobales; family Acidobacteriaceae; genus Bog-257. The sequence continues at coordinate 19,832 of JBARGS010000165.1, read as the reverse complement.
TACGTGAGGCCGGCATTATTGCCAACGATCTGATTGTGTTGCCGAGCCTTTCGAACGTTAGCCTGGCTAACAATGGAATCCATATAAGCATTGGCAGTCGCTTGCTCGGCCGTCAGCTGCGAAGCCAAACCGGGTTTCTGCCCGACGATGAGAAGCGCCTGGGCGATCTTGCCATCAAGATCTACGAACACTTCCTCGCACTGTTTGTCGGAACCTATAGTGCCGCTCCCCACCGCATCGGCTTCACGGAGTTTCACCCCGAGCGTCTGCTGTCGTTCCTGCCGCACGAATTGGACTTTACCCATTTGCGATTGCTGTGGCGTGAATGGAAGGAGAAGGCGCAACTTAACGTATGCGGCCATCGCCTCACGCCCTACGGGCCACGCGTGCTCGACAGCGTGATCGCGAAACTCTTCAACCTTCGCGGCGACTGGGTTCCGGATTCCCGGCTGCTGACCTATCCGGTGGCTTGGCTGGCCAGCGAGCAGGCGTCGGCTCTTGATGGAGCCACCGGTAACATTCAGCGGCTATCGTCGGAACTGGACGAACTCGGCATTGTTGACCAGCGTATGTCCTTTTACATGCCGCTGCGATTGCGCGAACAACAGCGCGACGGCTACTCCGGCTTTGAGGGACGATATTACAGCCTCTTCCCCAGCTATGATCGCGACATGGCTCCCGCAGCCAGTCTGCAACAGTTCTTGTTGGCGCTGGCTTACCGGTTGGCACTACAGGGCAACGTCACGCACGAAGAGATTCCGGACGATCCCACCTCAGAGAGCGAGCGCCGCCAGCCATTTTTTTTCTCCGCGGCGGGAGTTCCGGCCTTCTATGTGCATCGCGACTCACGAAACCAGTTCCTGTGCGCAATGCTGCTGAACTGCAGGAAGACTCGTGCCAGCCGTCGGCATCCCGGATATTTCCGAATTTCGATCCGCGACTATCGCCGGGCACTGCTCGCTTATATCCAGCAGGTGGCCAGTGATCTGGCCGAAGCCATGAATATGCATGTCACTTTGGCAGACCTTGCCGAGCGGTGCAACGACGAGCAGCAGGAAGCCAGTCATCGGTTGGTGAGCAGTGTGCTAGGCAATTCTGCCAAGAAGGCGTTACACATCGAAGCACGCGAATTTAACCGTATGGCCGAAAATTACTACCGTGACGATTTGAGGCGCGAACACTTGCGCGAGGCCTTGGTCCATCTAGGCGAAGACGTTGCGGACTTGAAACGCTCGGATAGTGACGAAATCAAACACGGTCTGCGACACGGGGTGCGTATGCAGGATACTGGTCGGTTTCTTGACCACGTCAAAGAACGCGTCTTGGCTGACGATCTTTCGACGCAGGAAATTACGGCGCTGCTGAATCTCTTGGTGCTGGTGACGCGGCAAGGCCGGAGCCGCACGGTGCGGGCGCTGGCATGAACCCCATAGAACATGAGTACATCGATCGGGCCACAGGCAACATAGTACGCGAACACCTTTTGGCGAACTCTCTCGTCAGAACGCTCTACTCTCCAGCGCTGGAGAAGGCGCCGCTACTGACCCGGCTATCCTCCAGCCGCTACGTTTCGAGCGTCCTCGGCTACCTGAATTATGACAACATGCTGTCCTCACGTGCCACGGGTATGCTGAAGTTTCTGCGCCAGTCCGGCATCCTGTTTTCAGAGTTCGCCGGCAACTTGTCTGAATACGACACCGCACGCAAGATTTTCGAGCGCCAGATCCGCTATTGGGATTGCCGCCCTGAGCCGGAGAATCCGAACGCCATAGTCTGCCCCGCAGATTCGCGCGGGCTGATCGGTTCCATGTCGCAGGCATCAGGTCTGTATCTGAAACAGAAGTTCTTCTCTTTCCCGGAACTGCTTGGCGATGGCTCGCCATGGCAACGTTTGTTCACTGATGGGGATTATGCAGTGTTTCGTCTGACTCCGGACAAATATCACTACACGCACAGTCCGGTGTCAGGCGAAGTGCTCGATATCTATTCCGTCGAGGGGCGCTACCATCCCTGCAATCCCAACGTGACGGTGCAATTGCTAACTCCAGTCTCAAAGAACCGTCGCGTGGTGACGATTCTTGATACCGACTGCCACAACGGCTCGTTAGTAGGACGTGTGGCCATGATCGAGGTGGTGGCGCTCATGATTGGACAGATCGAGCAGCGCTACAGTGAACACCGCTACGAGAATCCGCGCAATATTGAGAAGGGAATGTTCCTGCGGACAGGCGCGCCCAAAGCGCTCTTTCGGCCGGGTAGCAGTACCGTCGTCCTGCTGTTTCAGCGTAATCGCATTCGCTTCGCCCGCGACCTGATTGAGAACCAACAGCGTAGCGGCGTTCGAAACCGCTTCTCGCTGACTTTGGGCAAGCCGGTAACGGAAACGGATGTCGCGGTGCGTTCGTTGCTGGCTACGCCAGTCGAGGAGGAACCATGCTGAACGTGGCCTTTGTTGCAGCCATGGCACTCGGTTTGTTTGCACTTGTTGTCTGGGGGGTTCGAACCCTACCCGCGGAGCGTTGGCAGATGCTGGCAGCCGTGCCCATCTCAAAATCAACCGATGGCTCGTGGAAGGGGGTGAATCTGACTTTCTACGGCTTTTTTAGTTCCACCGGAATTGCATTTGGCTTCGCGATGATGTTGTTGTTACTGGCATCGGTCGGTATTCCAGTGACCGTTAGTATTGCGCTGCTGGTATTGGTTCTTTTGGTCTGTGTGCGGGCATCGCGTGTGATTGCCGGGATCGTCGAGCACAAGCGCAACACCTTTACCATCGCGGGCGCTGCTTTTGTCGCAACAATCCTCCTGCCACTACTGGTGCTGGCGCTGCGACCATTGTCTGCCCGAGTGCTTCATTCTGAAATGCCATTCTCTGCAATCCTCGCAGCTGCGGCCATAGCCTACGTACTGGCAGAGTCAATCGGGCGGCTCGCCTGCCTAAGCTTCGGATGCTGTTACGGCATGCCGCTTCGCCACGCACATCCTGCTATCGCACGACTTTTTCGAAACCACAATCTGGTAATTCGCGGCGCCATTAAGAAAGCGGCGTATGCGTCTGGGTTCGATGGCGAGCCGCTCATTCCGGTGCAAGCGATTACGTCCTTGATTTTCGTGGCGTCGGGACTGGCGGGCCTTGTACTGTTCCTGGCACAACGGTTTCGTCTGGCAGCGCTGCTTCCGCTTATCGCGAGTTGGGGATGGCGCGCCTGTTCCGAGTCGTTGCGCGCTGACTACCGCGGCAGCTCACGGATTTCGATGTATCAGGTAATGGCACTTATCTCGGTGATCTATCTCAGCCTCGTACTTCTGCTGACGCCGACTGGTTCGCAAGCTGCACCGAATCTTGCGGCTGCCTTATCGCAGGTGTTTTCTGTGCCAGTTCTCCTTGTACTGCAAACATTGTGGCTCGTACTATTTTTTTATTACGGCAGAAGCCGCGTCACAGCGTCAACGCTTTCGTTTCACCTCCTCGGCGATAGAATTTAAACGGGAATTGCTGGACCATCCTGAGAGGGCGGTACCGTAAAAGATTGCCCGCGCACTATCCCGGACTAATCCCGCATAAGGATTTAATCCGTTCGCTACCTCGAAGGTGTTGATAACAGCTAATTGCCCGCCGCGTCTATCTTGAAGGCAACTCCGCAGCCTCAACCGCCGCTGAACGGGCAATTTGCGGTCCCCGCCGCTGGGAGCCGTGCCATGGAGATTTCCATCCTCGTCCCGAACCAACGTTCGCCAAGGCGCTCCTCCGTCGCTTCCTCCAGCAATAACGATGGCAAAAGGTTTCTGGGTGTCCGAGCCAATTCCCGTGGAGAGTGCGGCCGGCGATGATGCCGGCCGCGACAAACCCAAAACAAATCACGGTGATGAGACGGAGAGAGGCAAGCGCGAGTAAACGATGTGGAGGACGTAAGACTCGATAAAACGGATTTGTATATCATCTATTTCCGCGCGAGGCTGGCGAAGTTTCCCATCGTCAAGATGCCATCTTCGAAGGATTGGGAGAGTCGCAGATGTGGACATTACCGAAATCCTCGTCGAGTGTTTGGCGGGTCCTGCCTTGCGAGCTTCGGCCGACGCGGATCCAATTATGCGAGAGACCGGGCAATCACCAGTGTGATGTCATCCTGCTGTTCGCTGTCGCCGCCGAATTGCTGGACCGCCCCAACAACCGATTGGAGGAGGCGTCCCAGTGGTTGGTGAGAATGGCTCTCAAGCGTGTCCAATAAACGGGACTCGCCAAACTCTTCCCCGTCCAAGTTCGTGGCCTCGGTGATTCCATCTGTGTAGAGGACCAGAGTGTCACCTGGAGCGAGCTGTACTTCTGCGATCTCGCAATGCCAGTCTTCAAACAATCCCATCACGGTGCTTGTGGCGCGCAGCCACTCCAGCTTCGGCGTCTGTGAAAACTGATCCCGCGAGCTTTCCCGGGCACGCAGCAGGAGTGGGGGAAGATGTCCGCAATTCGCGTAGCGGACCTTGCGACTTATGTCGTCATAATCCGCAAAGAATAGGGTGGCGTAACTGGCGTCGTCGGTACTCTCGTAGAACAAGCGGTTGACCGAGGCGAGCAGTAGCGGCAACTCATCGACCGCCATCGCGTATTGACTGCGCAAATTGGCCTGCAGATTTGCCATCAGCAGGGCGCCGGACACTCCTTTGCCCGCAATGTCGGCCAGCACCAGCGCCAAGCGGCCTGGGCGAAGCTCCAGAAAGTCGTAGTAATCCCCGCCCACTGTTCGAGCGGGAATGCAGTCAGCCGTATACTCGAGCGTCTTCATGGATGGCAGCTTTTGAGGGAAGAGCCTAGCTTGCACTTGGCGGGCGAATTCCATTTCCTGTGCCGCGCGGCGTTCCGCCTCAATGCTTTCGGCGATCTTCTCACCCATGCGAATGCTTTCCAGCGCAATTCCGGCCTGACTGGCGACGGAGGCCAGCAACTGTTTGTCTTCCCTCGAATACGGCTCCTCGGAGAGGCGCGGGCCTAGTACAACCAGGCCGACGAGTCGATTATCACGGCCCAGAATTGGCACCAGACAGTCCGGCGTCAGCGCCAGCCAAATAGGCGCCGGAGCATCACCCAGGCCTTCCACTGAAACCTCCAAAGGCTGACCGCGACGGGCTAGATTGGCTAATGTGGGTTCGGTGGCAGAAATGGCTTTGAGCGCCGGCGGGACGTCGCCGCTCACTGCTGAAAGGTGATCGTGACTGGTCTCGAAATAAACCACCAAAGAGCTGGGCTGCAGCGCTTGATTGAGATGGTACTCGAGCAATGCCGCTAGTTGTGGCCGATCTGTTGCCGTGCGAGTTTTCTCAACCAGGTCCTCCAGAATGATACGCGCGTCATAGGCGTTGCGGAAGAAAGCCCGGTCGATCCGTCCCCCCACATCTTTGTGGATCCGCGTTCCCGTCCACAGCATGACGGTGCCGAAAGCTGTTCCCAAAGCAATGCCGCCGGGCAGGGCCCCCGCCGTGAGCGGTCGGAGATAGCGGGCAAAGACCAGGGCAAACGCCCATGTCATACCGATGCTCAGCAGGGCAAGCAAAATCACAAAGCCGCGTTGCACCAGCAGATAGCGCGCACTCCGTCGGAGCAGGACCGGGATCTCGAGCACCCGATGCTTGACCACGGCATAGGCGAAGGATAGGGGGAAAAGCCACAGCAAGACGGTCAAGGTTACGCCCAGCCAAAGACCGATGCGAAATCCGAAAAAGTCGTTGGCTCCCAATCCCAAGGTGGCGGGCACGACGCCCACCAGCGTTCCGACCAGAATGACTCTAATCTTCCGTCGCGCTTCGGAAGAGCCAACCGTGAGGGCGTTCCATGTCAAGGAAACGAAGCCCAAGGCGACAAGCCCATAATCGAAGGAGAATATCAGGAGGTGCGCGTATTGACTGGCCAGCCATCCGAAGCCCGCGACCCGACTGGGTTCAATCCCGCCCGATGCCGGCAGAACCAAAGCCACTCCCAGCGGCAGAGCCAAAGCCCCGCCCAGCACAAGCGCGAGCCACTTCAACCAGGGAACACGACGGTCAAGCGGCGATTGCGTGGGAAAGATTGCAAAAAAAAAGTAAAACAACGCCGGAACCATGTTGTCGAAGATCGCCCGGTAAGCTACTGCCAATAGTCGCAAGGAAGGAGGCACACCCAGGAACGAGTTGGCAAACCCCGGTATGGCGATGAAGCCACCAAACATCAAAGCCACGAGCCATGCGTTTGGGTCCTCCAGGCGAAGGAACAAAACCGCCAAACCCACCATGAGAAAAGCAAAAGGATACAAGCGAAGGATGCCCTGTCCGAGGTGCTGCACTGCACCCGCTTCAGAAGAAGCGGAACCGCTCGCCCGAAACCTAGCCTTTAGGTCAAGTGGATCTGAAACACCAGGCCGCTGGACAGCCAACTCAACGCTGTCGCCCGGGTGATGTTGAAGCCAGACACGTTCTAGCGAATCTTCCTCCAGTGGAGTGCCGTTGATCCGGATAATGTGATCTCCCGGTTTCACCCCAGACTGTTCGGCCGGACTGCCGCGCACCACGCTCTGCACGAGCAAGGAATGCTCGGCGGGCAAGTACTGACTGTCGAAGCCCAGCTCCACCGGCAACGGCTGATTGCCGTAAAGTGTCCAGAGACCGCTGTAGACGATGGCGGTAGCCGCAAACAAAATGGCCACGGTTGCCAGGAGCGGCTTTCGAAACGAACGGAATCCTTGCATGATTCTATGCGGCTCAGTTTCCGGAGAGTTTTCCGAGTGAATCGTATGCCGGCTCCCCCATGCGGTCAAGAACAACACAGCTTACGGCCTCTTTCGAACTAAGGGCGGATGACGAGAAAACGGCAGATTGACCCGAAGGTAAGGTGGCCGACGAAGAACCGGATTACTTCTCGTTTGCAGACAACTCTGAATGTTATTTCTTTTTGGGGCTCGACTAGCCATCCCATGCGAGTGTGCCGCTGGAAGGTTCATCACGTTTCGCGAGCAATATGGTGACATCATCCTCTTTGAATTTCGGGTCCACTAACGACGTGAGACCAGACATTCTTTTCCCGAGCTGTCCGCTAAGACAGTCACGCAAACGATCCTCAGGATTCTCTCCAGGAATCGAGTCGGTCAATCCGTCCGTGAAAAGGAGGAGGGCGCCGCCAGGAAAAAGAACGGCCGTACGAGCTTCATATGCCGCTTCGGGAAATAACCCAAGCGGCATACCAGTAGCTTCCAGCGCTGTCGTTGATCCGGAACCGAACATAATCGGAGCGTTGTGGCCGGCATTCACATAGGCCAATTCTCCCGAATCGCGGCTCGGCACGATGAACACCGCCGTCGCCAAGCGATCCGTTGGGGTATAACGGCTCAGGTGTTTGTTAATCTGTCGAGCCAATGCCAAGGGATCGGCCTCAACGTTGGCGATGCTTCTGACGAGAGCCTGTATGTTCGCGGCCAGCAGCGCGGCCGGCATCCCTTTCGCAGACACATCCGCTATTGCGAATAGCGTTCGGTTGTCGGCAAGCTCGATGACGTCAAAGTAGTCGGGCACCTGTTCTTGTTCTGCAACGCCCAGCGCAATCGGTTGAAAGTCCTGGTCTGGGATGGTAGCGGGCTCTGGGTCTGTGCCAAGCGGTTAGAGAAAGGGCGTTTCACCTGGCCGCAATCCGGCGATGCGCAGGGCAAGGTTGTCCTGAGTCACGAAGAGCTCTCTCTTTTGTTAAGTGGGATCGATCTGGCCAAGACCAAGCACAAGCGATGGTACCGAAAGGCTCCGCCAGAAGGAAGTGCCGCCGCATAGACTGCTTGCGCGTCGCTGGCCGACTCTGTTAAATCAGTAGCCCATTGTGAGTGAAGCGCCCATTCCTTCAGCGCCAGCCGATCTGGAACTCATAGCTCAACTGAAGAGCCGGTTGCAGTACGCGGAGCTGAGGATCCGTGTGCTGGAAGAGCAGCTGCGGCTGATCCGCATCGAGAAGTATGGAGCGGGCGGTGAAAAACTCTCCCAAGCGCAACTGGAATTGTTCGAACTTGCACCCTCCGTCCGTGCAGTGATGGTGCAGGGGGAGAGTGAGTACGCGCCGGTGCGGCGCTCGACGAATAGATGCTGCAAGCATCCAGGCCGCCAGAAGTTGCCTGCGAATCTTCCTCGCGTAGAGCGGATCCTGCCTTGCACACTGGATCAGCGCGTGTGCAAGAGTTGCGGCAAAGAAACTGTGGTGATCGGCTACGAGGAGAGTTCCCAGCTGGATGTGGAGCCGGCGAAGTACTTCGTATTGGTCACGAAACGAGAGAAACGGGCTTGCCGGTCGTGTGAGGAGCTCGGAGTAGTCTCAGCGCCGCTGCCACGACGGATCGTCGAGAAGTGCCTGGCGAGTGACCGCATCGTCATCGACACGGTCATCGGCAAATATTGCAATCACACGCCCCTGTATCGGCAGAGCATGATTCTGGGAAGGGACCTCGGCCTGGAAATTAGTCGAGCAACGCTGGACGGTTGGGTCCTGAAAGTTGGCGAGTTGCTAATCCCTCCGCCGTCGGAAGCCTGCACCTTGGTAACGCCGCCGTTACTTGTGACCCAAATGTTGGCCCCGTCAAAGACCAGAGTCCCAGGACCATAGGCGCCCACGTTGAACGTCCCTAGGATGGCGCCATCCGCAGCCCGCAGCTTGGTGACGCTTCCACCGTCCGTCACCCAGACGTTGGCCCCGTCAAAGGCCACGCCATAAGGACTCAAGCCCACCTTGATGCTTGTACTCTGGTTGGCGGCGTACCAATCCAGAAGCGCTATCTTCTCGTAGTTGAGGCCAGCATACGGCGGCGCGCCGCCCTGCCCGAATGTCAGTGACGCCGAGCCGAGCACAAATCCAATACAAAACAACGTGACGCTGATCACTTTCGTGTATTTCATGATTTCCTCCTCTATAGCTTGCTGGCGGTGCCGTCCGCAAGCGAGATAGGAAAGCTGGACGGCCCCGGTTTCTCGGTCAGCCGAAGGTAAACGACTTTCAGCGGATCGAGAAACAGGGTGCTGCGTCCAGCGTCGTGCTATCTTCAGATTCGGCCGCCGGACTTGCGAAAAAACCACTCATTTCCGCTGAGTGTCCTTTACCGCAAATCGCAATTTGAGTCAGTGATAGTGCTCACGGGGGGACGTGATGAGGTCAGCAGCAGTTTCCGCTTCTGATGACAATACGCTCAAGCTGTGGGATGTGGAAAGCGGAATGCCACTCGCCACGTTCACCTGCGACGGGTACGCATTTTGTTGCGCTTTCATCAACGACCGCAAACTGATCGCCGGCAACGCCCTCGGACGGTGTCCAGTTCCTTCGCCTAGAGGAGCCGAACACAAAGGACTGAACAACGCGAAACGAACCGGCGACGTGGCCATTCCTGACGCCTTGGTCATTGGTCCACGAGTCAGGGACAACACGGAAGCATCATCGGCCGTCCGAACGGCAACCAAGCCTGTTCTTCGTGCAGGCGTTTTGACGCTGGCTGCGGACTCGACCCGTCAACCGTGTGCTTCCTCTGACGCTTACTTTTGTCCTCGCTTCCTCGACCGCCAAGCACCTCTATTTACTCCTAGATAACAGGCAACAACGGAGGCTAGCGTTCGCTTGAGTGATGAGTCCCGAGAAACGCGCTTGTGCCAAGCCGAGAGTAGGCGTCGAAATTGGTGATTGGGAGTGCCACCTCGGGCAACAGAGATCGCTCGAAAATGTTTCTGCGCGTCCGAATAACTGCACTTTTCGTCTGGAAGATCGAGGCTGGTTGCAAGGCAATATGGACGCAGCTCGCGAGTTCTTACGAGGCCTTGGAGTACCGGAATCAGGGGACGCGCGTCGCGTTATCTGGGGAGGAGTTAACGGGAGGAATAGCTTACGGGGAACTAGGGCACCTGGTTTTTCCATCACAGCTGGACTGACCCCCGCTCCTGAGACAACTTCCGTTTCGACACTCAGCAAGCCTTCATTTATCGAACCCTTCACCTGAGACAATCTGGTCCGTCCACACTCAACGACACTGGCCGGCCATAAGCCGCCGCCTCGGGGTTTCAGAACAGCAGACATCTTGACTGGTCTACGTCAGGAGTATTGGTTGAAACGGGGTGCTACGTGCGCCGTCGGACGCTTCTGCGGATAACAGGTTCTACAGAGTCGTCGTGCCAGCTTTCTTACGCGCTGCCCAACGGGCGTTCGCGAGAGCAGATAGCTTATTCCGCGTTCCCGGACTCATCGCCTTACGAGCAGGAGCTTTCTTGATTGGCGCTGTGGCCTTTGTTAGCGCAGACTTGCCTTTCTGCTTCGCCCATCGTGCCTTTGTGCAGCAGAGATTTTGGCACGTGCCGAAGCACTCATTGTGCGTTTGCGTGGTGCTGATTGCGATGCCTGTGTCTTGGGCGGACGACCTCGACGTGCAGGTTGGGAGCCCAGTCCCATAATAGCTGTGATGGCATTTTCGATTCGGCTAGCTTCCTGTCTGAACTGTGCCACTATGCCTTAGATCGCGTATAGCAGCACAACGTAAAGATGATAAAGGACGCTATCGCCAATGGCGCGAAACGGTCAGCGCCTGAAACTCTTCAGGGCGGCGTCACTAGCGACTGAAATTCCGAGTCGATCATTCACCGCATCTTGAAGCTTCTGTTTGCTTCCGATGTACCGCTCCGTTGTTTGCACTGAAGCGTGGCCGAGCAGAAACTGAATCTGTTCGAGTTCGCCTCCACAACCATGGCAAAGCCGGGCGCAGGTGCGACGAAGATCGTGAGGAGCTAGGCTGGTTAGGCCAGCCTGACAAGCACATCGCTTCACGGCATACCAGACTACGTTGGCCGTCACACCCTCTTCTCGCCGCGTCCCTCCTTTCAAAAGCCTTCTGAAAACTCTTCCCTCGCTCACGCCCGAATCGCGGACCCAGGCATCGAGCAGCTCCTTGCACCACGATGGCACCGGTACCGTTCGTAGCCGTCTTCCCTTGCTGACCAAATCAACTATCACCCAGTGGCCCTCCCTCGATTGCAGCTGGTCAAGCCTCAAACCGACGACTTCCGAGCGCCGCAATCCACATCCCAATAGCAATCCAGGCATTGCTCCATCTCTCCGGCCGCGCAGATCTGCTTGCGAAGCGGCATTTACTAGGTCTTGTGCCTGATTGCGGGTCAACCAGTTGCCGCTCTTCCGTCCGAGCCGTTTCACTCCCTTCACTCGCCGGATTCCAATCGCAAGCTCTGGGCTCAGCCAGCCGCTCTCAGCAGATTCATCGGCCAGCCTCCGAATCGCCGAAAGACGTGAGTTGATCGTAGAGGAGGACAAGGAGAGACGTTCCAGGAATGAGCGGTATCTCATCACAACGGTACGGTTGAATGTCAATCTGGGTTCGCTGCAATACCAGACGATGAACCTTTCGATGGCGTATTCATAGCTTCGCCGAGAGTGTTCAGAAGCGAGCGTATTGAGTACGGCTGTCTTGCCTTGTTCGAGTTCAGGGATGGTGACGGTCGCAGGGCTAATACTGGACCCAAGCTGTCTTCTGGGAAACATGGGAAGCGGCTCCTTTCAGCCGTCCCCGGAGTTTCGCCTGGGCAGAAACTCAGCACCAATCAGCAGTGTCGGCGCCGATTTCCACCTTCCCCGTCGGTAAAGGAAACGGGTTGTTGATGTGAACGTCCTTTATCGTTCACTATCCCGATGAAAAGGCGACGCAGCAGCGGCGGTTAAATCCCTTTAATTTCGCCGCCGTCCATTCGAACAGATGTACCCGTCATCCACTTTGCTGCTGGCGATACCATGAAGGCGAGCAGGTCCGCGATTTCCTCCGGCTGTCCGTAGCGGCTGATTCCCGCTTCTTTGGGAAACTCCTTCATCGCCTCTTCAACGCTCACGTTGTGCGCCGGCGCCCACTTCTCCATGAAGCTGCGGCGGCGATTGGTCATCACCGGACCGGGGACGATGCTGTTGACCTGCACGCCGTCTTTGATGCCTTGCTCGGCGAATGCTTTGGCAAGTGCGGTAATGGCTGCATTGGTCGCAGCGACGGCGGCGAAAGCCGGCTTCGGATCGAGCGAAGCGCTGCCCGACATGAAGACGACCGAGCCCGTGGACTTCTTGAGCGCTTCCCAGGCCAGTATCGTCAGGCGCCGTGCGCCGTGGAACTTCAGCTCCATACCAGCGCGCCATTGCTCGTCCGTCATTTCGAACAGATCGATTTGCGGCACTGCGCCCGCTATATTCAGCAGGGCATCAACTCTGCCGAAGCGGTCAAGCGTCGTCTTGACGACCGTTTGGTTGGCTTCGACCTTGCTTAAATCGACATCGAACACAAGCGGTTCTGCTCCCGCACTCTTTACGGCATTTGCCACTTCGTTAAGTTCATCAGCGTTTCGTGCAGCCAGCGCGATCGCCGAGAAGTCGCGCGCCAGTCGAATCGCAATGGATCGGCCGATCCCCTGGCTTGCTCCGGTGACAATAGCGACAGAATTCACGATGCCTCCTTCTTGCCGGCTTTAGCGAACAGACTTCGAATGCCCGACACGCGGATCCCGTTATGGCCCGCACACCGATGGGCTTCTCAAGCTTCATTCGGGCTCAAGAGGACACGACCTGTTTCGCCTCCAGGATGATGTCCACCACTTTTTGTGGCGCGCTGAGCAGTGGCGTGTGATCGACGGCGAACGATCGTGTGGTGGCGCCCATTCGTTCGGCCATGAAGTGTTGTGTCTTGGGACTGATCATGCGGTCTTCTTCCGCAATCAGGAACCAGGAAGGCTTGGATCTCCACCCCGGTTTTGGAACCGGCTCTTGAATGCACTTCAGGGCGATTGGCCGCTGCACGGCTGCCGATAACGCGATTTGGTCTGCTGAAGCATTTTGCGCAAAAGCATCTTGGAAGCCGTCGTCCGGCATCCAGATGAAACCGTCTGTGTCCGGTGCGAGTTGGGGCGACTGGGGATGCTTCTCATCACGGTAGAAGACCTGCGCAACCGTCTCGCCCTCATCGGGAGCGAGTGCCGAGATGTAGACCAGCGCCTTCACACGATCATCATTAACCGCGCCGATCACGGCGCCCGCATAGGCGTGAGCTGCCAGAATCAGCGGCCCTGTCGTGCGTGCCATGGTGCGCTTCACGGCGGCCGCGTCATCGCCAAGTGAGGTCAACGGAATGGGAACTGCGATCACGCGCACACCTACTCCGTGAAGACGGAGAATTACATCTTTCCAGCTTGAGCCATCCGCCCACGCGCCGTGGGCGGCAACTACGGTGATGTCTCCGGAAACGCCCACTGGTCAAATCCTTCCCGCCAGGCCGCAGAAGAGCTCTCCGACTTCAGCGCCTACGAACTGAGAAACTGCCGAATATGTTCGGCCATGAACTCGCTGGAATCTTCCAGCGCGAAGTGGCCGGTATCAATCAGGTGCAGTTCCGCTTTGGGGAGATCGCGCTGATAGGCTTTGGCTCCTTCGACGGTGAAGAACGGGTCGTTCTTTCCCCAGAGAATCAGCATTCTCGGTTGGCTCTTGCGGAAGTACTCGTGCCAGCGATCGTACAGCGCGACATTGGATTGATAGTTGTAGAGGAGATTGAGCTGGATGGCGTCGTTGCCCGGACGGTCGAGAAAGAGTTGATCGAGCGTGTAGGAATCGGGGCTGATTCGCTCCGTGTCCTTCACGCCGTGCGCGTACTGGAAGGTGGTTGTTTCTTTCTTCAGTAGCTCGCGCACTGGCTTCTCGGTCCCGGCGTTGCGCTTCACCCAGAATGGCTTCATCGGGTCGAACGCAGCGCCAATGCCTTCGGCGTAGGCATTGCCGTTTTGCACGACGATGCTCTCAATTACGTCGGGATGTTTTGAGGCGATGCGATAGCCGACGGGCGCGCCGTAGTCCTGCACGTAAACGCTGAACTTCTGCAGGCCGAGATTCTTGAACAGCAGCTCCTCGACGTACGCTGCCAGGTTGTCAAAGGTGTATTCGAACTCGTTCGCGCTGGGCGCGTCGCTATAGCCAAATCCCACGTAATCCGGGGCAATGATGTGGAGCTTGTCCGCCAATCGCGGTATCAGGTCACGGAACATGTGCGAAGAACTGGGAAAGCCATGCAAAAGTACAAGGGTTGGCGAATCCTTTGATCCGGCTTCGCGATAGAACAGCTGTTGTCCCCTGACATTGGCACGATGATAGGTTGTCATTACGGCGCCCTTTCTGTTCACTTGATTCAGCATCCCGCCGTGGGAGGGCTGATCGCGGCCAGGCAATACGACCTCAGATGTGATGACACCATTAAAGGTTTCGTTATTGGTGTTAATTCTTGAGAATAGTGGGGGACGGTCTTTATGGCGGGCGAGGCTCGACGGGAAACAGAATGGGTGGACGGCTTTTTATTCGTCGGCAATCACTTGGCACTCGATTTCCTAAATACGAAACCGATTTTGGAAGGTGAGCCTACCGAGCTGCTGCCCAATGCCGCAGCTCTGGAACGATGGTTGATCGCTTCTGGAATCGTCACGTCTCAGCAAGATAGAGCACTGGTTCGGGGATGGCGTAACTCGCGTGGGGCAGAGGCCTTCGTAAAGAAGCTGATCGCATTCCGCGAACGTCTGCGAGCATCGGTCCTGCGATTGGAGGGCGGGTCGCTGCCAGGAGACGCATTCCTGGCGGAAGTGAATACACTCCTGAAGGAACACCCGCAACGCGCCCATCTCAGCAAGCAACGCTCACAGGTGGTGCTCAAGGTCTTTATCGAACCCCGAAGACCCGAGGACATATGGGCGGCGATCGCTGCTGCGGCGACGAAATTGCTCTCTCAGATTGAACCATCCCGCATCCGCAAGTGCGAAGCGGAATCGTGCGTCGTCCACTTCTACGACACCAGCAAAAAGGGATCACGCCGTTGGTGCAGTATGAATATTTGCGGAAACAAGTTGAAGGTAGCCGCTTATCAAAGACGGCGCCGCAACCGCGCGGGCTCGTCGATAGTTGACGAATAAAGGACAAACCGGAAGCTATTGGTTGCTCAGTCGGATCGGTACCGGGAAACGGCCTTGTGTCGGACCGGAAGTCCTGAGTGGTCCCAAGGTGGCATCGATTTGGAGCGGGGTGCTAGGCAAGGAAGTTCACTACGCAGGTAACGACATGGATGCGTTCGAGGAGCAGATGAGAAAGCGGGCCCCATCCTGGTCGGCGTTCGACATCCGCATGATGTTCCAGGGGTATCTCGAACGTGGCTTCGTCGTAGAGGCGGGAGACATCGAGACTTTGACGAACCTCTTGGGTCATGCGCCTCGTCGATACGAAGACTTTGCTAAAGAAACAGTCCTGAATTGGCAAAGGCAACGGGCGGCGTGAACTTGGTCCGAATGCCAGGCGGTATTTGGCGATCAATCACGCCCGCATCGAAACACCACCAGCAACATTGAACCAGGAGAACGAATGTCCACTACTGTACCGACGATCCCGCTTGACAATCCCAAACGCGCTCTCACCCTGGCTCAACCCGACAACCTTCCTCACATCGGTCTGGTTGGCGATACCTACACCATCACTGTGACCGGCGAAGACACCGATGGACGATTCTGCGTAATTGATATGCATATCCCGCCGGGTGGTGGACCGCCACCGCATCGGCACGACTTCGAGGAGACCTTTATCCTGCTCGAAGGCGAGATGGAAGCGACCTTCCGTGGCAAGAAGTCAACGGTGCGCGCTGCTCAGACAGTGAACATTCCCGCTAACGCTCCGCATCAGTTTCACACCGCTTCGCCGGAGCCCGTGCGCATGCTCCGTATCTGCTCTCCTGCGGGACAGGAGAGGTTCTGCATGGAGGTTGGGGTATCGGTCGCCACACGTACGACGCCCCCTCCGAAATTAGACGAAGAAGAGCAGGCCGCATTCATTGACAAGGTGAAAGCACTCGCCCCAAGTACCGCACTGAATTGCTTCGAGAGGCGTAGCGGTTGAATGATTCATCGGGAGAAAGGGCCAAGTATGTTGATGAATCACCCAATGCACCCGCTTGATCGCGTCACGATGGCGGAGATGCGCCGGATGGTCGCCCCCATGAAAGGGAGCGTAACAGGGTCGCCGGCGCGCGAGATGTTCGATGAATTGATGGAGAAGACGCCGGCTGCAGACGGTGTAACCTACGAGAGGGCGGATGTAGGCGGTGTGCCGGGATGGTGGTGTCGTCCCAAAGACGCTGCCACCGCCGCAGCCGTTCTCTACTTCCATGGTGGCGCATATTAGTTGGACAGGTCGCGGCGCGCGCGAAGGTGGCTGCCTTCGTGCCAGAGTACAGTCTCGCGCCCGAGCATCCGTTTCCAGTTGCGGTGAACGAGGCACAGGCCGCCTCACGGGGCTTAGCCGAACAAGCGCACCGAGCGTGCCAGAATCAGATTGGCGACATTCGAACACGCGATGATAAAGATGAGACCGGATGCAGCCAGCAGTATCCAGAGAATCGTCTTTGCGCCTGACGTGATCTGGTCGCGCAGCATCACAGCATCGATCTGGTAGTGTGCGCTCGCCGGGTAAGCTTCGGGATGCGCGCTCGGCATACTCCTGCAGATTTTCTTACAAGTAAGATATTTGCAAGAATCCTACTTTACTTACTCCTTGCTAAAGTAAGAAAATTATACCGAGGTACTATGAGAAGCCCCTTTACGACCCGCATCTCTTCCCGCGGACAGATCGTCATTCCTGGCCCTGTTCGCAAGGCGCTCGCGATCGAACCTGGGACGCCGTTCCTCGTCATCGCGAGAAAAGACACTGTCGTGCTTCACCGCCTGCAGGAGCCGCCGTGGCAGTTCTTCGATGCCATGGTCAAGCAAGCCGAGAAGCAAGGTCGCCAGCACGACGCCGCCATGCAGGGGCTCACGAAACTTCTGAAGAAGCTCAGGTACGGGCGGTAACGAAGGCCCTAGGCGTTTCCGGAGATTGAAGCAGGGTGCCCCGGAGCCTGCCCTGAGCTTGTCGAAGGGTCTCGCGACTTTCGAGACCCGGGTGAACACAGGTTGTCGGCCTGAGCCGTGTCATCTTAGAAGGATCGCTCGCCCCTTCGTTTCTGGAGGACCGCTAAGATCGTGGCGTGGAACCCTCCCACGTCTCGAAAACCGCGAGACGTGGGCCACGCCAGATCGAACCGGCAATCCGGGGAGCCTCGTTGGTTACTTGCCGGCGTAAGTCCTGGCGGAACCGATGCCGGTGCACAGGTCCCAACCAACTTTGCAACGCGGATCACCGGTCGTGATGTCGTTGAAATCAGCATGGTACCTGATGGGATTGGCCAGCTCGTTGTACATGGTGGTGAGCTGCGCCAAGGACGACGGTTGTCGGCTGCCGGCCGCGTTCACGATACCAGCAAAGGTAGGAGACGACCAACTAGTACCTCCGACCGAACCCCAGCCCTGGAGGTAAATGGCCGCACAGCAAAAGTCGGAAGCAACATCAGGATAGCCGCGAAAGTTTCCTACGATGCTTGCAATGCCATTCTGATAGCTGGGACGCGGCTCGTATGGACTAATGTCTCCCCCTCCGCCGCCAGTGTAGTACTGCTCAGAGGTAAAATTTCCGTTTTGGTCGCGGTTGAAATAAGTACCTCCAACCGCCACAACGTTCGGTGACGCTGCCGGATAGAGGCTCGCGCCAAGTCCCGAATCGCCGGAGGCTGCAAAGTAGACGACTCCCGGGGTAGTGAAGTATTGATCAAAGCTAGTTTCCTGAGAAATCTCCGCATCGCCAAAGCTCATGCTCACCACGCCGCCGCCGTTCTGAGCCACTAGATATCCGGCGAGCTGCACCGCTTGCCAAGTCGGATCGGTCGCGCATTGCGGGCTTGTACACAATGCCGATACCACCAGGAACAGCTTGGCCTGCGGCGCCATGGCGTGAGCCCATTCGATATCTAATGCTTCCTCGACCTCCCAATCCCCGTAACTGGGTGGCCGTATCGGGCCGGGCCAGACCTGCGTAATGGTCGTAGCCGGAATGCCAAAGTAGGAGTCAAAGGCGTCCAAGTCGGACTGCGCGGTCGGGTAGTAACCGGCGTCGACGATGGCAATGGCCCCGATACCACCGGTGGGCACTGTTGTGCTCGTGGCAATCGGACACCCCGCTGGTCCACTCACAAACTTATACACGCAGGCTACTGACCCAGGGGTTTCAGCACCCGCGGGGGGTTGAGGGGCGGCCAGTTGATCCGAGTCGACGAAAAAGTAGTTCGTGTGAATGCGACCGGGCCGGGGGATGCTGGATTCTGGATAGGTGATCCTGTGTCCGTTGTAAACGGACTCGTAGCGGGTTTGTGCGGATGCCGGGGAAAGGGCTGCACCTGCAAACCAGACAACTGCAACCATCGTTAACATTACAATCTGGATGTCTCTGCGGAAAGTAGTCATTCATTGGCTCCTGCGTGACGCCCCGAAATCATGATGGGAGTTCATGGAAAATGCAAGCTCGAAAACCCATGCGAGTCGTTCTGTCTGCAAAAAGCGTGGCCTGCGCAGTTTTTCGACAAAGCGCCGCGCATCGTGTGCGCTGCGACGCCCCAAATGCCGGGTGCCCCACTCATTCGCGGGTTTCGAATGGGTGGGATCAGGCCGGGTGGCCCAGGTCTCGCGGTTTTCGAGACCTGGGTAAGTGCGACACTTCACTGCGGGAAAGTAGTCACTTCTCGAAACTTCAGCTTGTGGGCGCTCCACTCATTCAGTCGGACGGCCCCCTTTCTCCTGATACGCATAACAGTCGGGTTCTATAAAAGGGGATGTCAAGAGAAAACACTTTTCCCTTCGCTGGAGAAGAGATAGTTCTCTGACATCCAGCCCTGGTGGTTAGGCCGAGTGGCGGAGATCCGCAGTGGTTTTGCCGTTGTCATGTCCACGCTACGACGTCGTTCGATGCTGAAGCTACCCAAGCCTGGCGGTGGCCAGTGGCCAACCATGGTTCTATCGGAGACTCGCGCCCAGGCGCGGCACTATGGCTTTATTGGGTTATCCGAGGGAGCATATGGTGGCCCGTGAGACTTGGCGCCAGTGGCGCACAGCCTAACCCGCCCAGGATACTTACCCTCGAACCCGAGCTCGCAGAACCTATCGACTATGGTGGAGTGACTCCGGTCTAGTCTTTTGGATCCGGCGCGCTCAAGCGGCTTGTGACTTCAGATATTGGGCGTCGAACGGTTCTCCTTTCTTCCAAACATGCAACGTGATGGCGGCGAGTTTGCGCGCCAAAGTCAGCCGCGCCAGCTCCGGCTTCACCCCCTTTAGCAGAAGGTTTTTGTAGAACTGGCCGAACACTCCGTCACTGGCACTGGCGGTGGTAGCCGCGCTCTTAAACAGATTTTTCAGATCGTGGTTGTGGTTCCGGTTCAGCCCGCGGATGAAGACCGGCTTCTTCCTGCGTTCCAACTGGCCGTTCACCATCTGGTAGTCGGCGCTGCTGCGCGTCTCCAGCGCCAGGCCGCAGTAGGCCCAGAACTGCCGCTTGGTGCGAAAGCGATGCGGCGTCTGCACCCGCCCGATCAGCAGGGCCACGCGAATCGGCCCCAGCCACGGAACGCTGCGCAGCAACTTGCTCTCACCATGTTTGCCACACTCCAGAATCAGATCGCGACGGGCATCGCGACGCAGCTCTTGCAGCAGATCGAGTTGCTGGTAGAGTCGCCGGGCGCGGCACTGCAGTCCGCTGTCGGTTAACTTCGCTAACCACTGTTCGCGATGCCGTGCGGCATACGGCTTCTGGCCGGCACAGGCAATGGCCTGGCTGCGGTAGAGCGCTTTCAGCCGGCCCATGACGCGCGTGGTGTCTTCGGTCAGCGCGGCATAACTGCGTCCCAGATGCTTCACCGCCGCCGTGCTGTTCT
>JBARGS010000164.1:0-18671 GCA_049798495.1 Candidatus Korobacteraceae bacterium | reverse complement strand
GGAACGGCAATGTCGGCTTTCGCGCAGAGTGAAGGGGGCATGCTGACCAGCAAGCAGGTTGACGCCATAATCAGCGGCATGCGCCAGCGCTGGGCGAAACCGCAGATCCTGCAAGGCGTAGCCGCGCCGCCTTACGCAGCGAAAGCCCCCGGCAACGCGCAGCAGGGTTCAGCGGCGTTTGCTACGTTCTGCGCGTCCTGCCATGGGCCCGACGGAAAGGGAACCGCGAAGGTTGGTTCCATCGTCGACCGTTATTACTTGAGTCTGATTACCGATCAAGGGCTCCGGACCATTGTAATCGTCGGGCGTCCTGACTTTAATGCGCCAGACTG
The DNA here is from genome assembly GCA_049798495.1 of Candidatus Korobacteraceae bacterium. GTDB lineage: Bacteria > Acidobacteriota > Terriglobia > Terriglobales > Acidobacteriaceae > Bog-257. Next base: position 18,339 of record JBARGS010000164.1, on the reverse strand, counting down.
GCGCAACAACGTGCCCGGTCATCCCATGAGCGATCAGGACATATCCGACGTTGTGGCATGGCTGGCGGCGCAGCGTCCCACCGACATGTCGACCCCGGCGGCTTCATCCGCACCTGCGACTTCCTCGCCTGGAGGACTGCATTGAGCGACAACAACGTTTCCCGACGGGAAATGTTCGTCAAGATTGGCATGCTCCTGAATGGCCTGGCGGTTACAGTTCTGGCCATCCCGGTAGTTGGATATTTGCTCGGGCCCATCGTGCGCGGCGACGGTGGCCGCTATCACAAATGGATCGACCTGGGTGAGCTGGACGAATTTCCCGAAGGCCAGACGAGACTTGCCAAGTACAAGAACCCCATCTCCAATGCCTGGGATGGCGAGACCGACAACATTCCCTGCTGGGTGCGGCGCGTTCAGGGTGAAACCTTCCAGGTGTTTGCCATCAACTGCGCGCACTTGGGTTGCCCGGTGCGGTGGTTCCCGCAGTCCGGATTGTTCATGTGTCCCTGCCACGGCGGCGTTTACTACCGTGACGGCTCGCGGGCTTCCGGCCCTCCGCCCCGTGGTCTGTTCGAATACAAATACAAGGTGGAGAACGGCCACCTGATGATCGAAGGCGGTCAACTGCCCACGCTCTCGACTAACGCCAGCCTTTATAAGAGGAGCAAGGGATGTCAAGGCTGAAGAAGATTGGCGACTGGTTCGAGCAGCGCCTAAAGATCGAACCCGTGCTCAAGCAGACGATGGAGCACCCGGTTCCCCGCCAGTCCGCCAGCTGGTTTTATGTCTTCGGCAGCGCCGCGCTCACCGTCTTCATGTTGCAGATCTTCACCGGCATCATGCTGGCGCTGATCTATGTGCCTTCGGCCGGCCAGGCGTGGGACAGCCTGAATTACCTGAACCACGGTGTCCCCCTCGGCTGGTTCCTCCGCGCCGTGCACGGCTGGGGATCGAACTTCATGGTCGCCATCGTGCTCATTCACATGGTGCAGGTGGCGCTGTTCGGAGCCTACAAATTTCCTCGCGAGCTGACGTGGATCATCGGCGTCTTCCTGCTGCTGATGACGCTAGGCATGGCCTTCACCGGTCAGGTGCTGCGCTTCGATCAGGACGCCTACTGGGGGTTAGGCATTGGCGCGGCCATCTGCGGACGCGTGCCGTTCATTGGGGCGTGGGTCGTCCACTTATTGTTGGGTGGACCCATCATCGCCGGCGACACGCTGTCGCGGTTTTTCGCGATCCACGTCTTCGTCATTCCCGGCCTGCTGATCGCTTTCGTCTCCGTCCATCTGCTGATGGTGCTGAAGCTCGGCATCAACGAGTGGCCTATGCCTGGCCGCATCGTGAGGCGTGCCACCTACGTCCAGGAATACGAGGAACTGGCGCACAAAGACGGCATGCCCTTCGTTCCGGGCGCGGTGTGGAAGGACATGTTCTTCGCCGCGATCGTCATCGCCAGCGTGATGGTCTGCGCGGCATTCTTCGGCCCTTACGGTCCCAACGGCCAGCCCGATCCGACCATCGTGCAGACCGTGCCTAAGCCGGACTTCTTCTTCCAATGGCTGTATGCGTTGCTGGCGTATCTGCCGCCGGCAATGGAGACGCCGGCGCTGCTGATTGGACCGGTGGTCATCATCGGCTTCCTGATATGCCTGCCATTCATTGCCGGCGAAGGTGAGAAGAGCTGGAAGCGGCGTCCGATTGCCGTAGTCACGATTCTGTTGACCGCTGTCGCCCTCGGCACGCTCACCCATCTCGCGGGCTACACGCCGTGGAGTCCGATCATGAACGCGTGGAGCGGCGATCCGGTGCCGGTGCAGTATCTGAATGGCCGTTCGCCGCTGGAGCGTCAGGGCGCGGCGATCTTCCAGGAGAAGCAGTGCCGCAACTGCCATTCGATCGGCGGCTCAGGTGGCATGCGAGGTCCTGACCTCGACACCGTGGCGGTCCGCAAGACCCATGCTCAACTGGTGCGGCAGGTGTTGCAGGGCGGCGGCAACATGCCCGCCTATGGCAAGAACCTCAATCCCGCCGAGGTGGCGGCGCTGGTGTCGTTCCTTGATACGCTGCATCCCGCCAATCAGCCTGGGGCTCGCGATGCTGCGGCGCAGATCATGAACCAGGAAGCCCACGGCGCAACCGGGTCGGGCAAGCAGTAACCGAACTTTGCCGCACGTTTTTTCTGCCGGTTGAATTCAACTTCGGGTAGTGGGGTCAGTTTGAATAATGATGCGTGCCTTTCGCGCGCCGGCGCGAGTCGGCACGCCCAGATCCCTCTCTCGCAAAGGAAGCTCGCTCGGGATGACAAACAAACTGACCCACTACCCAACTTCGCGGTCGGATGCGATACCTCCCGGGCTGCGATAAGCTCATCTGTGAGGTGCCGTCGATGCCTGACCCGATCGCACAATTCGCCGATGCGAAGTATCTGAATCTGGAAACCTTCCGCAAGAACGGTGTCGGTGTGCGCACGCCGGTGTGGTTTGCCGAGGACTGGGGGCCGCCACCCGAGGTGACTCTCGCGCAGGAAGGGCTGCCGGAAGAATCGCCGAGATCCAGCGACAGGCGCGAACAGCAGGGAATTATCTTCTACATTTACTCGGAAGCGAATGCAGGCAAGGTTAAGCGCATTCGCAACAATCCGAAGGCCCGCATTGCGCCCTGTAACTTTCGCGGCAAGCTTCGCGGCGCCTGGGTCGACGCGCGCGCCCGTATTTGCGATGAGCGGGAAATCGAGCATGCCCAGGACCTGCTGCGCCGCAAGTACGGCTGGCTGAAGATCACCGGCGACTTTTTCAGCCGCCTGCGGGGCGGCAAGCAAACCCTGATCGCAATCGACTTAGGCTGACAAGACGCTCCTCGCTAACGACGATTACTTGCTACGCAGAGGTGCGCCCCACGCGATGGTGTGCTCGACCACCTGCACGCTTCGTTGCCATCTTGGACTGATTGGAGTGGTGATGAGACGCCGCTCCGTTGTGCTTGTTGTGCGCCTTCGAACTGGCCGCGACCTTGGCCGGCGGTTGATCGAAATGATCCGGACTAATCTCAAATTGTCCGTAGGCCGGGGTTAAGAAGACCGGAACAACGCCGACCGCCATCATGAGAACGAAATACCTTAGAGCCTTCATGCGTACCTCCTGGATTCGTACCTGCTTGTGGTAAGAGCAAGTTCGATTCCCAAGGTTCGCTTATAGCTGGAGCGACGCAAGCTGTGCCGGCTTGCGCCGCAACCGATTGCCCGCGCGCAACTTGACAGGAATCGGCAAACCGGCTGGTTGAGCGGAGCATGGTAAACCAGAGTTGCTGGACTATCGCAAGAGAGAGTCGTCTATCCAGGAGGATAGTTGTCAGCTCAGCGTAAGAGCAGTCTCCTCCGGACCCGGCTTCGCGTCCATGAGGAGAGGAAGGATGGCCCGCAAGCGATTACCCGCCGGAAAATCCCGAGTAGCTCATAGCTTGGTTCTATTCGGCTTTGATGAGAATCTGCGAGCCCATATCGAGCTTCACTTCCTTATTCGTGGAGGTCAGCACTGAATTGCTGTCCAGTTCCAGGTTCTTGATACCGACGACGCCCGTCGAATGGGCATTCAGGATTTTGCTCTGCTGGCCTCCGGCTTGCCCTGGCTTCTGCCCGATGGGTGCGCCCGGACTTGACAAAGGACTGGCCATGGTCGTGGGATCTCCGCCATGCGCGGCCATCGTGCCACCACCGGCTGCCCCAGTGTCGGGGCCCCCGCTGTCGAACGGGTTGGGTCCCACCGCCTGGATCACACCTTTAATCGGCAGATCCTTGCTGCCGGCCTGGATCTTGTCGAAGACGATCCCCAGCGACGACTCCGGATCGCCTTTTGACTTCGCCTTGGATTGGGTCACATGCCCAATCACTTTGCTGCCGCTCGGTATCAGGATGCCACTGCCGGTGTGCAGTGCGGCAATCGTCTTGCCGCCGACCTCATCGCCTTCCTTCAGCTTCTTGGAGTCGATGGACTTGGCTAACTGCACGGGAATGATTCCATGCATAGTACTGGCGTCGCTAGCTCCTCCCGACGGAGCGGCGGCTGCTGAATTCTGCGGGGCTGAGGTATCTTGTCCAAAACATACCGCGATCGCCAGCAGGAAAAACGCTGCGATCGCAGCTGATCGACTCATGAATCACTCCTTATCCCGATCCATTTCCTGGACCGTCTGCAATATCTAATTTTTCTCTGGCCCAATCCGCAAGTCAACTGGATGAGAGTTAAGAAATGTTTCGGGATAGTCTCAACCAAAGCTGCTAGTGATCGTTCCCTGCCTGGCTCGACTTCGCGGATAACGGCTTGACCTCTTGTACGCAGCGGAAGCCAAGATGGTTTGTTCCGGTGCTGACTTCCCCTTTGCCGCGAGTGCCGACAATATAGCGCGAGCAGTACTGATCGGTGCAGAGGAAGGATCCGCCGCGGTGAACCTTCTTGGGCTGGTCCGGCTCAGACGGATCGAAGGAAGAATCCGGCCCGCGAGGATTACGCGTCACACCTGGCGCCAGCTGCTGGTAATAGTCAGGGCGATACCAGTCGCTGGTCCATTGCCAAACGTTCCCTGCCATGTCGTAGAGCCCGTATCCATTCGGCGGATACTCCGCCACCGGCGCGATTCCAACGTATCCATCGGCGCCGGTGTCTTTGTCAGGGAAGTGTCCTTGATGAGTGTTTGCCATCCACTTCCCGCGGGGCCGGAACTCATCGCCCCAGACGAAAGGCTTGCCGGCCAGGCCGCCGCGCGCCGCAAACTCCCACTCCGCTTCCGTCGGCAGACGCTTGCCCTCCCACTTCGCATAGGCTTGCGCATCTTCATATGCGATCTGCACCACGGGATAGTTTTCCTTGCCTTTAATACTGCTATCCGGACCCAGCGGATGCCGCCAGTTCGCTCCTGCTATATACGTCCACCACTGAAGTTGATTGTTGAGTGGAACGGGATGATCGGGAGCTGCGAACACTACCGAGCCGGCAACCAGATTCTCCGGCGGAGCTCCGGGAAAGTCCTCGGCGCGCGGCTTGCGCTCCGCCACCGTAATGTATCCCGTGGCCTTTACGAATTTGGCAAACTCCGCGTTGGTTACGTCGGTCTTGTCCATGAGGAAGCCGTCGACGTACACGCGATGAATCGGACGCGCGTCCTGGGTCGCTTTCATGCCGACGTCGTCCATGTCCGGCGGATCAGCGGCTCCCATGGAGAACTCGCCGCCGGGAATCCAAACCATTCCAGCGGGCGCGTTCTTGGGGGCAGGCCCGGGATTGGAAACGGTGGGTCCGAACGCCGAACTGCCCTTGGTCGACCCGGCTGCAACAGAGGAAGACTGGCCCATTCCCTGGGCCGTGCTGGGATGCCCGGCGACGTTGGCGGCAGTTGCCGAGCCGGTTTCTGTCCTGCCGAAAGCTACGGCGCGGTTCCGCAACAGCCTCGACCAGCCCAAGGCAACGATCAGCACCACCACTACAACTGAAACTAGCAGCCCGCGCGCAGTCGAGGAGTGTGTCCATTGCTTCCGGCTTGCAGTCGTTGAACGGGACGTCGACGGCGCTCTCTTGGTTCGCGCTTTGCTCATGCAAAATTCCGGGTTCTGCTGCCCAACCTACCAGCCTTTCTAGCGGATGGAAAATTGATGGACACATCTTTCAGCGCCGGAGCGCGCAGTCCGAAAGCGGCGGCAAGAACCGCGTCTCGCAGCTAGCTGGGCGCAAAGCAAAAGGCGCGGATGATCTAAGCTATCCGCGCCTTTTAGAATGTGTGCCGCTCTAATACCGATGCGGCAGTTTCTGCTCAGTTTCCACTGAGCTCGTCAATGACCCCACGAGGTAACTCACCAGGATCACACCCACCACGGCGATCATAACTACATCCACGTGGCACCTCCCCCCTCCGGCGGCTGGCGCCGGAACCATCCTCGGCCCTAATCTTTGGCAGTTACCCTGTTAGACGCAGGCAGCAGCTAAAGTTGTGCATTGTTTGTAGCACGATTTCGACTGCGATTGCAGCATAAATCGAAGGCGGGCAGTAACTTTCGTGATGGCTACTGTTCAGGCGAGCGAGTGGGTTGACGTTATCCAGCGAGATGAGCCAGCCGCCGCGAACACTCCGCGACGCCCTCGGCGATCTGCACCTGGGCGTACAGTCCCCGGGCTTCTTCCCACAGCATCCTCGCTTGCTCGACTTCGCCGGCCTCGCTCTTCAGCACCGCCATGCTGCGGATGGCGTTTGCCACATCGAGCGTGGAAGCTTGCGGCTGGCTGCGGTAAAGCTCGAGCGCTTCGCGATAGCAGGGCTCGGCCAGCTCGGAATGGCCGGCGTCGTGATGGACATCGCCCAAGTGACGAACGGTATGAGCAAGGGCGAGAGTGTCATCTCCGCCGCGGTACAGAGCGACGGCTTCCTCATAGTGCTCACGCGCAGCCGCACTGTTGCGCAGTCTGCGTTCAACTTCGCCGAGCAAGCGCAGGGTTTGCGCCAGATCGGCGCCGGCAGATTGCTGGCGCCGAACCGCAATCGCCTCAATGAGATCCTGCTTCGCATCGGCGAAGCGGTCCTCCCGTTTCGCCAGCGCAGCGCGCGTCAAGAGCTCATCGTTGGAGTCAGACATAGCCGGGAAAGCCTATCACCTCATCCTGCGTATCGAAAGTTAGACTGGCCCCTCACGCCAAGAGGCGGGCCAGAACGCCTTATCCGAGGGGCGGGCAGACAGAAGTACAGGATAGTTATCTGGGCTCAGAAATGCTGAAACCAAAATCCGCGAAGGCCGTCGAATGGGAGACCCCACGGACATCAGCGATCTGGATGACGAGTGCCGTAGAGGGGCGAATCGGAGGGATTATGAATCGTGTGGTTCACTTCGAATTGGGAGCGGTTGACCCGCAACGGGCCGTCGAGTTCTACAAGAATGTCTTCGGATGGCAGGCGCAGCAATGGGGCGGGGAAGAATATTGGCTGATGAAGACGGGTTCCTCGCCGGAAATGGGCATCGATGGCGCCGTGCTGCGCAACAAAGACTCCCAGCCACGGACCGTGAATTCGATTTCGGTCAGCTCCATCGAGGAGTACGCCGCCAAGGTCGAGCAGCATGGCGGCAAAGTCGTTGTGCCAAAGATGACCGTGCCGACTGTAGGCTATCTCGCCTACTGCAACGACCCCGAAGGCAACATCTTCGGCATCTTCCAGCCGGATGGCGCAGCGAAGTAGTCAGGCGGCGCCTGTCGGACCGGCCTCAGCGACCACACGCACCAGCGCGTCCGGTCCGTCCGCTCCCACCACATAGCGATCCGCCTCCACCTCCGGCCATTCGCCGTAGATGTGCGCGATGTAAACCACCTTGCCAGGACGCTTGCCGTCATGGAACATGCGGATGATCTTGCGCGCGGTGGAGTTCGGCAGATGATGGCACATCAGCGCAACATCGAAGGGCACCTGCTTCTCCGCCGCCTCCAGCGCTTCCTTCTCGCTGCTCAGCGCAATCACGTCGTGGCCGGCCGCCTCCAGAACCCGTTTGCGGAGCAGGGCGAGTTCCTGGTCGGTAGTGAGAATGAGGATCTTCATGGCAGCATCAATCCGCGTCGAGATGAAGAGTGTTCTTGCGGAGGATATCAAAAGATGTGCCGCCGGCGAGCAGAATTTGTGGAACTTGACGGCAGGCGGGTCATTCCAGGGCCGGCCGTTGTGCATCGCGCTGATAAAGGCTATTTCTGGCGGGAGAGTTCAGTGGCCCGGGCAGCGCCCTGCAATGCCCCACGCCGCCCCGGTGCATTGACCAGCGCCGTCTGAAATTCTACGAGTGCTGGGCCCGGCTGGTTCTGTTGCAGCAGCAAGTCACCAAGCTGTTCGCGGGCAGGGACGATCGGTCCTGGGGTCACGGGGAGCTTCTCGATCGCGTCTTCCTCAGCGGCAGCCTCGCGCATCAAGGCTACAGCCTTATCGGGTTGCCCATCCGCTTGCGCCGACCACGCCAGGACTTCGCGCCGCAGAATCGCTGTCTGAGTGGCCCAATAATTGTTTCCTGACGCGCGCAGCTGCTGTTCGATCTGCCCCAACTTATCGATTTCCTTGCGTGCCTCGGTGGCGTGCCCACTGCGAGCGAGTCCAACTCCACGGGCCCAGACCGCAATCGCAATCACGTGAGGCGGGGCCTCCGTCGGAGGAAGAATGCTGGCTGCCTCAGCCCATTGGCGCCGCTCAACCGCGTAGCGAATCGGCATCACCGTAGAGGCGTATCCCACCTTGAAGTTCCCAGTGTTCAGCTCGGGCGTGGCCCGAAGTTGCTGGACGACCTCAGATGCCGCCGTATCGTTTCCGCTTTGCAGGTAGGCATACACCAGGTAATCCATCGCGTGCAGCTCTTCTCCAGTGTCGCCCTGCTGGCGTGCCGCATCCCTTGCTGCCACGTTGCTGGCGATGGAGTCTTGCCACAAGCCGAGCCGCGTGAAGATATGCGACGGCATGTGCAATGCATGCGGCGCTGAAGGCGCGATCTTGGAGTAGGCCCTTGCCGCCGGGAGACCTCTGGGGGCGAGCTCCGCATTGTCGTAGGCATGGATCAGGTAATGCGGGATTCCGGGGTGCTGCGGGTTAGCGCGGTAAAGTGGCTCAAGCACATCGGCGGCCTGTTTCTGCATGGCATGCGTGCGGTCCGCAGGCGACTCGTTGGCCAGGAGCGCCAGTGCGTAAAATACCTGTGCTTCAGTGTCCTTTCGATCCTTTGACGCCAGGCTGCTCATCGCCCGCTCGTAGTTCAACGCCCGGGTGCGGTAGGGAACCGTGGCAGCGTCCCGATATATCAAGGCCAGCGCGTCGATGAACTGGCGCTCGCGTTCCGAACTCGTGCCCATCTGCTGTGCCCGCTGGATCTCCTGTTGAGCAATCAAAGTGTTCGCGGGCGGAACAGGCGGGTCCCAAAGCTGGTGAAAGTAGGTCATGGCAATTCCCCAATGTGCCATCGCGCACTTGGGATCCTGGTCTGCTACCTCTTGAAATGCATTTTCGGCCGCCGTGTAAGCGAACGAATGCAGAAGCGCCACGCCTCGGTTGAACTGCAATTGAACCGCCGGCTTGCAGGAAATCGGAAACGATACTTCTCCCAGGGTCTCAGGCGCGCTGTGCTCGTGGGTTTCTTGTGCGGCCCCGCAGAAGGGAGCGATGAACAGCACTGCCAGCAATACTCGCCATGGACCGGACATTCCTATCTCCCGTAGCGCGCAACGTGTTCTTGACATCCAAATTTTACCTTGGGCTGGCGGTCATACTTCGAGTGACGGGTAATCCTTATTTATCCGAATCAAGGCGCAGATGGCCCCTACTTTCACAAACGGTGGGAGGCGAGAATCCCTATCTGCTTCATAAACCAGCGCATTAGCCTCTTTTCCTCGAAATTCATCATCCTTCAACTCCCACCCGAATCTAATCATAGTAACCTGACAGTACTTCACATCGAGGAGCTGCGTGCGCTTCTGCACCAGCACAAACATCAACCTGAATCTGAAACTATGCAAGAGAAGACACAACTGAAAAAGCGCTACATATTCGCCAGCGATTTCGACCAGACCCTGAGCTTCAACGACTCGGGCTATGTCCTGGCCGAGCTGTTGGGAATCTCCAACAGCGAGTTCGAACGCAAGGCCACGGGAATGGCCAAGCTCAACCTCGTTCAGCAGGGCGGCGAGCTCGCCTACCTGCTGCTGCACGATCCCGAATTCCGCTCGCAGATACGTCGCGAACATCTTTATGAAGCCGGCAAGCGTGTTCGCCTGAAGCCCAATATCGATTCGCTTTACAGCTTTCTGTCGGACGAGGTCGAGGGCTACCACTTCGATTTCTATGTGATCTCGGCCGGCCCGGTGGAGGTGATTCGCTCAGCACTCGAAGGCATCATCCCGCCCGATCACATCTACGGCACTGAGTTCGAGTACAACACCGACGGCGAAATCGAACGCATTAAGCAGGTGACTGCCGGCTATGGCAAGGTTGCCGTCATCGATCAGTTGCTGGAGAAGCTGAAGACCGGTCCCGATCGCATCGTGTACGTCGGCGACGGCAGCTCCGACATCCACGTGATGCTGCACGTCAACCGGCGCGACGGCTACACCATCGCTGTGTCGGAGAACAAGTATCTGGCGCCCATCGCCAAGCGATCGGTCATCAGTGACAGCGCGCTGGCTATTCTGGTTCCGATCCTTGAGGAAGTTGTGGGCTGGAACTCGACCAGAATCCGCGATCTCTTCGAAGACAAGGGCCTGCTGATCCAGCAGTGGGACAAAGTGCAGACCGACATGCTGACTATCGTCCCGATCGCCGTACCGCAGGAAGAGGCGCGGGCGGCGATTGCCGACTGATCTCCTCCCGCCTTACGCCGGCTTGCGTCCCCAGTTCGCGGTGAAGGTGATTACACCCGTCCAGTAGTGCGGGTCCTGATAGCGGGCATAGAACTCTTCGAGCATTCTTTCGCTGATGTGCCCCGACTGCAGCAATGAGGGCGCTAACTCCCGGATGGTCATGGTCCAACATTTCGCCGAATCCGATCCGCCGTTGAAGCGCGCCGTGTGGCCCTCCCCTGCGACATCGGCGAGGCCCAGCGAATCCAGCCAGGCGGCAATTTTGCGACCGATGAAGTAGCCGATGTTGGCTTCCGCCGACCACTTCAGCCATCCCTGCCAGAACGTCGCATCAGTTCCGGCTCCGCGACCGTCGAGGGCAGCATGTCCGGCTCGATGGAAAGCAGCACGCCTCCCGGCTCCACGGCCGCGATCATGTGCTCCACCGCCTGGCGGGCTGCCGGCAGATGGTGCAGCACGGCGCGGCACACGACCACATCGTAAGAGTTAGCTTCAATCCTGTCCTGAAGAATGTCGATACGGCGGACTTCCAGGCATGGCGCTTTGAGATCGGCAACGTAGCTGACCTCGATATCGTTGGCGACTACATGTCCGGTGGGCCCAACTTTCTCGGCCAGCCATTGCGCGATCGATCCAACGCCGCAGCCCACTTCCAGGCAGCGCCAGTCCGGCCGCAATCCCAGCCGCTCAATGTGACCGCGCTCAAGCGGATCCAGCAAGGCAGACATCAGCCTGAGGCGCTGCTCTTCGCCCGCCATTTCGTGCGGCAAAACGTATTCGCCCATCGTTATGACCTTCGCTAGAATTGAGGAATCTTGCCCCGGTACTATACACATCCCCGTCGAGCAGCACGAAACGCTATGGAGACCGGTAGTGGTGCCGTTTCAAATCCACAGGCTCACTATTCTTTCGTCCCCACGTTTAAGTGGATTTTGAGGTCATTGGATTCTTGGGGTTTTGCTGCACTACCTTGGCCTCAATGCCCTGTCCGTTGAGCGCCGACACTAAGGCGCTTGCGGCTTTTTGCACTTTGTCTGGAGCTGCGGGATGCACGTACACCTCTACGCCCACAACTCCGCCAAGCAATATTCCAGTTTGTGCTGGGGGTACGTACTTCCAGCCCCCAAAGATCATTGCGTCTGCGATTCGATTTGCTATGGCGAGTGGTTCTCGCAAATCCCAATATGGGGTCACATCAAACTCTTGGCCAGCATATGGTCCGATTGCATTTCCGATTGACTTGGCTTGTTCGTCAGTCAACGCTCGGTCAGCGAACCGATTTTTCAGCTTGTTCGCCTCGGTTTCCGCTGCCACTGCTCGCTGTAAAGCGTCCGCGAGATGCGATTCTGCTTTGGCGGCCTGTTCTTTGGCAGAGATAATGTCTTTTTCAAACGAGTCTGCCTCTTGCCGTGCACCACCTGCCATAGTTAGTGCATTTGCAAACTGACGACTATTTGCTAGCTACTCTGCGTCCCTCAATCTTGTAGTTTCCTGCCAGCACAATCCGGATCGCCTCGGTATATGCAATGTGCTCCTGCTCCAAAATGCGCGCGGCCAGCGTGTGCTCGTCATCGGTATCGAGCACGGGCACGGCCTTCTGCACGAGGATGGCGCCGTGGTCGAGGTTCTCATCGACGAAGTGTACAGTGCAGCCAGAGACCTTTACGCCGTAATCGAAGGCCTGCTTCTGCGCCTCGAGCCCGGAAAAGGCCGGCAGGAGCGAGGGATGAATGTTGAGGATGCGATTGGGAAACTGCTGGACAAACCACGGCGACAGCAGGCGCATGTATCCCGCCAGGCAGACCAGATCGACCTGATGCTCGCGTAGCGTCGCAACAACTTCGCGATCGTGCTCCTCGCGGACCTTGCCCTTGGAAGGAATCACCAGCGCCTTCAACCCGCGTCGCCGCGCCGACTCGATTCCGCCTGCCTCGGCGCGGTTCGAGATGACGACCGCGATCTTCGCGTCGAGCTTGCCCGACGCGACGTTGTCGGCAATAGCCTCAAAATTCGACCCGCGTCCGGAAAGAAGCATGCCGAGGTTTTTCATGATGAAAGGTCATGATACGTTGGAGGGCTGAGAATGTCAGCGCGCACGGACTGCACCGTCATCCTAAGTGAAAGGCAAGCCCTTTTACTTGAGCAGAGGCTTGTGTGAACCATGACAGCAATGCTAGCATTGCTGTCATGGCTACATTAACGATTCGCCAGCTCGACGAAAAAACGAAGTCGCGCCTGCGTGTGCGGGCTGCCCACCATGGCCGGTCGATGGAAGAGGAGGCACGGGAAATTCTCCGCACCGCCGTTGCCCAGGCCGAACCGGAGAGGGAAAATCTCGCACAGGTTATTCGGCGGCGGTTCTCCGCATTGGGCGGAGTCGAACTGAAGCTCCCAAAACGCGAGCCGATGCGTGAACCTCCTGATTTCAGAAAATGATCGTTCTTGATACGAATGTTGCGTCCGAGCTGATGCGAGCAACTCCCGATCACGGTGTCCTAAATTGGATTGATAAGTATCCGGCGACCGAACTGTTTACTACAGCAATTACTGTCGCGGAAGTCTATTTCGGTATCGAGTTGCTTCCGAGGGGCAAGCGTCGCGAAGAACTGTTGTCTTTGGCAGAAGCGATCTTCGACCGGGATTTTCTAGATCGTACGCTCGCATTTGACGCCGACTCCGCCAGGATCTTCTCTCGGATTGCCGCGCAACGGCGCGGGCGAGGCCGCCCCATCAGCCAGTCGGATGCTCAGATTGCCGCGATTGTCCAACGGCATGGGGCTATGCTGGCGACACGCAACATTGCGGACTTCGAAAGCTGCGGAATCCGTTTGCTTGACCCTTGGCAGTCATAATGGCTTGGTTGCAGCAGTAACGTCCTTCCCTTTACTATCGCCTCTGCGTGCCCTTACCCAACGAAAACCCCGACCGCGAGCGGATCGTCTCCGCCGTTCCACTCGAAGACGATTCGTCCTTCGAGCTGAAACTCCGTCCGCAGCGGCTGCGCGAGTTCATCGGGCAGAACAAGGTCAAGGACAATCTCGAGGTCGCTATCCAGGCCGCCAAATCGCGCGGCGAGGCGCTGGACCATGTGCTGCTCTACGGGCCGCCGGGACTGGGCAAGACCACGCTAGCCAACATCATCGCCAACGAACTGGGTGCGGCCTTCCAGCAAACCTCGGGGCCAACGCTCCAGATCAAGGGCGACCTGACCGCCATCCTCACCAACCTGCGCGACAAGCAGGTGCTGTTCATCGACGAGGTCCACCGCCTCCAGCCCGCGCTGGAAGAGTTGCTTTATTCCGCGCTGGAGGACTACAAGCTCGACATCATCATCGGGCAGGGGCCGTCGGCGCGCACTCACACCATCGAGGTGCGGCCCTTCACATTCATTGGCGCAACCACGCGCGCGGGGCTGCTGTCGGCGCCGCTGCGCTCGCGCTTCGGCATCGTACTGCGGCTGGAGTTCTACACCCATGCCGATCTGAAGATCATCCTTGAACGCTCGGCGGAGATTCTCGGCGTCGAGATCGACGAGCCAGGTGCGATCGAGATTGCCACGCGCTGCCGCGGCACACCTCGCATCGCCAACCGCCTGCTGCGCCGCGTGCGCGACTACGCGCAGGTGCGCGGTGCGGGAAAGATCGACAAGCCCACGGCTCAGGCTGCGCTGGAGATGCTGGAGGTCGACCGCTACGGCTTCGACGAGATCGACCGCAAGCTGCTGCTCACCATCATCGAGAAATATCAGGGTGGCCCGGTAGGCGTGAACACCCTGGCGGCATCGCTGGCCGAAGAGCCCGACGCCATCGAAGAGATCTATGAGCCCTTCCTCATCCAGATCGGCTTTCTCGACCGCACCCCGCGCGGGCGCGTGGCTACGCATCTCGCGTATGAGCATTTCGGGGTGAAGCGGCCACGGGTCGATCGCAGCGGCCAAGAAACGCTGTTCTAGAAGGCGCTCTTCGCTGTTCGCCCTTCGCTATTCCCGGTGTCATCCTGAGCGGAGGTTCGCCGTCGTTGCGAACCACAGTCGAAGGACCCCTATTGCAATCGCTGCCGCCCCTCCCTCTGGCAAGAAGTAAACTACAAAGAGCGAAGAGCGAACAGTCCCCTCCCGAATCCGAGTAGCGCGAACGCGCGTCTAACGAGTACGCTATTTACATAGGAGAACCATGCCGCAACTGATGAGAACGTCGAACCCTGCCCTGAGTGGCGACACCTTCCGCACTGGCGAGGTCGCCTACGGCGAAAGTATGACCGTATCGGGCACGGTCAACAAGACGGGACTGCTTTTGATCCTGTGCGTCGTCTCCGCAGCCTGGACATGGAACCGCTTCTTTGGCGCGGCAGCGGTGTCGCCTGAAGATGCGATGGCCTCAGTTGCTCTGCCGGTGATGGTGGGTGGCATTGGCGGCTTTATCGTCGCCATGGTCACCATCTTCAAAAAGCAGTGGGCTGGGATCACCGCGCCGATTTACGCGCTGCTGGAAGGCCTGATCCTGGGCGGCGTCTCGGCCCTGTTGGAGCAGCGCTTCCACGGCATCGCCATCCAGGCCGTAGCGCTCACCTTTGGCACGCTGATCGCGATGCTCGTGGCCTACCGCACCGGCTTGATCAAAGTCACCGATAAGCTCCGGCTCGGCATCGTCGCCGCCACCGGCGGCATCGCCGTCTTCTACTTCCTGCAATTCATCCTGGGATTCTTCGGGGTGCGCTTCACCACCATCAACGGCTCCGGACCCATTGGCATCGGATTCAGCCTCATCGTTGTGGTGGTCGCAGCCCTGAACCTGGTCCTCGACTTCGATCTCATCGAGAACGGAGCACGCTCCGGCGCTCCCAAGTACATGGAGTGGTACGGCGCCTTCGCGCTGATGATCACGCTGATCTGGCTCTACTTCGAGATCCTGCGCCTGCTGTCAAAGTTCCGCAGCAGAAATTAGCTTTCAGCCGTCAGCTATCAGCCGGCAGTCGTCAGTCGTCAGTCGTCAGCTAAGTCGATCAAGGAGAGACGCAACTCAAGATGAAAAGACATGGCGCTCCTGGATCTTCCAGGAAGCGCCTTCTTATTTTGCACGGGTGCCCCAGGTCTCGTATTTTTCGAGCCCTGGGTGAATAAGATGCACGACTAGAGCTCTCAATCTCTGACAAACCCTCTCGCTTCTGATTGCCAACACGGGAAGTTAGTAAACCGACTATAACCTCCCAAGTCTCGAACCCCGCAAGACCTGGGGCAACCGCGCCGCAGTCAAGTGCTAGTCTTTCCGTCACCCTCCCATTACAATGACCGGACTGTCCAAAAAGCCGATACAGGACTAAGACCGTGACTGATCCCCCCGAAGCCTTCCTTAGCTACACCAGACTGGACGACGAGTATTTTGGCGGTGCGATTACGTCATTGAGGCGCTTGCTGGAACTTGGCGTTCAGGTCGTTACCGGCGATCGGACTTTCAACATTTTCCAAGACGTTGACGGCATCGAATTCGGTCAAAAGTGGAAGAAACGACTCACTGAAGCGATTTTGACATCCAGGTTCCTAATACCAGTCGTCACCCCGCTTTTTTTTAAGAGCGATCCCTGTCGCGATGAGTTGAAGCAGTTCATAGAGCATGAGAAGAGTCTCGGCAGAGACGACCTCATTCTCCCCATTTACTTCGTGACCGCGCCGGTACTCGAACGGCCGGAACTGCTCAAGGATGACACGCTTGCCTCCGAAATCGGGAGCCGTCAGCGATATGACTGGCGTGTTCAGGCAGACCTGCCGCCCAACGACCCGCAAATTCGTCGTGCCGTTCGAGAGCTGGCCGAGAAAATTGCGACGGCCATCGCACGCACGTCAGGTCCAGTTCCCGCTGCGACACCATCCAAGCGCGGCGACAAGGCCGCCGACGAGGAAGCTTCCAGACTAGTCAAGAGTCTGGGACCGGAGAGGGAGACAAAAAAGCCCCGAAAGCTCATTTTGTGGGTAGATGACAGACCAGACAACAACATCATTGAGCGCCGCTCGATGGCGGCCTACAACATCGATTTCGTGCTGGCCCAATCAACGGGGCAAGCCCTGGCAGAGCTGAGGAAACAACAGTTCGACGCGATCATTAGCGACATGGGCAGACCCCCGGATTCGCGAGCCGGTTACACACTGCTGGAAGCGCTGCGAGGCAGCGGGGATCAGACTCCGTATTTCATCTACGCTGGATCAAGGGCCGTCAGAAATGTGATCGAAGCGCGCAGCCGCGGTGCTCAGGGTACCACGAACATGGGCGACGAACTGCTCCAAATGGTGCTTCAGGCCCTGAATGTGTGAGACCTCCGATCCACATAACCAATCGAGACGCCGGTGTTTCGCATGGTTTCACGGAAAAGTAAATCGGGTGCACGGTCTTCCAGTACTGACCACTGACAACCGACAACTGCCTTCTAGTGCCGGAAGTGCCTCACCCCTGTCAGCACCATAGCCAGCCCCAACCGGTTCGCCGCATCGATCACTTCCTGATCGCGCACTGAGCCCCCGGGCTGAATGATCGCCGTCGCGCCCGCTTTGGCAATCTCCTCCACGCCATCGGGAAATGGGAAGAATGCATCCGACGCCGCAACCGAGCCTTTGATTCCCAGCACCGACTTCATCGCGCCGATCTTGGCCGAATCCACGCGGCTCATCTGGCCTGCGCCCACGCCGGTGCTCTGGCCGTTGCGCGCGTAGAGAATCGCGTTCGACTTTACGTGCTTGCAGACCTTCCACGCGAACAGCAGATCGCGCATCTCCTGCTCGGTGGGCTTGCGTTCGCTGACAATCTTGAGGTCGGCATCTGTCAGTGGGCGCATGTCGTTGTCCTGCAGCAGCACACCGCCGGAAACATTCTTCAGCACCCACTTCTGCTCCATGGGAACAACTTCGACCAGGCGCAGGTTCTTCTTCGTCGCGAAGATCGCGCGCGCGTCAGCATCGAATCCGGGAGCGGCAATGGCCTCGACAAACAGCTTCGCCATCTCGGTAGCGGTGTCGCGATCGATCGGACGATTCACGCCAATCACGCCGCCGAAGGCCGACACCGGATCGCACTCCAACGCGCGCTTATAGGCTTCAACCAGCGTCGGCGCAACGGCTGTTCCGCAGGGATTGGTGTGCTTAATGATCGCGCACACAACTTCGTCGAACTCCTGCGCTAAATCCCATGCGGCCTGCAGATCGACAATGTTGTTGTAGCTGAGTTCCTTGCCCTGAAGCTGCTTGCCACTGGCGATGCCCTTGCCTGAATCATCCGAGTACAGCGCAGCTTTCTGGTGCGGATTCTCGCCGTATCGCAGATCGAACGCCTTGCGGAAATTCAGCCGCAGCGTCTCGGGAAATCCTTCGTCTTTGCCTAGCTCAAACTTCGCGCCATCTTTCTCGGGCGCGCCGATTCGTTCTAGAGTCGACGCAATCGCCGAATCGTACGCCGCGGTCGTCGCAAACGCTCTTTGCGCCAGCTGCCACTTGGTCTTCAGCGACAGCGATCCGCCGCTGTTCTTCATTTCATCGGCAATAGCATCGTAGTCGGAGGGCGAGGTCACGATCGCCACATCCTGAAAATTCTTTGCCGCCGAGCGCACCATCGACGGTCCGCCAATATCGATATTCTCGATGATGTCTTCGAACTCCGCCCCCTCTTTCGCAGCCGTCTTCTCGAAGGCGTAGAGGTTCACGACGACCATGTCGATCGGCTCGATGCCGTGCTCGCTGACCGCGGCGCGATGTTCGGCTTTGCTGCGCACGTGCAGAATACCGCCATGTACTTTGGGATGCAGCGTCTTCACCCGCCCATCCAGCATCTCGGGGAAGCCGGTAAGATCGGAAATATCTTTGACCGTGATGCCGGATTCGCGCAGCAGCTTTGCCGTGCCTCCGGTGGAGACCAGTTCCACGCCCATGGCTGCCAGCTTGCGCGCAAAATCGACCAGGCCAGTCTTATCCGTAACGCTTAGAATTGCTCTTTGAATCGTTCCC
>JBARGS010000163.1:0-9071 GCA_049798495.1 Candidatus Korobacteraceae bacterium | reverse complement strand
GCGCGCATGAAGGAATTCAAAGCAACGATCCGCTGTATACCGCTAGTCGATGAGTACGACGGGCCGGGCAAGTGTATCGTGACCGGGGAAGAGGTCGACCGGCGGGTGGTGATTGCGAAAGCGTATTGAAAAGCAGCCGTCAGCTATCAGTAGTCAGCCGTCAGCTTTTGCCGGAGTGCGGACTCCTGGCAGATTTCCAAGGTCTGCCTCGTACCGTTAGTACTGCGAGCGCCTCGTAAACCGGCATGATCGCATGCTGCGGCAGGATAGCTCCCTGGCTCTACGGCCAAGTCCCGCGGGGCGGGACGGAAGATCATAGCCCCGCCTTTCAAGGCGGGGTACGCGACTCCCATGCGTCCCGAGTCCCGTAGGGACGGCAGGGGTTTCTCTCGCATAGGCGAATCTGTCTGTCAGATCGATATGCCTTCGACTCTCCGTGATTCCGGTGGTGAAAGGAAAAGCGATGGGCCTGTACGAACTTTCCGCGACGTTGAACAATGGCAAAGAGAAGAAGTTGAGCGCCTACAAAGGCAAAGTCCTGCTGATCGTGAATACCGCCAGCAAGTGCGGATTTACGCCGCAATACCAGGGCCTGCAGGAGCTTTACGCCAAATACAAAGACCGCGGCTTCGAACTGCTGGCGTTTCCCTGCGATCAGTTCGGGCATCAGGAGCCGGGCACCGACGGCGAGATCAAGTCTTTCTGCGAGATGAACTACGGCGTGGAGTTTCCGCTGTTCGCCAAGATCGACGTAAACGGCGGCGACGCGCATCCGGTGTACCAGTTCCTGAAGGGCAAGAAGGGCGGCCTGCTGGGCGATTCCATCAAGTGGAACTTCACCAAGTTTCTGGTCGACAAGCAGGGGAAGGTGATTGAGCGCTACGCGCCGACAACCCCGCCGGAGCGGATCGCGCCGGACATCGAGAAGTTGCTGGGCATGAAGTAGAGCGGAAATGTTCGCACAGCGGAGAACGCAGATCCTTCGACTGCGTGTCCGCCCGACCCGCAAACGCGGCGGGTCGAAAATACAGGCGGACACTCCGCTCAGGATGACAGCGGGGTGAGTTCATGAACGACTTAGGGGATTTCTTGTCGGCTCTTCTTGGGCTGAGTCCTGCTCGTCGTGCTCAGCGGCGCGGCTAGGCGGGTAAGAGTACATTTTACTGACAATGCCGTTGGTCGCGTGACGGCGCTCGGCGATCATTTCGGCGACGATGGCTACGGCGATCTCTTCCGGCGTGACGGCGCCGATCTCCAGGCCTACCGGAGCGTGAATGTCGGCGAACTTGTCTGGCGGTATGCCTTCCTTCTCCAGCTCTTTGTAGATGGAGATGGTCTTGCGGCGGGAGCCGATCATGCCCAGGTAGCGAGCATTGGCATTCACCGCCCAACGCAGCACGCGCATGTCGTCGCGATGCCCGCGGGTGACGATAACGATGTAGGCGCCTTCGCATAAACCCAGCCGGTTGGTCACGGTCTCGAAATCTTCGGCGATGACTTCGCGCGCGTCGGGAAAGCGCTCGCGGTTGGCGTAGGATTCGCGGTCGTCGATCACTACCACCTCGAAGCCCGCAAGGGTAGCGACTTTGTAGAGGTTATAAGCGACGTGTCCGGCGCCGAAGATGTAGAGCACCGCCGGAGGCAGCACCGGCTCGATAAAGATTTCCAGCGTGCCGCCGCAGACCAGGCCGGTATCGTATTTTGGATTGTTGTTGAGGTTGAAGGTGAGCGAGCGCGGCTTCTCTTCCTCCATCACGTCGCGTGCCGCCTGCCAGACCTCGGCTTCGACGCAGCCACCGCCGATGGTGCCCGCGATGGAGCCATCGTCGCGCACCAGCATCTTCGCGGTCTGAAAAGAGGGAATGGAGCCTCGAACGTTGGTGATGGTGGCGACAGCTCCGCGGCGGCCTGCGCGGCGAAGCTGCACGATTTGTTCGTAGATGTCCACGCCATTCGATTATTGCCGTCGGCTGCGGTTAAGTCAAAACAGTCAATTAGAATGATGCTTCGCATAGGCGAGTCCGCTTCCGACGTACATCGATTCTGATTGGAATTTTGGGAGGGCAGATGAAAGCCGTTCGCATTCATGAGTTCGGTGGGCCTGAGGTTCTGAAGTATGAGGAGGCGCCGGATCCGGTGTTACGCCAGGATCATGTGCTGGTTCGGGTGCGTGCCTGCGCGCTGAACCATCTGGATCTGTGGGTGCGGGGCGGCTTGCGGGGTGTTACCTTGCCGCACATTCTGGGCAGCGATATCGCGGGCGAGGTGGTCCAAGCGGGCGAGTACATCACGGATGTCAAGCCGGGGACAAGAGTGCTGCTGGCTCCAATGGTCTTTTGTAATCATTGCGAGCAGTGCACTGGCGGCCATCACAACTTCTGTCCGGAGTTCGCGGTGCTGGGCAACACCGTCGACGGCGGCAATTGCGAGTTGATTGCCGTACCGCGGGTGAACATCATCCCGATTCCTGACTCGCTCGATTTTGTGAACGCCGCGAGCGTTCCCCTGGTGTTCCTGACGGCGTGGCACATGCTGCTGGGGCACGCTCGTCTGCGGGCGGGACAGACGGTGCTGGTGTTGGGTGCGGGGTCGGGCGTGGGGTCGGCGGCCATCCAGATTTGCAAGATGCTGGGGGCAGAGGTCATTACCACGGCGGGCGACGAGCGCAAACTGGCCAAGGCCCGCGGACTGGGCGCCGATCATACCATCGATCACTACAAGCAGAAGATTGCCGACGAGGTGAGGCGCATTACCAACAAGCAGGGCGTGGACATCGTCTTCGAGCACGTGGGCCAGGCGACGTGGCCCGACAGCGTGCGATCGCTGAAGCCCGGCGGGACATTGGTTACGTGCGGCGCCACGACGGGCTACGAAGGCAACCTGGATCTGCGTGTGCTGTTCGCAAAGCAGATCTCGCTGCTGGGCTCGTACATGGGTGAAATGGGCGAGTTGCACGAGGTGCTGAAGCACGTCTTCAGCGGCAAGCTAAAGCCGGTCGTGGACCGCACCTTCCCGCTGAGCGAAACGCGCGCGGCGCATGAGTACCTGGCGAAGAGCGAGATGTTCGGCAAGGTGGTGCTGACGGTGTGAGCGAGCAGGGTTGCGTCCGGCGCTCAGGCCGAGCATCCAATCAAGCAGGTATAATTATGAGCGATATGGGCAGCGAGAGCCGGATTCCGCACTTCGACAATCCTGAGTCGGGGCATGAGCGCTTTGACAACCTGGTCGGCTCGGATCAGAGCCAGCGAGCCATACTCCGCGCCACCTTCGGCGAGCAGCAGCACGAAGGCGTGGTCATGGCCTCGCTGGACGCGGTTGTGAACTGGGTGCGCAAGAATTCCATCTGGCCGATGACCTTCGGCCTGGCGTGCTGCGCTATTGAGATGATGTCGATGGGCGCGTCGCGGTTTGACATCGCGCGCTTCGGCGCAGAGGTGTTTCGTCCGTCACCGCGGCAGTCGGACCTGATGATCATCGCCGGCCGTGTCTCGCAGAAAATGGCGCCCGTCATCCGCGAGTTGTACATGCAGATGCCGGAACCCAAATGGGTGATCTCGATGGGCGCTTGCGCGACCTCGGGCGGCGTGTTCAATAACTATGCGCTGGTGCAGGGCGTCAATCAGTGGATTCCCGTCGATGTGTATGTCCCGGGCTGTCCGCCGCGTCCGGAGCAATTGATTTATGCCATCATGCTGCTGCAGGAAAAGATCAAGAACGATCACGGATCTTTCAGGCGCGCTCTGAATTTAGAGCCAGCGTAAGGCGCAGACCGGATTTCAGTGAACACTAGGCCCGCTTCGGCGGGTTTTTTGCTTTGCGTCAGGAAGGGCAAGCTGGACGTTGCCCCAAAATCGGAAGGCATTCGATATATATCGTGATGCTTGCGGACCTTGGCAGCACAACAACTGGCGCGCGTATGCGCCCTTAGTCGTAGGCGCGGGTGCTGACGCGGTTGACGCTCCGTTCAAGGTAACAATACAATCGAAATGCAGCGTCGTGTAAGCGACGCGTTTCTCCATCCGCACTTACTGCCCCCTCGTTCAACGGCAGGACAGCTGACTCTGGATCAGCATATCGGGGTTCGAATCCCTGGGGGGCAGCCAAAAGCAAATGACTTAGGTGACTCTGCAGACCATTTGCGATCCCCTGGGCCGACTTTCTCACCGAATCACCATTTCCACGACAGCGCGGTTGACCAGCCGCTACTCCTCGAGAAGTGTTCCGCCCCCAGGCATTTATCGTCGTTTCGACGTCAGCGGGAATTCGAGAAGAAGGTTGCGGGCTGTGGCCGAATGGACTAAACTAAGTTAGCTTAGTTTAACCTTCATGAAAACCATTAACATCCACCAAGCCAAGACGCAGCTGTCGAAACTGGTCGAAGAGGCGAGCAAAGGCGAGCCCTTCATCATTGCGAAGGCGGGTAAACCCGTCGTCAAAGTCACCGCGCTAAGCGCTCCCACCGGCGCACAACTTCGCCGGCTCGGGTTCATGGCAGGACAGATTGCCGTACCCGACGATTTCGACCGGATGAACCGCCGGGAGATCGCGCGGATCTTCGCGGGTGAGGCATGAAGCTGTTGCTGGATACACATCTCCTGCTATGGGCGGCCGGTGAACCCGAGCGCCTGTCAGCCAGGGCGCGTCGCCTGATTAATGATGTGCACAATGAGCTGCTTTTCAGTGCTGCCAGTTTGTGGGAGGTAGCGATCAAGTGCGGATTGGGTCGCAAGGATTTTAGGGTGGACGCCCGGCTTCTGCGCCGCGGCTTACTTGACAATGGCTATAACGAGTTACCAATCATCAGCGATCATGTCGTCGCCATCGAGAGCCTGCCACCGATTCACAAGGATCCCTTCGATCGTTTACTGGTAGCACAAGCCACGTTCGAAGGTGTTACGCTGCTAACCCTTGATCCTATTGTGGGTCAGTATCCCGGCCCAATTCGGACTCTCTAGAACGGCGTTCTGTGCCGGCGGCTGGCAGTAGCGATTACTTCAAATATGGCAGCAGTTCCTTGAAGTGGGGCGTGCCGGAACACCGTAGTAGCTCGTACATCATCATCTCAGTCGAGGAAATGACCGCCCCTGCAGCCTTCATGCGGTCCAGCCCGATCTTCCAATTCCACTCTGCGCGCGAACCTACCGCGTCCGACGCCACATGCACTAAATAACCTTCGCCGAGAGCGCCCAGGGCCGTCTGCATCACGCAGATGTGAGCTTCCATTCCGCAAAGCAGGACGGTATTGCGATTGCCGGGCAGCGACTTCAGCTGCGACCGAAACGGATCGCTAGCGAAGCAACTGAACTCCAGCTTATCGAGCGTCGGCACATCCGCCAGCAGGGAAGCGATCTCCGGGACAACGCCGCCAAGACCTTTCTTGTATTGGGTGGTCACCACAACCGGGATGGAGAGAATCTTCGCCAGGCGGATGAGCAGCTGCGAGTTCTTGACCAGGGCATCTTTGTTAAAGATTGGGGGCAACAGTTTTTCCTGGATGTCGACAACTAGCAGCGCGCAGTGTTCGGCCTCGAGTGGGCGGCGGGAGATTTCGGTGGAGTCGGGGGAGAGTGCGACGGTCCCTATCATGGAGGACATAGAATTTCCTCGTAAGCCGGTGCCGTCCCTAAAGGGACTCATATCTTCAAATACAGTTTACCCAGCGCTGAAGCGCTGGGCTAAGGTATTCCGCGCCTACGGCGCTCGCTGTGGTGCACTCCATCTTCTGTCGAAACGACAAGGCCGAATTTCATTGTACGGCTTGTAACGGGTGGTACACCGTCCAGCCGCGTGCGCGCGCGAGCTGTTCGAGGTCGGGATTTGGGTTCACGCAGAAAGGATACTTCGCCAACTCCAACATGGCCTGGTCGTGGATGGAGTTGCCGAAGACAGCTTCCATTGGCTGGCCGATCGAGTCGCGAATGGCGACGGCCTTCAACTCATCGGTGGGCACGCGGATGAGGCGGTCACTGGCGTAACCGTTTTCGATGTGAACACAAGCTGCGAGCACACGTTGCGAAGGAATCCCAAAGCGCTGCGCTCCCACCTCAACTACCCAATTGTTGGTCGACGACACGGCCCATAGCTCGCAGCCCTGCTCATGCAGGCGCTGCGTCAGTTCCTTTAGCTCAGGGAAAATTCGGTGGCTGACGATCTCATCGAAGAACTCTTCCGCGGCGCGCTGCAACGTTTGGTGCGACACTCCGCGATTCAGCGTGACCATCTCGCCGCACATTTGTTCTTCGCCCACAATTCCAGCTACATATTCTTTGTAGCGCGCGTGTGCCCACGCAGCCATCTCGGGGCTGACGAGGCCGCGCTCGATCTCCCAATAAAAGAAGTCGGCGCCGGCGTCGCCGCTCCACAAGGTACCGTCGCAATCGAAGACCGCAATCGAGGGCTTGAGGGCCAGGACGGATTCAACAAACTGACTGGATTGGGGCAGGGAGTTGCTCGTCGTCAAAACTGCTTCTCCGAGGAGATCATCTCCGCGCGCGCGAGCCGCTCATAGTCTTCCGGGGTATCGATGTTGGCGGTCAGTCGCGGATCTTCCAGGGGCAGATACTGCACATGCTGCCGATAGCGGTGCTCGACGTCGCGGGCGGTTCCCTCCACCGGGGCGCGCAGAAATGCCTCGATCATCTCCCGGCCAATCAGAATGGGATGGCCGTGTAGTACTTCGTCGCCGCGCCTGGCTTCCGGGATTACCGCCCAGATATCGGGACCGGCATCGAGGAAGGCCTGGCGCAAAGCCTTTACGGTTCGCGGCAGAACCGGCGGATGATCGATCAGCGCGACCAGGGCGGCATCCCGTCCATGATTCAGCACCTCCTGCAATCCGACGTGCAGGGAACTAAATTGTCCTTGCTCGGGATGGCGGTTCACCGCGAGGAATGCGCCGTGGGCATAAACGACGGGAGTGAGATGCGGGGCATTGGCGCCGGCGACGACGATCACCAGATCGGTGTAGGCCTGGAATAGATCGATGGTGGCGCCGAGGAAGGTGTTGGCAGCCGGTGTTCCTTCGGCGACCGGAGGCCAGGGCAGCAAGGCCTTGTCGCGGCCCATGCGGGTGGAGAAGCCCGCGGCCAGGATGACTCCGCAGATGCTGGAGGAAAGCGGCATGGCTCGAAGATACCAAACCAAGCGGGTCCGTGCCAGTGACGTAGAAAGTTCGATCCGAGTTGGATTTCAGCGGCGCTTTATCGAGGAAAGCTATTTTCAGAAGCCCTGCCGTCCCTCCGGGACCCAGGATTCTCAAACTTACGCAACCCAGGACTCCGCTGCGCTCCGTCCTGGGCTACGTTATTCCGCGCCTGACGGCGCTCGGGGTTTGGACTGCGTTCGTCCGAGCGTTTGCGTTGATCAGTGCCTAGTGCGATCGCCGCCTCTGGCTCGCTCTGGGTTGCGAACGAAGGCTGCATTTTCGGAGCAGCGAACGTGTGTGTCCACACGATATACTGATACTTTCCGAGGATGGGTGTGAGCTCGCCGCAAAAGACATTTTACATCGAGACCTTCGGGTGCCAGATGAACTTCCACGACTCCGAAAAGGTCGTGGGGACGCTAATCTCCGAAGGCTATCAGCAGGTGCAGCGCGAGGAAGAGGCTGACCTCATCTTCTACAACACCTGCTCGATTCGCGATAAGGCTGAGCAAAAGGTCTTCCACCGCCTCGCCGACTTCAAGAAGCTGCACAAGGAAGGGAAGCGGTTTGCTGTTCTAGGCTGCGTGGCCCAGCAGGAGGGCGAGAAGATCTTTGAGCGCGCGCCCTATGTCTCCCTGGTGGCGGGATCGGCGTCGTATCGGAATCTGCCGGAGATGCTGGTGCAGATTGAGTCGGGAGCCACTCGTGTGACGGGGCTCGACGACCGCGAGACCGATCAGGCCTTCGAGACCGAGTTCACCGCACGCACCAACCCGCATCGGGGATACATCACGATCATCGAGGGCTGCGACAAGTTCTGCGCTTATTGCGTGGTGCCGTACACCCGCGGCAAGGAGCGCAGCCGCACCTCGCAGTCGGTGCTGGATGAAGCTCGCCGCATGGCTGATGCCGGCTACACCGACATTCAACTGCTGGGGCAAAACGTGAATTCCTACCGCGATCCGGCAGGGAAGAAGAGCTTCGCCGAATTGCTGACTGCGATTGGAGAGTTGCCGGGAATCCGGCGCGTACGCTTCACGACCTCACATCCCCGGGACTTCACCCGGGACATTATCGATGCGATTGATGCTGTTCCCGCGCTTTGCGACCACGTACACCTGCCGGTGCAGAGCGGATCGTCGCGCGTGCTCCAATCGATGCTTCGTGAGTACACGCGCGAGCAGTATCTAGAACGCATCGGGTGGATGAAGTCGACGCGCAATAAAGAAATCAGCATTACGACCGATGTGATTGTCGGCTTCCCCGGTGAGACGGAAGCGGAGTTTGCCGAGACCCTGAGCCTGCTGGATGAGGTTGGCTACGATGGCGTGTTCTCGTTCAAGTATTCGCCGCGGCCAAATACGCCTTCGCTGCAGTACATCGACTCCGTCCCTGAGGCGGAGAAATCGCGCCGCTTGCAGATTCTGCAGGAGCGCCAGCGGGAGATTCAGCGAGCCAGCTATGCCAAGCACTTAGGACAGGTTCTTGAAGTGATGGTGGAAGGGAAGAACGCGGCTCGCGGACAGGTTATAGGGCGCACCTCGCAGAACAAGACGCTGAACTTCGTGGTCAATGGCGGACAGGAGCCGCGCGCGGGAGATTATGTGCAGGTGGAAGTGACGCAGATATTCCCCAACAGTTTGCTGGGCAAGATGGTGATTGCGCGGGGGACTGACGGTGGAGTATGACAGGAGCAGCGGGCCCTTAGCTGTTAGCTCTTAGCTGTTAGCTCTTAGCAAACGAGCTCGGGGAGGCGGTATTGCTCGACGATGCCTGCGGGCGGCAACGCGGTTCAAGACGAGGGTGACGGCGAAGAAAGAAAAACGAAAGGCGAAGGCGAGTAGCTAGACCGCGTTTGCTAAGAGCTAAAGGCTAAGAGCTAAAGGCTAAGAGCTAAAGGCTAAGAGCTAAAGGCTAAGAGCTAAAG
>JBARGS010000162.1:0-21527 GCA_049798495.1 Candidatus Korobacteraceae bacterium | reverse complement strand
TTCAAAGACTGCGTTAAGTGCTCGCGCCAGAATGCTTGCGACGAAATTGCTATGTACAAAGGTACGTTGCCGAAGGTAACAGCGCGCACGCGACGGCCGCAGTCTCTGCAGCAGTATGTGCAGATCTCGCCCGTGCACGTGTGAACGCAATATGCGCGGGAAGAAGGGTGCTGGAATCCCGGGACCGAGCACCCTTTAGCTGCGCGTAAGGCTCTTAGTCCTCGGCTTTCCCGGACTTCACCTTCCACAGAATCTGCCGCAACATCCCCTGCCACAACTGCGCGTCGTGCGACGACAGATCGAGGCGGCGAACCATCCTGCGCACGCGCTCTTCGGTTGAAGCGATCGCTATAGGATTGACATAGCCGCTGCGATGCAACGCCTCCAGCAGTGCCGCAGATATGCGTTCCATCTCGCCCGAGGTGGCGCGCTTCTCCTTTTTCTCCGGGCGCGTCGCGCGCTTCAAATCGCGCACCAATTCGTACAGGCAAACCGCGATAGCCTGGCCGAGATTCATCGAGAGGTGTTGTCGCCGAGTCGGAATATGCATCAGCCAGTGACAGTGGCTGAGGTCGTCGTTGGAGAGGCCGGTCTTTTCCGAACCAAACAACAGCGCGACCCGTCCAGAGGCCAGTTGTTTGCGAATGAGTCGCGCGCCATATTCAAGACGTCGCAGCGAATGTTGCAGCTCACGATGTTGCACCGCAGTGGTTCCGACGACAAGAGTGCAATCCGCCACCGCTTCGGCCACACTCTGGAAGAGCTCAGCCTTGGCCAGCAGCGGCGCTCCACCCATCGCCGAGCGGGCCTCGCGAAACGCCACATCGTAGGGATTCACCACTCGCAAGCGGAGAACGCCGAAGTTGCTCATGGCGCGCGCCGCCGCTCCGATGTTGAGCGGGTTGCGTGTGCCGACCAGCACCACGCGCAGTCGATCGAGTTCCGCAGCCATGGCCATGAGTCTATTGGGCCCTGAAACCGATGTATATGGGACGAAGTGAGGCGTTGCTTTCCCACATGCCGAGGCGAGGCACGGCTGGGCCGACTCTATCCACTCGAAAGTGCTTTCTTCCGCACCCACCGATGACGGGGCTGTCGTAGCCAGGCAACTGCAAGTCCCCAGCAAGCGTCAAAACAGAATCCGACAGTTTAATTGGCTGACGGTCACACGCACTATGCGGAACGTTTCGCGCCCAGTTCTCGTGTTTCTTTTGTCGCTATACACGGCAGCTGCACTGCACGCGCAAGCGACCAAACCCGCGCCTCCCACGCCAATTGATGCCAAGAAAGCAGAGCTCGGCGGCAAGACCTGGGATCCTGCGTGGGACAAGATCGTCGAGCAGGCGGTTCCTCCTGAGATGCTTTCGTCGCAGGTACCGCGCGATGTGCGACGGTACTGTCCGCGCTTCTACGATATGAGCGACACTGACAAGCGGGTCTTCTGGGCGTACTTCTTCCAGGCCTTGGCGGGAGCCGAAGCTGGGCTGAATCCTACGACTCGCGTCCGGCACACGGAACTGGAAGTCGCGAAAGTCGACGACGTGAGCAAGCACGCGGTCCGCAGTGAAGGGCTACTGCAACTGACCTACCAGGACGCGAAGCGCTATGACTGCGATTTCGATTGGGCCAAGGATCGCGAGCTAAAGAGTGACGATCCGGCGAAGAGTATCTTGCAACCGAAGAACAATTTGGAATGTGGGGTGAAGATTCTCGACAACCAGATCGTCAACCTGCACAAGCCCTTGGTGACCAAATCTTCCTATTGGTCGACGTTGCAGCCGCGAACGCGAAGCTATCGCGTCTTCGCCAAGGAGATGACGAATCCGCCCGCCGTCTGTGCGTTGCCTGCACGCAACAAGGTTGCCGCCACCAAAGTTTCGAAAGACGCGACCACAGCCACTGTGCATCAAGAAGCGGAGCAGGCAAAGGCGTCGCAGTAGTCTGCCGGGCTTTCCGCCTGTCTCTTCGCCGAAACCTCTTCAGCAGTTATGATGAGCTCCGTACTCGTGATGAAGGTTGCCTCCGCTGCTACCGAGCTCAACAAGTTCATCGCGCGATTCTCCCCTGAGATCGCCGCGCAGGCCAAGGCCACCCTTGGGAAGATGCGTGACCGCCTGCCGGGCGCGGTGGAGATGGTTTACGACAATTACAATGCGCTGGTCGTGGGATTCTGCCCGGTGGAGCGGGCGTCCGAAGTCATCATGTCGATCGCAATTTATCCGCGGTGGATTAATTTGTGCTTCTTTGCCGGAGACCGCCTGCCCGATCCGCAGAAACTCTTGCGCGGCAACGGCAAGATTGTTCGAACCATTCGTCTGGAAGACGCCAAGACCTTGGATGAGCCGGCTGTCAAAGCGCTGATGAAGGCTGCGCTTGAGAATGCCTCGCGTCCGCTGGATCGCAAGCAGTCCGGGCGAATCGTAATTGCATCGGTATCGGCGAAGCGCCGGCCGAGAAGGGTAGGGGCTAGAGACTAGGGGATAGTGGAGAGGGGCTTGTGGGTCGCGGTTAGTGGTGGCGCCTGGTGGTAATGGTTAGTTTCGAGCCGCAAATTTTATTACCTAGTCATTCTGAGCGAAGCGTAGCCGCACCGCGGCGAAGCGCAGTCGAAGAACCCCTATGGCCGCGCGTGACCTGCCGTCAATAGCGGTCCTTCGACTGCGGCGGCCAAGAGCGGGCCGCCTCCGCTCAGGATGACAGACGCGTGAAACAGTACTCGTCCCAGCCCCTAATCCCCAGCCCGTGACACCTGCTTCTCGGCGATAATGACGATTGGCCATGAGCTCTTTCATCCAGCATCTTCGCTTTGGCCTGCGCCTGATTCGCAAGTCGCCTGTCTTTTATTCCGTTGTCATTCTTGTGCTGGCGCTGGGCATTGGCGCCAATACTGCCGTCTTCAGCGTCGTGGACGCGGTGTTGTTGCACAAGCTGCCATATCGCGATCCCGACCGGTTGGTTATGGTTTGGGAGAAGAATCCGACGCTCGGCGCGGTCATTGGCGAACGGATTCCCACGGCCTACGTCAACTTTCAGGATTGGGTACGGCAGCAGCATGTCTTCGACGGCATCGCGGGATTTGAAGATGTAAGCCTGAATCGCACTGGCATGGGCGAACCGGAGCGCATCGCCGGGGCGCGCGTTTCGCCGAACTTTTTCAGCGTGCTGGGCGTGACCCCGGAGGTGGGCAGCAGCTTCGACTTTGTCGAAGGCGATCCTTCGCAGAGCCATGCCGCCATCCTCGGCTATGCATATTGGAAGAGCCATTTTGGCGGCAGTCCGGGGGTACTGGGGCAGACACTCACACTGAATGACACATCCTACATTGTGGTAGGTGTGCTGCCGGCCAACTTTCATCTACCCTCGACGCGCGAAGGCACCGAGCAGCGCAAGCCCGACATCTGGATTCCTTACGAGCCGGCAACACAGCGCACTGAAGCGGACCTGACCCGCCGCAAGGTTCAGGTGTTTGCGCGCCTAAAGGACGGTGTCTCGCTGGAGCAGGCGCGGCGGGAGATGGATCTCGTCGCCAAGCGTCTGGAGGAGCAGAATCCGGCGCTGAACGCGGGATTCGGCGGTATCAACATTTTTCCGGTTTACGTAGAAGATGTCGGCAAACAACTGCAGCGGAACCTGCTGGCGCTGCTGGGCGCAGTCGGTCTGATTCTGCTGCTGGCCTGCGCCAATCTTGCGAACCTGATGCTGACTCGCGCCATGGCGCGGCAGAAGGAACTTGCCCTCCGCAAAGCGCTGGGCGCGAGCCGCAGCAAGCTGATCGTGCAGATGATCGTCGAAGGGCTGCTGCTCAGCTTCTTCGGCAGTTTGTTGGCGATCGCAGTCGGCTATCTTGGAATTCAGTTGCTACTGGCATTGAAACCTGCAGACCTGCAACGTCCTGAACAAGTTCACCTGAGCATTGCGGTTCTGCTGTTTACTATGGCGATCGGCACGCTGGCGGGAATCGTCTTTGCGATTATTCCGGCGATCTACGTTTCGAAAACAGACGTGAATGCCGTGTTGAAGGAGTCGACGCCGAACCAGCGTCATTCTGGCCGGGTGCGCGCCGCACTGGTCGTCGGTGAAGTGAGCCTCGCAGTCGTGCTGCTGATTGCGGCGGCCTTCATGATCGGCAGCTTGATCTCGGTGCTACACGTCGATCCCGGTTTCCGCGCCGACCACGTGCTCACCATGCACTTCAGCATGCCGCCGTCGCGTTATGCGAAGAACGAGCAACTCGCCCACTTCTGCCAGCAGGCGCTGGAGCGCATCTCGGCGTTGCCGGGAGTGAAGTCGGCCAGCTTCTCCGACGGGCTGCCGATGACGCGTATTCGCATGATGAAGTTCACGGTGGACGGCCAGCCGACGCCGCCGCGCGGCAGCGAGCCCACGGCCGATATGCGCGGCATCAGCGCGCCGTCGTATTTCGAGACGCTGGGCATCCCCATCGTTGCGGGACGAAACTTCACTGTCGATGAGATCAACCAGACGCAACCGGTGATTGTGATCAATCAGACGCTGGCGCGCCATCTGTGGCCGGGGCAGGACCCGGTTGGGCGTCACCTGCGCACCGTCGCCAAGCCGGGCGCGGAGCCGCTGGATCTGACAGTGATCGGAATCGCCGGCGACACGCACCAGGACACGCTGGAGACCGGTACCCGACCCGAGGTGCTGCGGCCGATGGTTGACTATACCTATCTGACACTGTCGGTGCGCACTGCGGCCGATCCCGGCTCGCTGACCTCAGCCATCAAGCGCGTGGTGTGGACGCTCGACAAAGACCTGCCGGTGTATGACATCGAGACCATGAGCGAAGTGGTCGAGACGAACCTTGGGCAGCGGCGCTTCGATTCCTACCTGATGGGCATCTTCGGCGGGCTGGCGTTGCTGCTGGCGGGCATCGGCATCTACGGTGTGCTGAGTTCGACGGTGCAGCAGCGCACCCCGGAGATCGGAATTCGCATGGCGCTAGGCGCTCGCCGGGAAAACGTGTTGCGCATGGTGATGGGCTACGGACTCAAGCTGGTGCTGATCGGCATGGGTATCGGGCTGGTTGCCGGGTTGATTGTGACGCGCGTGTTGGCGAGTTTGCTGTTCGGCGTGAGCGTGGCGAATCCGCTGATGTACCTTGCGGTATGTGTGGGCCTGACCTTGGTGGCGATCGCGGCGTGTTACCTGCCGGCGCGGGCGGCGATCAAAGTCGATCCGGTGAGGGCGCTAAGAGCGCAATAGCGAAAAGCAGTTTCGAGTTTCAGGTTTCGAGATCGGATAAAAATAAGGGTGAATGCGACTAGTCACTATCCACTAGCCACTATTCACTGCCTTTTATCAACTCTGAATTTGACGTTGACGCCAGCGGATGATATTTTGCTCTTACACTGGAAAGGAGGGTGATCCAAAAATATGATATCTGACAGTCATTGTAGTATCCCAAGTGAGGTGGCTGAGGCTTAGGGCTTCCGCTCTAAATCCTCGCAAGACAGCTGGTTTGGTGTCTGCCGCTGGGGCCACGCAGAGTGGACAGCCTCAGGCCAATCCCAACAGCTAACCGGAAAGGACCCGCTGGCGCCCTGCGCTGCGGGTCTTTTTCTATTTCTGAGCGCTGTTCTTTGAGAGGTGACGATGGCCGCTATCGAAGTTCCCGTGCTTGAAACGGAGCGCCTGCGGCTGCGCGGGCATCGCCCTGACGATTTCGCCGCCTGCACAATGATGTGGGCCGACCCTGTCGTGGTCCGTCACACCGCCGGCAGACCCCAATCCGGCGAAGAAACGTGGACGAAGATTCTGCGTTATGCCGGCCTGTGGCCGCTGCTGGGATTCGGCTTCTGGGCAATGGAAGAGAAAGCGACAGGCGAGTTCGTCGGGGAGGTGGGTTTTGCGGATTTCAAGCGCGACATGGAGCCTTCGATCGCAGGCATACCGGAGATGGGATGGGTGCTGGCCTCAAAGGCACATGGCAAGGGTTACGCTACGGAAGCGGTGCGCGCCGCAATTGCGTGGGGCGATCAACATCTCAGCGCAGCCCGGACGGTGTGCCTGATCCAGCCGGAGAATGCGGCGTCGCTGCGCGTGGCGGAGAAGTGCGGGTTTCGGGAGTACGAGCGGACGATGTACAAGGAACATGACGTGATTTTGCTGGAGAGGTGAGTGGCGAAAAACGAGCGGATATCTCTCAATGGCCCATGCCGTCCCTGCCGGGACTTCATCGTTTTCTTATCAACGCACCCAGGACTTCGTCCTGGGCTGAACTGAGCCGTCCCGCACGGCGGGACGGGTCTATCGCGCCATTGACGGTATCGTTTCTATACGACTTGTTTCGCCGGTTCGGCAATTCAACCGTGGTAAAGCGAAATTCTTCGTCGGCTGGGGTTGGGCGAACCGACACTCTTCTGCGGCTCACCGAGCGTGTAGGAAGCGTCGGCCATCACGCCATACTGTGCTCACTGCGGTTGCGGTTTCTTCTGCTGCTGTTGTGTCGAAGGCTGGGACTGGTCTGGTGACGGCTGTCCCGATGGCTGCTGCGAAGAGGAGCCTTGCCCCTGCGCGCCGGGTTGCTGCTGTCCCGGCTGGGGCGGCAGGCCGTGCTTGCCAACCGCCGCCTCGCCCGGCTTCAGCTTGCGGCAGCAGCCGCTGACCATATCGCCTTGCGGCAAGTTCACTTGAGCAGAATAAGGGAAGGTCATCTTGCGTACGGGATCATTGCAGGCTTGCTTCTGAATGGCGGCTGAGAGGTCGAAGCTGCCGTTCATGGGCGCCAAGCCGTTGGCGCGGTGCCACTCCCAGGCCTTGTCCTGCGGCACGTAGTAGAAATCGCCAAGCAATGTCTGGTCGGGCTGGTTGATCCCCAGATAGCGCGCCGCGCCGTTGACGAACTGGATGCTCCAGTTGGGGCCGTAGCCGAAGCAAACGATGTCGGGCGGCCTGCGATTATCGAGGTTGCCGGGATTCTGGATCTGCGGCTGCTGGTTGGGAGCGGTTGGCCCCTGCGAAGTATCACTCGTCTGCGCGGCAGCAGAGATCGTCCAAGCCAGGCAAAGCAGAAAGAGACTCAGCCAAGAAATCGTTCGCAACATCAGGCCTCCGAACAATGATGGTCTCTACAAAAACGATGCGCGTCAACTGGTAGTTTTTCCAGCCCGCGCCAGTCCCTTGCGAACAACCTGTTCTATCGACTGGCGCAAATTCATCGCCGGAAGAGCGTCGGCGGTGACCCAGCGCACATCGCTGACATCGCTGGCAGCAATCGCTTCCCCCGAGACTAGCCGGCAGAGGTAGTCGATCAGCACATAGTGATATTCGGTGCGGCCTAGCGCGTCGGTAAAGATGCTGTCGAAGACATCGAGCACCTCGCCCGGTTCGACCTCGATGCCGGTTTCCTCCAGTACCTCGCGGCGCACGCCGTCGCGCAGAGTTTCGCCCAGCTCAAGCATGCCACCAGGGACAGACCACTCGCCCTTGAGCGGCTCGGTGGCGCGGCGCACTAACAGAATGCGGCCGGCGTCGACGATCACGGCGCCCACGCCGATGATGGGCTGTTCGGGGTAGTCGCGCTTCATCGTAGTCGAGAGTACACAAGAACGTTCGAAGGGAACAAGGACGCTTCCTCGAGAAAAGGGAATTAAGGGGACGACTGCAAAAATTGATGCGTTATCGTCGAACAGTTAGGTCAGCGCCGGGGAACAGCAGGTCCTTCGACTGCGCGCCCGCCCGACCCGCAAAAGCCGCGGGTCGGAAAGGCAGGCGGGCGCTCCGCTCAGGATGACACCTCTTGTTGGTGTGTCTCCTGGGTTTAGAAACTAATTTCGCACCCGATCCAACACATGCCCCTCGACATCGACGAGCGTGACCTCCAGCGCGGGCGCGCCCATGGCATGGGTGGAGCAACTCAGGCATGGATCGTACGCCCGCACCAGCGCGGAGACGCGGTTCAGCATGCCTTCTTCGAGCTTGTCGCCCTTGATGAAGTGCTCGCTCACCTGGCGCACGCCCTTGCTGATGGCGAGATGGTTGTGGCCGGTGGCGACGATCAGGTTTGCCCAGACGATGGCGCCGTTCTCGTCGACCTTGTAGTCGTGGATCAGCGTGCCGCGCGGAGCTTCGATGATGCCGACGCCATGTAGCGAGTTAACTCCGGCGCTGGCGCGGACGTGAGTGTCGAGGATGTCGGGCTCCTGCAGCAGGAGGTTCATGCACTCGATGGCGTAGAGCACTTCGATGAGGCGCGCATAGTGATAGAGGAACGAGCTGTGCGGCACGCGGCCAAAGCGCTGGCGGAACTCCTGTAGCTCGGCGTCGGCGCGCGGCGTGCCCATGGCCTCGGCAACGTTGATGCGGGCCAGCGGGCCAACGCGGTAGATGCCGTCGGGATAGCCCATCGGGCGGTAGAACGGAGCTTTCAGGTATGAGTCGGCGACGGTGGCTTCCGCGATGAACTTGCTGTAGTTCTCGGCGGCGATGCCCTCCTGCAGGATGCCACCGTCGGGCCAACGGAAGCGCAGCAGGCCGTCGTACAGCTGGATATTGCCGCGGCCATCGACCAGACCGGCATACAAGGTTGGAGTGGTACCGAAGTTTTCGATCTCCTCGCGGAAAGAATCCAACACGCCTTTGAGAATGCCCAGGGTCTTCTCGGTGGTAGCGAGAGCCTGAGGAATGGCGGCCAGGAAGCGATCGCGCGCGGCCGCCGTCATGGGCGATTTCACACCGCCGGGCACGATCCACGAGGCATGGACGCGTTCTTCGGCCAGCCCTTCGATGACGGTCAGGCCAAACTTGCGCAGATCGATGCCGGCGCGGGCCAGCTCTGGATTGGCTTCGATGACGCCGGCGACATTGCGCGTCTCGGGGTCGCGGTCCATGCCCAGCAGCAAGTCGGGGGCGGAGAGATAGAAGAAGCTGAGGGCGTGCGATTGCACGACTTGGGCGCAATGGATGATCTCGCGCAGTAGTTGCGCGGTGCGGGGAATGCGGACCGCCATGATCGCGTCGCAGGCTTTGGCGGATGCCAGCTGATGACTGACGGGGCAGATGCCGCAGATGCGCGAGGTAATGCCGGGCATCTCGTAGTAGGGGCGGCCCTCGGTGAACTTCTCGAAGCCGCGGACCTGAGTCACCTGGAATTTGGTGTCGGCGACGCGGCCCTCGTCGTCGAGCTGAATGGTGATCTTGGCGTGGCCTTCGATGCGGCTTACCGGCTCAATCGTGATGCGCTTCATCGCCGCTCCTATCCAAACTTCAGCTTCTGGTTGGGCTCGGGCTTGCGGCCCTCCAGCAGGTTATTCAGAAATCCGGCAATCACCTTGTTGGACGGAGGGCAGCCGGGAAGACAGACATCGATCTTGACGAAGTCCTGCGCCGGGCGCGACTGCTTCGCCAGTTGCGGCAGGCCGTCGCGAGGAACGCAGGGGTTGGCATCAGCCCCGTCCACGTAGACGCGCTGCAACAGCTTGTTTACCGGGATCACGTTACGCATTGCAGGCACGTTGCCGGTGACGGCGCAATCGCCCAGGGAGACCAGCATCTTGCTGCGGGCGCGGATCTCCTTCAGCTTGTCTACATCTTCCTGAGTGCTGATCGCGCCTTCCAGCAGGGTGACATCCACGTCCTCGGGAAACTCCTGCGCGTCCACCAGCGGGCCATACACAATGTCGAGCTTGCGCACGATGGGGATGATGGCGCCATCAAGATCGAGCAGCGACATGTGGCAGCCCGAGCAGCCGTCCAGCCAAATCGTCGCCAGCTTGAGTTTCTTCATACGGAAGCTCCTCTCTGCCGAGCCAGGGCGGTGATGGACGTAGTGGAATGGACCATCTCCTCGACTGCCTTGCCCTTTTCCGCCAGAGCGCCGGTGGGACAGGCTTGTACGCACTTGCCGCAATTGGTGCAGGAAGTGGCCTCGCCCCATTTCTGGTTGAGGTCGGGGACAATGTGGGCGTGAATGCCGCGCGCCACCATCTCCCACACGTGGGCTCCTTCGATCTCGGCGCAGGTGCGTACGCAGCGCGTACACAGGATGCAGCGGTTATGGTCGAGTACGAAGCGGGGATGCGACAGGTCCACGGTCAGGCGCGGGAAGTTGTAGGCGAAGCGCACGCTGGTGATGCCCATGGAGTACGCCATGTCCTGCAATTCGCAATGCCCGTTGGCCACACAGACGGCGCAGACGTGATTGCGTTCCACCAACAGGAGCTCTACCGTCATACGGCGATAGCGCGATAGCCGCGGCGAGGTGGTGGTCACCGACATACCGTCCTGAGCCGGAGTGGTGCAGGCGGGGAAGAGGCGGTCGATGCCGGAAACCTCGACCATGCACAGGCGGCAGGCGCCGACCGGGCTGAGACCCTCCAGGAAGCAGAGCGTGGGGATGGATTTTCCGCTGGCGTGCGCCGCGTCGAGGATGCTCTGACCCTCGAGGGCGTTCACCAGTTCGCCATCAATACGCAGCGAGATTTTCTTTTGCGGCAAGGTGAAACTCCTTCCCGGCTAGACAGCTATTCACCGACCCAGGACAGCAGGTCCCTCCACTCGGACTGAAGTCCTCGGTCGGGATGACAATTCATAAAACGGGTCTGCTACGGCGCACCCTTCGGCTCCGCTCAGGGCAGGCCTAAAGCCGCGCCCTTTCAAAATCGCGATCCTTCAAAACCAAGTGCGCATGTTCCGCACGCGCGCCGTCAAATTGCCGCACTTAACGTCTAACGGGAGACGGCCACGGTTGCGTCGCAGCGCAGGCAACGGCAGCACTCGTCGTGGGTTTCTTCCTGCGAGAGTCCAAAGACGACTTCGTCGAAGGAGTTGGCGCGTTCTCGCGCCGGCAGCGCACGAGCATGGTGGCGGCGGCTTTCGCTCGGCTCCTTGGGCACCAGCTGGCCGTACTTCATCGGACGGAAGAGCAGTTCCCACCGATCGGCGTCCATCAATTGTTCGTCAATGGCTCGGGCCGCCTGCTTGCCGTATCCCATCGCTCCCGACACGTTGGAGGCGCCCGTCACCAGGTCGCCGCCGGCAAAGAAGTGCGGACGGCTCGTCTCCAGCGTGAAGTGGTTCACCTCGATGGTGCCGCCCTCCTTGACCTGCAGGCCGGAAGCCTTGGCGAAATCGAGATCGACGGTTTCGCCGACGGCCACGATCACCGAGTCACACTCCAGGCGGTGCACTTCGTCGGTCAGAATAGGTTTGCGCCGGCCGGAGCGGTCGTACTCGCCCAGACGGGTATGCACCACCTCCAGTGCCTTTACGTTGCCTTTGGCATCGCCGATGATGCGATGAGGCGCTGCCATAAAAACGATTTTCGCGCCTTCTTCCTCCGCCGCCAGAGTCTCCTCTTCGATGGCCGGCATGTCTTTGCGTTCGCGGCGGTATACCACGGTAACGCTGGAGCCGAGGCGCAGCGCGGTGCGCGCCGAATCGATGGCGGCATTGCCTCCGCCGATCACCGCGACCTTGCGTCCCAGGTTCACCTGCTCCTTCTTGGACACCGACTCCAGAAAGCTCAGAGCGGGAAGTACACCTTTTAGTTCGGTTCCCGGCAGGTACACCCACGACTCCTTCCAGGTACCGATGGCCAGGCAGACGGCGTCGAATTGTTCGTCCAGGTCGTTCAGCGGAATGTCGAAGCCGATGCGGGTGTTGAAGACAAACTTCACGCCCAGGCGTTCAATCAGTTCGATTTCGCGGCGCAAGACCGGTTTGGGGAGGCGATACTCGGGCAGCGCGAAGCGTAGCATTCCACCAGCCTCAGGCAGGGAATCGAACACGGTGACGTCGTGGCCCAAAAGAGAGAGATAAAACGCGGCCGTTAACCCGGCTGGGCCCGCGCCTGCCACCGCAACTTTGCGTCCGGTGGGCTCCAGTTTGCGCGCGGCCACGCGCCGCACTCCCTCCTCAAAGTGGTCAGACAGCAGAATGTGATCGGCGATAAAGCGATGCACCTCGCGCATATTGACCGGGTCATCCACGGTCTGCCGGCGGCAGCGTTGGCCGCAGGGATGCTGGCAGACGCGTCCCGTGGAGCAGGGCAGGGGATTGTCCATGATTACCGATTCGAAGGCATCTTCGAGCCGACCCTCTTTGTAGAGTTCCAGGAAGCGGGGGATGTTCATGTGCAGCGGGCAGCTGTTTTCGCAGGGCGACAATGCCAGTTCGGCGCAGACGCCGGCGACGCAGCGGTGGGAGACGATGTGGTCCTCGAACTCCTGCCGGAAGTGCCGCATGGTGGTAAGCACCGGGTTGGGTGCGGTTTGGCCCAGCCCGCACAGCGAGCAGTCGCGGATATAGCGGCTCAACTCGTCCAGCCGCTCCAATTGCTCCATCTGGCCCGTGCCCAGGGTGATGCGGTTCAAGATACGCAGAAACTTGTTGAGTCCCACGCGGCAGGGAATGCACTTGCCGCACGACTCCGAATTGGTGAACTCCACAAAGTAACGGGCGACGTCGACCATGCAGTTGTCTTCGTCCATTACCACCATGCCACCGGAGCCCATGATGGCTCCCAGTTGGGCCAAGCTCTCGTAGTCCACCGGGGTCTCGAACATCTCGCCGGGAATGCATCCACCGGAGGGACCACCGGTCTGGACCGCTTTTATGCTGCGGCCATCCAGGCCGCCTCCCCCAATGTCGTAGATGAAGGTCTTGATGGGGGTTCCCAGAGGCATCTCGACTAACCCGCTGTTATGCACCTTGCCAACCAGGGAGAACACCTTGGTCCCGGAACTCTTGGCGCTGCCGGTTTCGGTGAACCAGGCCGGACCTTTGGTGATAATCGGCGAGATGTTGTACCAGGTCTCGACGTTGTTAATATTGCTGGGTTTTCCCCATAAACCTTTCTGTGCAGGGAATGGCGGGCGCGGGCGAGGACGTCCAGCCTCGCCCTCGAGGGACGCAATGAGCGCCGTCTCTTCGCCACAAACAAAAGCTCCGGCCCCTTCCACCAGCTGGATATCGAAGTTGAATCCGCGGCCGAGGATGTTATTGCCGAGCAGGCCGTAGTCGCGGGCCTGCTCAATGGCGCGATTCAGCCGGTGCACCGCCAGGGGATACTCGGCACGGACGTAGACGATGCCCTGGGTCGCGCCCATCACGTAAGCGCCGATGATCATCCCTTCGAGCAACGAATGGGGATCGCTTTCGATCTCGTTGCGGTTCATGTAGGCGCCCGGATCGCCTTCATCGGCATTGCAGATGATGTATTTTTGGTCGGCGACGGCTTTGCGCAGGAACTCCCACTTATTGCCGGTGAGGAAGCCGGCGCCGCCGCGGCCGCGTAGCTTGGAGGCCTTGATCTGCTCGATGACCAGCTCCGGCTTATCGTCAATCAGCGTCTTGTACAGCGCCTGATAGCCGCCGATGGCGATGTACTCCTCGATATCGTCGGGGTTGATGAGCCCGCAGTTACGCAGCACGATCTTCTTCTGGCCCTTGAAGAAGGGAACGTCGCTCCACAAAGGCACCTCGGGATAGCCGTGACCGTAGCGGATGGAACCGGTGATGTGGTCCCACTCCTCGATCTTGCAGTAGACCATCTCGTGATTGATGGCGCCGGTGGTAATGTCGTGCACGATCCGCCCGGCATCATTGGCCTGCACGCGATGCAGGATGAGCAGGGGGCTTCCGGGAATGTGCACCTTGACCAGCGGCTCATGGAAGCAGGCGCCGAAGCAGCCGACGCCGGTCAGGTAGAAGTTGGTTCCGCTGCGCTCGATAACTTCGGCAAAGGCGTGGTACAAGCCTTCAGCGCCATTGCCGCGGCCGCAAGTGCCCATGCCGACGGCGATGCGCGGAATCGGGGGCAGCAATTTGGCCAGCCCGGTTTCGCGGACCGCATTGAATACGGCGATGTCCTCAATGCGCGGCATCAGTCATTCTCCCGTTCCAGCGAGCGAACCTCGCGCTGCAGGGTGCGTTCGTTCACGTGCCCGCAGATGCGGTGATTGATTTCCACCACCGGAGCCAGCGCGCACTGTCCGAAGCAAGCCACGGTGCGCACCGTGAACTTCTTGTCGGCGGTGGTCAGGGTCAGCTTGTCGGAATCGTTGGCCTCGTCGCCATCAGCCAGCCCCAAGCCAAGCTCCAGGCGGAGGCTCTCCAGCAGTGTCCGCGAGTTGCGGGTATGGCAGGCGGTGCCGCGGCAGATGCAGATGGTGTTATCGCCCTGCGGCTCCAGGTTGAACAGAGCATAGAAGGTGGCGACGCTGTAGATGCGTGACAAGGGAATTCTCAGGCGGGTGGCGATGTATCGCAGCGTCTCCGGAGGGAGACACTTGTGGGCGTTGCGCTCCTGAACCGCCTCGAGGATGCCGAGCAGCTCGCCGGGCTGCCCGCGATGTCTGGTTATGACTTGGTCGATGAACGCCTGCTCGGCGCTTTCCGGGGACACTTGCGCGGTTGCCATGTGTCTGGCGCTCCTTTCTGGAGTAGGGACCAGCACTTGCGGAACCTGCGGCGGAACGTTCGGCTCAACGGAACAGGAAGCCGAGCACGCGCCGGTTCCTTGCTAACCTAAGATTTCACGAGGCGGGCCAAAGCTCAGTGCGATGTATCACGTTGAAGCGTGATTGTGGGGAGGAAAAAACGGAGGCCCAGTGGGGGCCTCCGTTGGCGATGAGAGGAGATCGCGGGTTAGGGAAACTCTGATCAAGTGAAAGCGAGGTCCCGCAGCGGCTAAAGCCGCATTGGTTTTCGGGTACTTAACGGACGGCCTGAAGGCCGTCCCCTTCAAAACAAGACTTAATCAGAGTCTCCTTAGGGTTTTGCGGTCATGTACATCATGTCGCCCGGCTTGCCGGTCTGGATCTTGTAATCCGAGGGCACCTGGAACAAAGACGCGTCAGGCTCGGCGCGGGTGACGCTTGTGACCGTAGTGGTCATCGTCCCTATCATCGGGTCGCTGTGCGACATGCTGAGCGGGATCTGGAGGTCGGTCGAGACCCAGCGTTCGGTCACCACGGAGATTGGCTTGGCGTTGCCGATCTGTCCCGCGGGAATGGTATGGGTCATGCGCGTGCCTGTCGCCTGCAGGCCGAGAATGGTCTTGGCGCCCAGCGACTCGGTGGTTCCGTCCTCACTAGGGGACTTCCACATCGGCCCGGGACCGCCCGGTCCGGCATTTCCGTCCGGCGGCTTGGGAGGATGCAGCGGCATCTGATGCGCCGTCTTGTTCTGCGGATTGAGCATGTAGCGATAACCGGCGACCGGATCCATGATCACGATCATGCTTCCCTTGGTGGCGCCAGTGCTGGGGGTGACCAGTTCAAACGGCACTTCGCGGCGGACCCGGCCCTGGGAATCACGGTAGACGGTGCTCTGGTTCGCGGTGTGGATGGTGTTGCCATCCGACAATGCGGTATCCCGCGTGGTTTCGATAACGACGGTCATGGGTGCGCCGGTGACCACCTTGTGGCCTTCGCCAATCTCCTCATGGAAGAATCCCATGCCGAAGCCGGGACCTTGCATGGTCATCATCATTCCCGGCCCGGGAGGGGGCGGTGGAGGCCCGGGCTCGCTTTGCGAAACCGCTATTGCCGACAATCCCAGGATCAACAACCCGAGTGAGAGCAACATGGCAATGGCGCGAATATTTGCAGTTTTTCTGGAATTCATAGCTTCATTCCTCATTCTGGTTCTGGAATTCACCTTGCGCGGCGTTAGCTTGCAGTCAAATCCCTCGGCTTCAATTGACGATGCGAACAGCACGGACCACTCCGTCATAGCCGACCACGACATCGGCAACTTGCGGTTGAGCATCCTGACCGGCCGCTGATGGCAACTCCATGCGCACTACCTGCGAGTCGCTGGAGCAGCTCAGCGCATCGCAAAACATCAAGGGCGTATAGACGGCTTCGATAGTGGTCTGCGAGTCGTCCGTTGCTGTGGACGAAGCAGACTCGCCAGCCGCAGAATGGTTTTTCCGCCGCAAGCCATGGAGGGCCGCCACGGCTGGCCGCTGGCTGACCTGAGGCGGCGCCGCTTTGACGGGCAGATTCTGCTCGGCGGCGGCGTCCGGCATCCGGGTAACCGGCGCAGTGCTGGCAGGCGCAGACTGGCTCTGCATCGCGGTCGATGTGTGACGGTCGTGGAGCAGGCGGACGCCCAGGAAGATTCCTACCACGATGGCTGCCGCCACCGCGGCATAGGCGCCAGTCTCGAACCAGCGGCTGAGCCGCATGGCGAGGGGAGTGGAACGTGCTGCCCCGGGAAGCATAGCCGTCAATGGTTCCTGCCCCCGCAGGGATGCGACGGCCGCCTCCGTCCGGGGTACCTGCCGGAATGCGCGCAACAGCGCCTGTTCGACGCTTGGGCCAGCCTCGAGGCCGGCGGTTCGGGCTTGCAGCATCTGCATGGAGGCGGCCAGCGAGCGCTGCTTTTGCAGCCACGCGCTACACGGGATGCAATTCTCCGCATGGCCCACGATCTCCGCGTCGTGCGAGCGCGACAGCTCCCACATGGTCAGAGAGGCTGCGGTATGTTTAAACTCACGGCATGTCATGACAAGCACCTCGCCGTAACATTAGTTATTCCTGGAGCCACCGCCGCCGAATGTTGCAGCTTCCGGCTGAGCATGTCGTGCGCCCGGTGCAGCCGCGAGCGGACGGTGCCGATGGCGCATCCCACGGCTTCGGCCGCATCCGCGTAACTCATCTCCTGCAAGTCGCACAACACAACCACCTCGCGATAATGCTCCGGCAACGAGAGCACGGCCTTCCACACCGCAACCGATGTCTGGTGGCGCGCGATCCCTTCACTGGGATCGTCCTCGACCATCAGCGACGCGGCTTCGTCTTCCACCGGCGAGCCCAAGACGCTCTCGGTGTAACTTCGCTCCAGCGCGCGCCGCACATAGTTGCGGGCGACGCCGAACAGGTATGCTCCCAGCGCGCCGCGTTCGGCATCGAAGTCCTGGCCCCGTTGCAGGAGGAAGAGAAAGACCTCCTGCGTCACCTCTTCGGCAACGTGGGGGGAGCCGCTCATGTGCAGGGCAAAGCGGTAGATTGGACCCTGCCGCCTGCGATACAGGACGGTGAAAGCGTCTTCTTCTCCCGCAAGAGCCTGCGCCAGCAGTTGCTCGTCGGTTAAGTCAATCAGCAACGTCACCTCGGTGGTGAACCGGATCTCGTTTCGTTTATATTTCACGCCATTGCAACGTAAAGTTCCGTAAAGTTTGACTGCCCAGAAGGGAGCGTTTGAAGCACTCCCTGACAGCTTATGCTTATCGTAGTCGTTCCAGCAGCTTTCGGACAGAAGAGCGGATGAATGGCCTTGACATCTAGTTTACCGATAGAACAAAATCCCGACGCGCTGCCGCGAGCAAGCGCCACACATCGCGAAATCCATCGCAAGCTCACAATCCTGCCGCACACAATGAGGACAAGGAGGAGAACATCTCATGGCATACCGACCAATCCATCTCCGCGCGATTACCGGATCACGTCTGCGGCC
The DNA here is from genome assembly GCA_049798495.1 of Candidatus Korobacteraceae bacterium. Lineage (GTDB taxonomy): Bacteria > Acidobacteriota > Terriglobia > Terriglobales > Acidobacteriaceae > Bog-257. The sequence goes on along the minus strand of JBARGS010000162.1, from coordinate 4,100 downwards.
GGCAATCCTTGCGGCAGTCACAATGCTGTCCAGCCTGCTTCCTGCCTTGCAGGCACAAACCTATACCGTGATCCACCAATTCACCAACGCCTCCGACGGCGGAGCTCCTCTGGCCGGTTTAACCATTTCGCGGGACGGCAGCAAGTTTTACGGCACCACCAGCGATGGCGGGCAGGGAGGGGTGGGCACGGTTTATCAACTGCAGCAGAGGAACTCCGCCTGGATTCTCAGCCCGCTTTATACCTTCACCTTCCGCAATGAAGACGGCACCGGGCCGAACAACCGCGTCACCATCGCCCCGGACGGCACTCTTTATGGATCGACGTTCGACGGAGGCGTCTTCGGCTGCGTAAGCAATTTGGGTTGCGGGACGGTTTACCGGCTGCAACCGCCGATGTCGGCGTGCCGGAGCGCCCTGTGTTACTGGACGGGCACGACTGTGTACAGCTTTAGCGGCGCTGCTGATGGCGCCTATCCCGAAGGCGATCTGATCTTCGATCCGAGCGGGAAGATCTACGGAGCCACGAATGCGGGAGGCAATACCAGCTGTAACGTCCAAGCGCAGAACGGCTGCGGCGTGGTTTATTCGCTGACCACGAGCGGCACGCAGAGTGTCATCTATGCTTTTCCCGGCGGCGCCGGCGGGTCGAATCCGACGGCGGGAGTGATTCAAGATCAGGCGGGAAATCTTTACGGCACGGCATCGACCGGCGGCAGCAGCGGCTGCGAGGGCACCGGCTGCGGCATTGTGTACGAACTGAGTCCCAACGGATCGGGGTGGACGGAGACCACGCTTTACACCTTTCAGGGTTCGACGGACGGGATTGCGCCCATGGGAGGCTTGATCTTCGACGGGGCGGGAAATCTCTATGGGACGACGGCACGGGGTGGCGCCAACGGTGGCGGGACGGTGTTCGAACTGACGCCCAACGGCGGTCAATGGAACTTCAACCTGCTGTACAGCTTGACGATTCCCTTGCAAGGCCATGATTTTCCAGGGCCTGCCGCCAGCTTAACCATGGATGCGGCGGGCAATCTCTATGGCACGACGGTCTATGACGGCGCAGATTCGGAAGGCGCGGTCTTCAAGCTAGCCCACTCCGGCGGGAGTTGGAACTACACCTCGCTGCACGATTTCACTGGCGGGATAGATGGCGCACAGCCTCGCGGCAGCCTGATCTTTGACAGCCAGGGAAATTTGTACGGCACCGCATCCGCCGGGGGCACAAACGAAGGCGTGGCCTTCCAGATCATGCAGTAATGCAGGGGCTTTGGGGGATAATGGATAATTTCGATCCGAAGAGAGTGGGGAGGTATGAAGTCTCTGCGAATGCAAGAGAGAGAGTGCCGCGCGATAGCGATTGTGGCGGCATGTGTTGCGTTATTGATGGCATGGTCGCCAACGGCGGAGGCACAGAACTTTGCCCAAGCCAAATAATTCGCCTGGCTTAGGGATTCACGGCTGCGGGGTCGTATGGGAGATCACGCCGTAGAACAGTTGTAAGTTGTCAGTTGCCGGTTGTCAGTGACGAGGTCTGAAGCGAAAGGTGGAAGTTATGGTATCCCTCCCAATCCGCAAGAAAGAAATCTTCGACACAGCAATCCTGGTGATGACGCTGGTGTTGGCGCTAGCGCTGGCCTCGCCGGTGCAGGCGCAAACCTTCACCGTCATCCACAACTTCAGCGGTGGAGCCGATGGCGCGACTCCTTATGCGGGATTGACCCTTGATCGCTCCGGTAATTTCTATGGCACCACGCCGTACGGAGGCGTCGCCAACGGCTGCGAGGGCTGCGGCGTGGTTTACAAGCTGTCGCGTTCGGGAACAGCTTGGATCCTGAACCCGTTGTACAACTTTCTCGGTCCCAGGCAGAACGACGGCTCCACTCCGACTGCCGGCGTGGTGTTCGGGCCGGACGGCAGCTTGTACGGCACGACCTCGCGCGGGGGAACGGACAACGTTGGAACGGTATTCCAGTTGAGGCCTCCAGCGAATGCCTGCAAGACCGCAATTTGTGGGTGGGGAGAAACCGTCCTGTACAGCTTCACCGATCTTCCGGATGGGAAATTCCCCAGCCAGGGCAATCTGGTTTTCGACGCCGCAGGCAATGCCTACGGTACGACAACTTACGGCGGTGGATTCCTTCTGGACTGCGATGATACTTCCTGCGGCACGGTCTACGAGATGTCGCACTCCAATGGAAGCTGGAGCGAAAGCGTCATCTGTCCGCTGGGCAACTGTAGTTTTCCGGGATTCTGGCCGGTGGCCGGCGTGATCTTCGACAACGCGGGGAATCTGTACGGCACGGTCACCAACACCTCCGGAGGCGTGTTCCAGTTGATGCCGCAGGGTAACGGTGTCTGGCAGTCGAGAACACTTTATAACTTCTTCCAACAGCAGATACAGTTCTATCCCGCGGGCGGATTGATCCTTGACGGTGCCGGCAACGTGTATGGCACGACCGCTGGCGGCGGCACCGGCGGAGGTGGCACGGTCTTCGAGCTGGTACGCTCCGGCGATGGCTGGAACTTCACCGTTCTGTACAACTTCGCGTATTCCGGAAGTCAATTCTTACCCGGGCCGCAAGCCAGCCTGACCATGGACGCAGCCGGCAATCTTTACGGCACAGCGGTTTTCGACGGCGCGAACGGCTGCGGCATGGTTTTCAAGCTCAGCCCTGGGGGTGGGAGCTGGAATCTCACGACACTGCATGACTTCACCTGCGGCAACGATGGCGGCGAACCATTCAGCAATGTGGTCTTCGATGCCGCCGGCAACCTTTATGGCACAGCCGGGAAAGGAGGCGCCGGCAATTCGGGAGTGGCATGGGAGATCGCGCCGTAAGCGCGGCGTTACCGGGAACACAAAACTTCATAACCCGTCTTTATCATTAAGCGATACTATCGGAAGCCTTATTGTCCGTTGGAGGAGCATCACCGTGTCAATCTGGCGGCCTCATCCCACACTGTATGAGATCAACACCTGGGTGTGGCTTAGCGATCTCTCCAAACAGAGCGCAACGCGCGTCGATCTGAGTTCCGTTCCCGTGGCCGAATGGGATGCGATCGCGCAGTTGGGCTTCGACGCGGTGTGGCTGATGGGAGTTTGGGAGCGCAGTCCCGCGGGAATTGCCATCGCGAATCGGAACCAGAATCTGCTGGCGGACTTTCGCCGCGCGCTGCCGGATTTTCGTCCTGAAGATAATGTTGGATCGCCGTATTGCATTCGCCGTTACGCGGTCGATCCGCAGCTGGGAGGGCGCGAAGGTCTGGCTTGCGCGCGCCGGGAACTTGCCAAGCGCGGGCTGCGGCTGATTCTCGATTTCGTTCCTAATCATGTTGCGCCCGATCATCCCTGGGTCAGCGAACATCCGGAATACTTCATCCAGGGAAACGCTAACGATGCGCGCAACGATCCGTCGTCTTACATTGTGGTAGGCGAGAAGGTATTCGCTTGTGGGCGCGATCCGTACTTTCCAGCATGGCCCGACGTGCTGCAACTCAATGCCTTTCAACCGGGGTTGCGGAGAGCGGTGGTCGAAACGCTGCTCGATATTGCCGGCCAGTGCGACGGCGTACGCTGCGATATGGCGATGCTGCTGCTGAACGCGATCTTTTTTTCGCGGACATGGCGCGATCGCGCGGGACAGCCTCCGTCGACGGAGTACTGGACTGACGTAGTTCCCGCCGTGAAGCAATCGCATCCCGACTTCCTTTTTATCGCCGAAGCGTATTGGGACCTGGAGTGGGAGTTGCAGCAGCGAGGATTCGACTTCTGCTATGACAAGCGGCTCTACGATCGGCTGGAGCATGACAACGCCGAGAGCGTTCGCCTGCATCTCTGCGCCGATCCTGCCTACCAGAACAAGCTTCTGCGCTTTATCGAGAACCACGACGAGCCGCGCGCGGCTGCGACATTTTCTCCGGCGAAGGAGAGAGCTGCGGCGGTGACGACATCGACCCAGACCGGCGCAAGGCTCTTCCATGAAGGACAATTCGAGGGTCGCAAAGTCAGGTTGCCGGTCTTCCTGGGCAGGCGGCCGGACGAGCCCGTCGACAGGGAATTGCAGCAGTTCTACCGGCAACTGCTGGCGGCGATCAA
>JBARGS010000161.1:0-1816 GCA_049798495.1 Candidatus Korobacteraceae bacterium | reverse complement strand
GCGCGCCGCTTCGCCAGAGTCCGCGATTTCAGCATGACGGGTCATAGCGCCGAAGCGGAGCGCCCCATTGCGATGTATGTAAGAAGTGCCGGGAATGAAGTTGAGATCGACGAGATGGCGGGGGGTGGAGAGGCGAAGCTTCATTAGCGGGATGAGGCTTTGGCCGCCGGCGAGGAATTTGGCTTCCTCGCCCAGCTCAGATAATAGAGCCGTCGCTTCCGCATAGGATGCTGCCCGGTGATATTGAAATGCTTGCGGATACATCCCGATTCCATCCGCCTCAACAATTGCGAACGCCGGCTTGGTGAGGCCCCACGGCGAAATTTCTTTTCGGTGGATTAGCTTATCGCAGAACCGCACAGGCGTACAAAGCGATGCGGTGAGGGAGCGAATAGATCAGGTATAGTTGGCCTTGCGGCTTGGCGCATAACGACAAATCTGGAACAGCAGATCGCGTCTTTGTCGATCCAGAGCGGGCTTTCGAAGAATTCTGAGCGGGCTGTGGACGGCGAAACACTTTGCTGAAAAAGTCGGAACAGCGGATTCCTCGCGGGCTGAAGCCCGCGAGGAATGACAAAAACGAGGGGACCTTTGACGGCACAGCTGAAAGCTGTGCCCCTTCAAAACGTTTTCGAAGCCGAGTTTTTTAGCAGACTGCAAAGCCGCCTCCCAGCAAAACAAAAGCTGGGACGCAACGCTAAAGCGCCGTGTTACCCGAGCTAGAGCTTGATGGAAGAACTAGTCACGTCCGACGAGTTCCGCGCTGCGCTGGGCCGCTTCGCCAGCGGCGTCACCGTCGTCACCGTGGAGACGGCGCAGGGCGAGGTTCATGGCATGACGGCCAACGCGTTCTGCTCGGTGTCGCTGCATCCGCCATTGGTGCTGGTCTGCATCGATCAACTGGCGGAGACTTACCTGCATCTACGCGAGCGCGGCCGTTTCGGGGTAAGCGTTCTGAAGGAGGAGCAGGAGGCGCTGTCGGAATTCTTTGCCGATCCCGAGCGCAATCCGGATGCGGCTTACCGGTTGGGTATTGCGTACCGAAAAATGAAGAGCGGCATTCCCGTGCTGGAGCATGTACTGGCCAATCTGGATTGCACGGTTGTTGCCGCACACGCGGCGGGGGACCATACAATTTTCGTCGGCGAGGTGCAGGAGATTGCGTTGGGCGAGGGCACGCCCCTGCTGTATTTTCGCGGACGATACGGAGTTGACGGCAGGCCGGTCGAACCGTGACGGTGGCAGTGCGGTGTTGTGTTTCTTGAGTTATCCTTCCGTGAGGGCGGTGACCCCACAATTGGGCATCGCGAGCCGACATGCTCCTGCCAGCAAATTCCACAATGCGGCCGAAGGGGACAGAAGGGCTGCCTTCCGGTTCTCTGGCCGCCCGTCTGCGGGAGATAGAAGATGGCGACGCCCTGTCGCCGGAGATTGCTTGTCAACTGCTTCGCTGTGAGGACGAGATTCTCCCCGAGCTGCTGGCGGCCGCTTGCGCGCTTAAGGAGCAGTATCATCCTGGCGTAGTCACGTATTCACGCAAGGTTTTTATCCCGCTTACGAATCTCTGTCGCGACTACTGCGGCTACTGCACCTATCGCCGCGATCCGGGTGAAGCCGGCGCGCATACCATGTCACCGGATGAAGTTCTAGCGGTAGCGCGAGCGGGGGAAAAGCTGGGCTGCACCGAGGCGTTGTTTTCCCTCGGCGACCGGCCCGAGGTGCTGTTTTCGGAGATGCGCGAGACACTGCGAAAGCTCGGCTATCGCAGCACGCTGCATTATCTCGAGGCGATGTGCGAGCTGGTGGTGCGCGAGAC
>JBARGS010000160.1:0-2354 GCA_049798495.1 Candidatus Korobacteraceae bacterium | reverse complement strand
AGGTGGTGCAAAGAGCCCACAAGGGATGATATTGTGTCCAGCGCAATGAAGGCGGCCGACAAAAAGAAATCCGACACTGCGGAGGCGAGCTTGCCGACTCCTGCATCTGAGGCTCCGATCTTTCCGCTGTACGTTGGAACCTCCGGGTGGGCTTACACGATCTGGAAGCCGGATTTTTATCCCAAAGAGGTCGCATCGAAGAATTTTCTGAAGTACTACGCAACCCAGCTTACGGCGGTCGAAGTGAACTATACTTTTCGCAGGAGCTTATCGGAAAAGGCCGCGACCGGCTGGATGGCGGACGTTGGTACAAACTTCCGCTTCGCCTTGAAGGCCAATCAGTACATCACGCACATTCGCCGGTTGCAGAACTGCGAGGAGGCGATCCAACGTTTTCTTCCGACGTTACAGCCGCTGGCGATGCAGCTTGGGCCGGTGCTCTTCCAGTTGCCTCCTACGGCCAAGGCTGACGTTGCCGTGCTGCGGGATTTTCTGGCGCTTCTGCCGAAGAACTTCAAGAGTGCATTTGAGTTTCGCCACGAGTCATGGTTCTCGGAGGAAATCTACCAAGCTCTGCGCGATCACAATGTGACGCTGTGTGTTGCCGAGACGGAAAAGCTAGACACGCCCGAGGTCAGAACCGCCAACTACATTTACTTCCGCTTCCGTCAGCCCAGCTATTCGGCCGAGGATCTGAAAAAGTTGTGCGAGCGTATCGAGCGCTGCGTTGCAGATGGGTTGGAGACCTATGCGTTCTTCAAGCATGAAGAAGATCCGCGCAGTCCCCACAACGCGGTCGAGGTGTTGAACACGGTGCGGAGGAAGATGGCGAACAGGGCAGAATAAGCTGGTCGAGAGCGCCCTGCCACAGGCGTTACGATACGTTAGGCGCCTGACATCCGCCCGTGTCGCCCCTGAAGGGGCTCAGCATTTTGGGCGCGGTTACCCAGGACTTCGTCCTGGGCTAAACTGAGCCGTCCCGCTTTGCGGGACTTGGTTCTCACCCGCATCTTGTTCGCTATTCCCGTCACGACCTTTACGCCGTCATACTCTTCTCGTGCAGAGTGCCGATCCCAATCTGCGATTGCTGAATTCCTTCCTCGACTACTTGAAAGTGGAGAAGGGGCTGGCGCCGCTGAGTGTGTCGGCCTATCGCTCCGATCTCACGCAATACTCTGAGTTTCTGCTGAAGCGCAAGCGTGGCCTGCGGCAGGCGCGGCGGCAGGAAGTGCGCGACTTTCTCAACTCGCTGCTCTCCAACGGCGTCGACGGTCGCAGTGTGGCCCGCAAGCTTTCGGTGCTGCGGCACTTTTACAAGTACCTGCTTCTGGATCGTTACATCACGGCCGATCCAACGTTGAATATCGACACGCCGCGGCAATGGAAGGTGCTGCCAAAATCGCTGGCCAGCGATGAAGTCGAAGCGCTCTTGCAGGGACCTCCGCGCGCCAAGGACGATCGACTAACGCAAGCGCTTGCCAGCCGCGATCGTGCCATGCTGGAGGTCTTCTATGCGGCCGCTTTACGCGTATCCGAGATCATCAATCTGAAGCTGGAGGACCTGAAGCTGGAACTCGGCTATGTGTTGGTGCGCGGCAAGGGGGATAAGGAGCGCATTGTTCCGGTGGGGCGCGCCGCGCAAGAGATCGTGCAACAGTACTTACAGAACGCACGTCCGGTGCTGGCGGGAGGGAAGTCATCGCCGTATCTGTTGATTGCTCGCGGCGCGCGCGGCATCACGCGGCAGCGTGTCTGGCAGATAGTGAATGCAGCCTCTGCGCAATTGTCGCGGCACGCCAGTCCACACATGCTGCGGCACAGCTGCGCAACGCATATGGTGGAGAACGGCGCCGATTTGCGCACGGTGCAGACCATCCTGGGTCATGCGGACATTTCGACGACGCAGGTCTATACACATCTCGCGCTGGATCGGCTGAACCGCGTGTACAAGCAGCATCATCCGCGCAGTAAGCAACGGGCAGGGAAGGCCGAATGACGCGTGCCACCACCGTCGAAAAGGCCATCGCGAAGTTCATTCGCGCGCTTGAGGATCGCAACGCCTCGCCGCATACCATCAAGGCATACCGAACGGATTTGGCGCAGTTTGCCGGTTACGTCGGTCCGCAAAGCTGGAGCAATATCGACCATGTGCTGATTCGCGGCTATCTGTCGAATCTCTACGAGCGAGGACTCTGTAAGACCTCGGTAGCGCGGTCACTGGCCGCGTTGCGGTCGCTGTACAGATGGCTGGCGCAGGAGGGCGAGGTCGAGCAGAATCCCGCGGCGCTGGTGGCCACCCCGAAGCTGCCTAAGAAACTACCGCGGGTTCCGACGATTGAAGAAGTCAATACGGT
>JBARGS010000159.1:0-21328 GCA_049798495.1 Candidatus Korobacteraceae bacterium | reverse complement strand
GCTGCGGGTCCCGAGAAGCTCGATCCCGACGAGCAGAACAACGTCGACGTTTACCATCGCATGATTCCCTCGGTGGTGAACATCACCTCCAAGACTGTGGCATACGACTTCTTCTACGGTCCCGTGCCGCAAGAAGGTCAGGGCTCGGGCTTCATTATCGACAAGGAAGGGCACATCCTCACCAACTATCACGTGGTGGGGAATGCCGCGCAACTGGAAGTGACGCTGCACAATAAGAAGACCTACAAGGCGACGGTGATTGGACGCGACCGCTCCCACGATCTGGCGGTGATTCAGATCTCCGCTCCGGAAGTCGTGCCCGCGCTCCTGGGCGACTCCAAGAATCTGCAGGTCGGCCAGAAGGTGTTTGCTATCGGGAATCCATTTGGACTCACGGGGACGATGACCCGCGGCATCATCAGTTCGCTGCGGCCGATTCGCAGTCCCGAAGGCGCTTATATCGACGAAGCGATCCAGACCGACGCCGCTATTAACCCGGGCAACTCCGGTGGACCGCTGCTGAATTCGCACGGCGAGGTGATCGGCATCAACAGCATGATCGCCACCGGCGGTTCGAATCAGAGTGCGGGTATCGGCTTCGCCATCCCCATCAATACGGCGAAGGCTGTCCTGAATGACCTCATCACCCTGGGTACAGTGCGGCGGCCGTCGCTGGGCATCGTCTCCCTGCCAATTGGCCCCGAGTTGGCGCAGGAGATGGGACTGCCCGCCGACTACGGCATTCTGATCGTTCGCGTCGTTCCCGGTGGCGCCGCCGAGCACGCCGGCTTGCAGGGTGGCAATGAACGCGCCTACCTCGGCAATACGCCCATCATGATCGGCGGTGACCTTATCGTAGCCATCGATGGCGACTCCATCGGCGACCAGCAGGACCTGGCCAACGAAATGAACAAGCACCGTGCGGGCGATACCGTGACCGTGACCATCTATCGCGCTCGACGAAAGATGAACGTGCAGGTTTTGTTGGGCGAGGCGCGCGAGCAGGCTTAGTCCCACCAGAAAATGAGGGAATTGCGGAGGAGCAAAAGCGTTGCCCACGCGCTCCGCCGTCGGATATCATCTTGGAGATATGTATGACGACTTCCAGGCGGCTGACCGCTGGACGGGGGAGCCCGTCCGCTGTCAATACCAGGCACTCATTGTTGCTATCGCTACCAGGCACGCCGACGCGGTTGACATAAAGTTCCTGGTCGGAGAGCGCCCCGTCTGGATCGCGCTTCCCCATGTTGCCTGGGTGGAATACAACCGGCAGACGGGGAAAGTCATTACAGATCCGATGGCAGTCCAGATCGCCGGCCATTATTTGAAGTGGGCGATCGAATCAGGTGAGGACAACGGCCGCGAGATGTATACCCTGACAGTCAAGGAAACACTCGAGCATCTGCAGGCCGTGATGGATGAAGCCCTCCAACCTGTCGCCCGCTAGTATCTCAAGAGCGGGCGTGTTCTTCTGATTCGCATAATTGCTGCGCAGAACGATTCCTTGGACTTCGCTTTTATAAGCTAGCTGGTTGGCATTCTTTAAGGAGCTTTCATGTCTTCCGTATTGCAAACTCCCGATGTCTCGCTGCTTCTCGGGAAAAAGAATGTGCACCGTAATCTGTATCCCCCGCAACTGGTGGAAGCTGCGTTGCGCCGCGGTGAAGCCGAACTGGGATCCCGCGGTTCCCTGGTTGCCGAGACCGGCAAGCGCACCGGCCGTTCCCCCAAGGACAAGTTCGCGGTGAAGGACTCCATTACCGAGAGCAAAGTTGCGTGGGGATCGAACAACCTGCCGATTTCGCCGGAAATCTTCGACGCACTTTATGACCGCGTGCTCGACTACCTCCAGGATAAAGAACTCTTTGTACAGGATCTGTTCTGCGGCGCCGATCCGAAGTACCGGCTGCCCGTCCAATTCATCAACGAATACCCCTGGCACAACCTGTTCGTGCGCCAACTGTTCATTCGCCCCACCCCGGAAGAGCTGAAGACCCACAAGCCGGAATTCACCATCATTGCCGCCCCAGGCTTTCTGGCCGATCCCAAGCGCGACGGCACCAGCTCCGAAGTTTTCATCATCGTCAATTTCACCAAGAAGATCGTGTTGATCGGCGGCACGCAATATGCCGGCGAGATGAAGAAATCCATCTTCGGCATCATGAATTTCCTGCTGCCGGAGCGGAACGTCTTTCCCATGCACTGCTCCGCCAACATCGGCAGCGACGGCGTGACCGCGCTGTTCTTCGGACTCTCTGGAACAGGGAAGACGACACTCTCCGCCGATCCTACGCGCCGTCTGATCGGTGATGACGAACACGGCTGGAGCGCGAGCGGCGTCTTCAACTTCGAGGGTGGCTGCTACGCCAAGTGCATTCGCCTTTCACCCGAGACTGAACCACAGATCTATAACGCTTTGGGCTTCGGATCGGTGCTGGAGAACGTTGTCCTCGATCCTGTGACTCGCATTCCGGACTATGACGACGACAGCAAGACCGAGAACACTCGCGCGGCTTATCCGGTGGAGTACATCGAAAACGCGGTGATTCCGGGCTTCGGCGGACATCCCAAGAATGTCGTCTTCCTCACTGCCGACGCCTTTGGCGTGTTGCCGGCGGTCTCGAAACTCACAGGCGAGCAGGCAATGTATCACTTCATGTCGGGCTACACAGCGAAGGTCGCGGGCACGGAAGCCGGCGTGACCGAGCCGCAAGCGACTTTCTCCACCTGCTTTGGCGCCCCCTTCATGCCGCTGCCACCGAAGGTCTACGCCGAGATGCTGGGCCGCCGCCTGCGCGAGCACAACGCGCAATGCTGGCTGGTCAACACCGGCTGGCAGGGAGGGCCGTACGGCATCGGCAAGCGTATGAGCCTGCCGCACACGCGCGCCATGGTGAATGCGATGGTCGAAGGCAAGCTCGCCAATGTGGAGTTCGAGATTGAACCGGCCTTCGGACTTAGCATTCCGAAGTCATGCCCCGGCGTACCGTCGGAGCTGCTGGCGCCGCGGAATTCGTGGAAAGATAAGGCCGCCTACGACAAGATGGCCGCCGAGCTGTCGGCGCGCTTCGCCAAGAACTTCGAGCAGTTCGACGCGCCGCGCGAGGTGAAGGAAGCCGGACCGAAGCCGGTAGGGGCGAAATAGTTCAATCCAACAAATGGTGCGCCGCGCTTGTAGCGGCATGTGCCTTTGTGTACGACTTTCGACGGATTCCAAATTCTGCCTAAGTTCTCAGAGCTCATCTGGCTTTGTTGACATCCTTCATCGGGATCAATTTGCGCTGGATTGTAATGCAGTTCTCACGGGCAACAATCTGAGTCCCGCAACGCGGGACGGCTCAGTTTAGCCCAGGACGAAGTCCTGGGTACGCAGCGTAAATGGGTTTCGAGTCCCGGCAGGGACGACTCAGAGGGATGTCAACAGCGCCAGCTCATCCCATAAATCATTTCGGTTCGTATCAGGGCACGATCTTTAGTCGTGCCAAACGAGTCGCGGTGAACAGCCCTGGCTTTAGCCCCTGCAAAATAAAGGTTGAGCAGAGACTGAAGCCCGGCCATAACTTGTCTGTCCCGGCACGTCTGAAGAGCCTGCCCTGAGCGCAGCCGAAGGGGGCCCTGATACAAAGCGATTTATGAGATGGCCATGGCTTCTAGACATCATTCTTACCATCCGTCCCCGATCAACCAGCATCGAATTCCGCTGACGCTCTGCCACCTGGAGTCGCAGCCACTGAGGAGATCGAAATGGTAAAACTTGCCCTATTAGCACGAGTAGAAGCGAAGCCTGGGAAAGAGGAAGAAGTGGCTGCGTTTCTGCGTAGCGCGCTGCCGCTGGCGGAGAACGAGCCCGGAACCATATCCTGGTACGCGTTCCGCATCGGCTCCTCGACCTTCGGAATCTTCGATACGTTCAATGACGAAGCTGGTCGGCAGGCGCATCTGTCGGGGCAAATTGCGGCGGCCCTCATGGCGAAAGCTTCTGAGCTGCTGGCCAAGCCTCCGGTCATCGAACAGCTGGATATCCTGGCGGAGAAGTAGACGGGACGATCAATCTAGAAGGGCGACTGCACGTGCTGTTCGCCCAGCACCTTGCCGGATTGATCGAACCAGATCACCTCGTACTGCGGCTGAAATAGCGTGTACCAGTACTTGTAAACGTACTCATCGGTGCAACCCTTGGGCACCGGCGTCAGCGAACCGCACGGACCTTCGCTGCTGGGTTCGCCCAGCAGTTCGCGTACGATTTCGTTGGGATCGCCGAGGTTGACCTGGGCCGAGTTCTTGCGCAGATTGTCGTCGCGGCGGTAAGCCCAGAGTGCGGCGACAATTAAGCCCAGTGCGATCGCGATAAAGAAGATACGAGTTCCCATCAGTCTCTTAGATTACCAACCCTGTCGCCGGGAATCCGATTCGTTGTTGCGCACGAACGCACGTCAATTGTGCCGGAAGTTGTCAATGCGGCCAAAGATCGAATCGCCTCATCTTCTCACCTCTCGAAAGTCGAAACTTGAAACTCGAAACTCCTATAATCAAAGCTTATGTCGTCATTCCCCGAGGTTGACCAGCAGCTGGCCTACTTGCGCAAGGGTGCGGCCGAGATCATTCGCGAGAGCGATCTGCGCGAGAGGCTGGAGAAGTCGCGCCAGTCGGGCAAGCCCATGCGCGTGAAGGCCGGCTTCGATCCCACGGCCCCCGACCTGCACCTGGGCCACACCGTGCTGATGCGAAAACTGAAGCACTTTCAGGACATGGGCCACACCGTCATCTTCCTGATTGGCGACTTCACTGGGCTCATCGGCGATCCCACGGGGCGCTCGGTCACGCGCCCGCCGCTCTCGCGCGAACAGATCGACCAGAACGCCGAAACCTACAAAGCGCAGGTCTTCAAGATCCTCGATCGCGACAAGACCGAGGTGCGTTTCAACAGCGAATGGCTCGACAAGCTGGGCTATGAAGGCATCATCCGCCTCGCTGCGAAGTTTACCGTCTCCCAGATGCTGGAGCGCGAGGACTTTCACAAGCGCTTCATGGAAGAGAAGCCGATCGCGTTGCACGAGCTGCTCTATCCACTGGCGCAGGGCTACGATTCGGTCGCGCTGGAGGCCGATGTCGAGTTGGGCGGCACCGACCAGAAATTCAACCTGCTGATGGGCCGCGAGCTGCAACGCCACTACGGCCAGCCGCCGCAGATCGTACTGACCACGCCACTGCTGGAAGGCACCGACGGCGTGCAGAAGATGTCGAAGTCGTACGGCAATTACATCGGGATCACCGAAGCGCCGACGGAGATGTTCGGCAAAGTGATGTCGATCTCCGACGAGTTGATGTGGCGCTATTACGAGCTGGTCACCGACGTCAGCATGGCCGACATCGAACGGATGAAGGCCGATGTCGCCAGCGGCGCGGCTCATCCCATGAAGCTGAAGCAGGAGCTGGGCAAGCGCATCGTCGCCGACTTCCACTCGGCGGAGGCGGCGGAGCAGGCAGCGAGTGACTGGTCGCGTATGTTCCAGAAAGACGAGACGCCGGAAGACTTGCCGGTGATCTCGCTGCGTTTTGAAGAGGTAGCCGCGCCCAACGCTTCTACCAGCGACGGCAGTGTTCAGGTGAAGCTCGACAAGCTGCTGGCGCGCGCGGGACTGGCAACCTCGGTCACCGACGGCTTGCGCAAAATAAAGCAGAACGCGGTGAAACTGGACGGCGAACTGAAGACGGAACTGGTGATTGCGGTAAAACCCGGTGTCGAGTTCACGCTGCGGGCGGGGAAGAAAATGGTGAGGGCCGTGGTGGAACGATAGCCGGCGTTGCGGGTGCCGTCGACGAGGCCTGCCCAGGTACGGGCCGCAATTCGTCTTTCAGCGTTCGCCACCTGCTGACTCGACTCTCGATCATTTCTTAACGATGTATACTTTGCCAACTGTGGATCCCACCTTTGAGCGCCTGCGGCAATCCGGCTATTGCATCAAACCCGGATACCTTGCCAGAGAAGAGCCTGCCTATTTCGACGATATCCTCACCGCAACGGATTCCATCGTCCATCAACCGGACGTGTATCGGTTCGCCGGATTTCTCGCGAAACGTTTCGGCTGCCGGAACATCATCGATCTCGGCTGCGGCGCGGGCAATAAACTGACAGAACTGGCCTCGGACTTCCGCATCGTGGGAGTAGACTTTGGAGAAAATGTGCGCCGATTTCGTGAGGCGCACCCTAGCGCCATTGCGATGGAGCACAATTTCGCGGAGCAGGTGCTGCGCATCGAGGATCGTGAACTGGTACGAGAATCGTTGGTGGTGTGCTCCGACATTATCGAGCACCTGATCGATCCCGTTCCCCTGCTCGCCACGTTGCAGGACTTGCTGGATGATGCGCGGATCGCCATCGTTACCACGCCAGAGCGCGACCTTGTGCGCGGGATCGAGGACCCCGGTCCTCCCGGCAACGTCCATCACATCCGCGAGTGGTCGTTGCCGGAGTTGGAGCGGCTGCTACGCGGTGCGGGCCTGAATGTGGAGTTCGCCGGCCTCACCGTCAACAACAATCGCGACTGGGCCAAGCGCACCTCGATTTTGGTGTTGCGGCAAAAGGGAAACGAGGAGTGGCTGTCCGCGCCGCCCAACTTTCGCGTTGTGGCCTTCATGTGTGTCTACAACGAGGAGGACATCATCGAGCCGGTTCTGCGGCACGTCACCTCGCAGGGCGTCGAGGTCCACCTGGTCGACAATTGGTCGACTGACCGCACGGTAGAACGCGCCGCCGCTTTTCTCGGCCGCGGTGTTTCGCGGATCACGAAGTATCCGGCTGATGGCCCCTCTGCCAGCTACGATTGGCATGCGTTGCTGACGCACTTGGAGCAGTTGAGTCACGCGACCGATGCCGACTGGTGCATTCACTACGATGCGGACGAGATCAGGGAGTCCCCGTGGCCCCAGGTGCGATTGCGCGACGCGCTGTTCCGGGTGGACCGCGAAGGCTTCAACGCTGTCGATCACACCTGCATGATCTTCCATCCGACGAAAAACGGGATTGAAGATCCGGCGGTGATCCCGTCGTATCGCAGCTTTGAGTTCGGCAAACGGCCGGGGCACTTCCTGCAGATTAAGGCCTGGAAGCGCCAGAGCCAACCAGTGCATTTGGCGGAATCGGGCGGACACGAGGCGGAGTTTGCCGGACGCAGAGTTTATCCCTATAAGTTCCTGCTGCGGCATTATCCGGTGCGATCGCAGGAGCACGGGATACGGAAGATTCTTGCCGACCGCCAGCCGCGCTGGAACTCGGGCGAGCGCGAGTCGCGAGGCTGGCATATACAGTACGATCATGTCGCGGCCAGCCACAACTTCCTGATGAACGCTGCCGACCTGCCCAGTTTCAACCCCAAGACCTTCTATCGCGACTACCTGGTCGAGCGCTTGACTGGTATTGGCAGCGAACGGACCTAGCCTGCTCCACCGGCAAGCAGCGCGATTGCCCGTGTTTCCGGGGTATGATAGCTTCCGCTCATAGCTTGGAACCGCTGGAGGACAGCCCGTGATTGGTCTCATTGTCGTTATTGCCATACTGGCGATCATCGCATTCGCCCTCATCGGTATTTACAACAGCCTGGTGCAGCTGAGAGTGCGGGCGCAAAACGCATGGGCCGACATCGACGTGCAGTTGAAGCGGCGATACGATCTGATCCCCAACCTGGTGGAAACGGTGAAGGGCTACGCCGCGCATGAGAAGGGCACCTTTGAGAACATCGCGAAGTATCGAACGACGGCCATGGCGGCGACAACGCCGGCGGAGAAGAGCGAGGCGGAAGGACAATTAACGTATGCCTTGCGGGGATTGCTAGCGGTAGCCGAGGCCTATCCGCAGTTGCGCGCCTCAGAGCAGTTCCAGTCTTTGCAGGGAGCGCTGTCGGGATTGGAAGACACCATCCAGAACGCGCGGCGTTATTACAATGCCGTGGTGCGCGACCTGAATACGAAGATCCAAACCTTCCCTACGAACGTTGTCGCGGGCATGTTCCACATCGAGCCGCGCCAGTTCTTCGACATCACCGAGCCCACCCAGCGGGAGCCGGTGGCGGTGAAGTTCTAAAGGCAGCAACTAGCAATTAGCAACTAGCAATTGGCGTTGAGCGAATGTGAGACACAGCCGCGGCTCAAGGGACTGCTCGCGAAGCGTGGGTCGGATAAGATTCCGTTTGACAATGCAGTGCATTCCGATTCCGCCTTGCTAGTTGCTAGTTGCTAGTTGCTAGTTGCTAGTTGCTATTGCTGTATCGCCTGAATCGCCTTGGGATGCACTTGCTCGTTCTGGATTTGCGAGGCATCCCAACTCCCGCCCAGAGCTTTCACCAGGTAAACCTCCGCGACCATGTCCTGTCCGAGAAGCTGTGTCGCCAGCCGCTGATTGGTGAGCAGAGCGGACTGCGCGGTAATCACATCGAGATAGGTGGTCACGCCGCCTACATAGCGGTTGTTTGAAATTTCCAAGGCGCGCCGGGCATCCTCGACGGCGGCATTCTGCTTGGCGACGGCCTGCGAAAGTTCGTCGATGTTCGACAGCCCGTCTTCGACTTGCTGGAAGGCCACCAGCACCGACTCGCGATAGTTTGCCACCGACTCGTCGTAGGTGTGCTTTGTGTAGGCGAGATTGGCGCGGTTGCGTCCGCCGTTGATGACCGGCTCCAGCAGATCTCCGCCCAGCGACCAGATCGCGCTCGGCCCAGTGAGGAGGCTTGTGATGCTGGTGCTCTGGTATCCGCCCGTGCCGGAGAGAGTGAGCTGCGGATAGAAGGCAGCGGTCGCAACGCCCACCAGTGCGTTCTCATACGCCATCTGGCGCTCGGCAGCGGCGATATCGGGGCGACGCTCCAACAGGTCGGAAGGAACGCCGAGGGGAATCGGTGGCGGCGCGGCGTTGAGCGGGCGCGCCGGCACGCTGAAGGTCGACGCGGGATTCCCCGTCAGCACGGCAATGGCATGTTCGAACTGCTGGCGCTGTTGCTTGACCAGGTAGAGCTGCGTGACCGTGGAATCGAGCAGGGTCTGCTGTTGCGCCAGGTCGAGGCCCGATGCGACGCCGCCGGAGTGACGGTTCTCGACAAGCTGCAATCCTTTTTGCTGAATGGCGACCGATTCCTGCACCACTTGAGTTTCTGCGTCGAGCTCGCGCAAGCTGAAATAGTCGGCGGCAAGCTCTGCCGTCAGCACCAGGTTGGTGTTGTACATGTCGGCGGCAGTCGATTGCAGATTAGCATTCGACGCCTGCAGGTTGCGCCGGACTTTGCCGAACAGGTCGGGCTCATAATTGATGAAGAAAGGAATCTCGTAGGTGCTCTGGGTCAGCGGCCGATTGCCGATGGTGATGACTTCCGGGCGATTCGCCGAATAGCGATTGCGGGAACCGTTGGGATCGACCGTGGCTTGCGGGAAAAATCCAGCGGAGGTGACACGCGCCAGCGAGCGCGCTTCCTCTAAGCGGTCTTTCGCAGCCAGCAGCGATTGATTGGCGTTGAGCAGTTGCTGCTCGTACTCGTTAAGCTCGACGTCGTTGAAGACTTCCCACCATGCGCCTTTGGGGACCGAGTCCTTGGGAGCGGCTACACGCCAGGGATCCTGCATCTTGTAGGCTGTGGGAGCCTGCACCGGAGGACGCTTGTAGTTCGGCCCCACGGTGCATCCGGCAAGCACTGCAACCACGAGAGCCGCAGCCGCTAAACTCAAGCGCTTCACGACTGCTGACCTTTCTGTTGCTGCTGTTCGGGTGCGACGTTTACCTTCTGACCATTTTCAATGGAATCGGCGGGATTGATGATGACGCGATCGCTTACGTCGACGCCGCCCAAAACTTCAAGCGAGTTTCCGTAGTCGCGTCCGATGCTGATTCGCCGCAACTCCACCTTGCCATCGCTGCCGACGACGGCGACCTGCGCTCCTTCCTGGCGGAACAGCATGGCGTTCACCGGGACCGTCACCTTCTGCGCATTGATCTTGGGCTTGAAGTGAATTTCGCCGAAGGAGCCGGGCAGGAGTTTGCTGTTCGGATTGGGAACGTCGACTTCCGTCAGCAAGGTGCGGGTCGTGGTGTCGATGGCGTCGGCTGTGCGCGTGACCGTAGCATTGAACTTCTGTCCGGGAAACTCCTGCAGCGTGGTGACGGCATCCAAACCGACGTAAATGGCCGGAGCGTAGGCCTGCGGCACCGAAACGTAGACGCGCAAGGGATCGGTGCGGGCGATGTCGAAGAGCTCGCGAGGACCGGAGGTGCCGCCGGCGCCGGAGTTAATCAGCGCGCCCGGATCGACGTTACGGCGCGTGATCACGCCGTCAAAGGGCGCGTATACATGCTTGAATCCCTCCAGGTCTTCCAGTCGCTTGACGTTGGCATCGGCGGCGGCAAGATTGGCGATCGCCTGCTGATAGCCGCTGCTCTGCGTGTCGGCTTCCTCTTGCGACACAGAATCGGTCTTGCGCAGCGATTGGTAGCGGTCCGCATTGATCTTGGCCAAATCCATCGCCGCCGTGACCTGCTGCCGGGCCGCCCGCGCCTGCATCAGCTCCTGATCGACTTCCGGGGTGTCGATATCCGCCAGCAGGTCACCTTTCTTGACGTGCGTGCCGATGTCTTTGTACCAGCGCAGCAGGTAGCCGTTGGTGCGGGCGTAGATTGGCGATTCCACATAAGCCTGCAAGGTGCCGGGCAGCACCAGTTCTTCGTCGGGCTTCTCCGCTATGGGATGAACCACGGCGACCGTGGGAACGGCGTTGGTGGCGGTCTCGTCCGCCAGCACATGGCCGTCGTGAATGCGCAGAACCATTGCGAGGACACCCGCAGCGGCCAGCACCAGCAGTATTACGCCAATGAACAACAGGGCTTTGCGCGGCGCCGCGGGAGCCAGCTTAGGCGGAGGCGTGATCTCCGCAACGCGGTGGCCATCGCCACTTGCATCGCCATGCTCCGCACCCTCGGCGTGTTCCTCGCGGGAGTGGGGATCGTTGCCGTTGGCCGGTTGCGTTCGTTCCGATGTCTCTCGGTCGTCGGCGGTATTGTGCTGTGCTTCCATGTTTGTCGTATGAATCTCCAAATCCCTTATGACTCCCGTGCTGCCTCCCTGGATTCACGACGTCCGTGAATCATGGCAAAAACCGTGGGCACGAAGAACAAGGTAGCGACGGTCGCGAACAGTAATCCACCAATCACGGCGCGGCCCAGGGGAGCATTCTGCTCGCCGCCTTCGCCCAAGCCCAGCGACATCGGAAGCATGCCGATGATCATCGCCAACGCGGTCATCAGCACGGGACGAATGCGCGTGTAGCCGGCTTCGAGAGCAGCCTGGGCTGCGGGAATTCCGGCTCGCATGCGGTCGCGGGCGAACGAGATCATCAGGATCGAATTCGCCGTGGCCACGCCCATGCACATCACCGCGCCGGTCAGCGACGGCACGTTAAGGGTGGTACGGGTAAGCAGCAGAATCCAGCAAATGCCGGCCAGTGCACCCGGCAATGCCGTGATGATGATGAAGGGATCGAGCCAGGACTGAAAGTTCACCACGATGAGGAAGTACACCAGGGCAATGGCGGCCAGCAGCCCTACGCCCAAGCCGACGAAGGAGCTTGTCATGGTCACCACCTGGCCGCGAACGATAAGCTGCGTGCCACGCGGCAGATGCTGCCGGAAGGGCCCCAGCACCTTGTTAATGTCGCGGGCGACGCCGCCCAGATCGCGGTCCTGCGTGCTGGCATAGACGTCAATGACGGGCAACACGTTGTAATGCGAGACCACCGCCGGTCGCGTCATCGGCGTCAGTTGCACAAGGTTGCTGAGGAGCTGGGAATTTGGAACGCCGGGATCGTTGACCGGCGTGTTCATCAGGTCCTGGAGCGAAGTCACGCGATATTGCGGCGACTGCACCGCGACCTGGTAGCTGACGCCGTTGGCTGGATTCAGCCAGAAATTCGGCGCTGTCTGGAAGCTGCCGCTGAGCGAGACGAGCACGCTCTGCGCCACATCGCGGGCGTTCATGCCCACCTGGGTGACGCGGTTGCGTTCGATGTCCAGGTGTAGTGTCGGCAAGTCGAGCAACTGCTGCACGTGGACGTCGGCGGTGCCGGGAACTTCCCGGACGCGGTTGGCGACGCGCTGCGCGATCATGTAATTGCCCATCATGTCGGCGCCGGTGAGTTGAATGTCGATAGGCGCGGGCAAGCCAAAGTTCAGGATCTGGCTGACGATGTCGGCGGGCTGGAAGAAGAACTCGACACCGGGAAATTCCCGAGGCAAACCCTCGCGCAGCTTGCGGATGTAGTCCGCCGTGGGGTGATGGTGCTCCTGGTTCAAGCCGACGAGGATCTCAGCGTCGCTGGTGCCGATCACGCCGGAGTTGCTGTAGGACAAATTGATGCCGGAGTTCGGCAGGCCGATGTTATCGAGGATGGTAACGAGTTCGTTTTTCGGGATCTGCAGCCGGAGATAGCTTTCGACTTCGTCGCACAGCCGTGCCGTCTCCTCCACCCGAAGCCCCGCGCGACCGCGAACATGAAGCCGCATCTGTCCGGCATCGACGCTGGGGAAGAAGTCCTCTCCCAGCAAGAACACCAGAAACATGGACAGGACGCAGAAGGCGATAAAGCAAATTGCAAACACCTTGCGATGCTCCAGCGTGGTCTCCAGCAGCTGGTAATAGCCGTTGCGGAACTTGTCGAAGCCGCTCTCAAAGCGGCGCTGATAGCGGCCAAAGAAAGTCTTGGCTCCTTCCTCGCGATGCTCATGGCCGCGCATGATGTACATCACCAGGGTCGGAATCAAGGTTCGTGACAGGAAGTAGGAGGCGAGCATGGCGAAAACCACGGCTTCCGCAAGTGGCACAAACAGAAACCTGGCTACGCCCGTCAGGAAGAACATCGGTACGAACACGATGCAGATCGACAGAGTAGAAACAAAGGCTGGCACCGCAATCTGCGACGCGCCGTCGAGAATGGCCTGCTTCATCTCCTTGCCTTGGGCAAGGTTGCGCTCGATGTTCTCGATTTCGACCGTGGCGTCGTCGACCAGAATGCCGACGGCCAATGCCAAGCCTCCGAGCGTCATGATGTTGATCGTCTCGCCCAGTGCGCTGAGCAACAGCACGGAAACGAAGATGGACAGCGGAATGGAAATCGAGATGACGATGGTCGGGCGCCAGTCGCCGAGGAACACCAGAATCATTACGGCGGTCAGAGCCGCCGCAATCAGCGCCTCGCGCAATACTCCGTTGATGGAGGCGCGCACGAACAGCGACTGGTCAAACAGCGGCTTAACGGTAACTCCCTGTGGCAGGGACTGCAGCGCGATGGGCACGACGCCCTTTACTGCTTTGACAATGGTCAGCGTGGAGCCCTTGCCAACCTTGTACATCGACATCAGGACGCCATGCACCCCGTCCTGGCGGACGATGTTGGTCTGCGGAGCGAAGCCATCGCGCACGTGGGCCACGTCGCGCATGTAGATGGTCGACCCGTTCACCGTCTTCACCGGAAGATCGTTCAGGTCGGCGATGCTCTTGGGCGCGCTGTTCATCTCCACCTGGTATTCCAACAAGCCGATCTTGGCGGTCCCCGAGGGAGTGATGACATTCTGGCTGTTAATGGCGTTGACGATGTCGCTCGGGGACAGGCCGTGTTGCTCAAGCTGTGGCATGTCGAGATCGACCTGCACCTGGCGTATTTTGCCGCCATAGGGATAGGGGGTGGCCGCGCCCTGCACGGTCGCTAATTGGTTGCGCAGGAAGTTTTGGCCGAGGTCGAACAGCACCTGATCGGGCAAGGTCTGGCTGCTGATGCCGAGTTGCACGATGGGCGTGGAGGACGCCGTATAGGTGATAACCAGCGGCGGAGTGGTGCCCGCCGGCAAGGCGCGCACCGTGGTCTGCACAATAGCAGTCACTTGCGCCAGCGCCGTCTGGATGTTGGCATCGGGCTGAAAGAAGATCTTGATGACGCCGACCCCGGCTACCGATTGCGATTCGATGTGCTCGATGTTGTTGACCGTGACGGTCATGCCGCGCTCGGAGTTGGTGATGATGCGGTCGGCCATGTCGCTGGGGGCGAAGCCGGTAAAGTTCCACACCACGCTGATGACGGGAATGCTGATGTCGGGAAAGATGTCAATGGGAGTGCGCAGAACGACCAGAGGCATCAGCAGAATGATGACCAGCGCCATCACGACAAACGTATAAGGGCGCCGAAGCGCGAGAGCAACAATCCACATCGATCAGGCACATCTCCAGGTGGAAGAAGCACAACATGAGTCGCAGGTAATCATCTGTAACGTGCTTCGCTTATGATACGATACGATACGTATTGAATTCAATATGACCTTCCCCGGCCCAAGTAGGAAATGACTTCTTCTCGACAAATGCAGTCCGGCCAACAGAAAGTGAGCGCCAAACGCCCCCCCGGCCGTCCCCGTTGCGAACAATCGCGGCAAGCCATTTTGCGCAGTACACTACGGCTTCTGCGCAAGAAGGGCTTTGCGCAGCTTTCCATCGAGGCCATCGCCGCCGATGCGGGCGTGGGGAAGGCCACGGTTTATCGCTGGTGGCCGAGCAAAGGCGCTTTGGTGGTAGACGCCTTCGCGTCCACCACCGAGGGAGAACTTCATTTTCCTGACTGCGGCTCGGTCTACAAAGACGTGAGCTTGCAGATGAATCAATGGTTAGGTGTTTTGCGCTCACCGCGGGGTTGCATTGTGGCAGCGGTCATCGCCGGCGGGCAATCGGATGCGGAGCTGATCGAAGCCTTTCGCGCCCGCTTTCTGCGCCCGCGGCGGCAGGAGGCGTATCAGACGCTACGGCGCGGAATCGAACGTGGCGAACTGCCCAAAGACCTGGATCTCGACCTGGTGCTCGACATTCTTTACGGCGCGATGTACATGCGCTTCCTCATCCGCCATGATGAACTTAGCGAGAGTTATGTAAAGGCTGTGTGTCAGCTGGTTCTGCAAGGGGCGGCGAACGGACACCGCTCCAGCAAACACAATGGCGCAAACGGAAAGGGCTCAGCGTCGCCCCGCCGAGTTCGCCGTTGACCGGCTGGCATCGCAACCCGAATCCCTCTCGACCTACACACTTGCCACTGAGCCGCCATCCACGCGCAAGTTCGTGCCCGTAATAAACGAAGCCTGTTCCGACGCCAAATAGACCACGGCGGAGGCGACTTCTTCACTTTCTCCAGGTCGCTTCAGTTCGATGTGCGGACGGTTCTGTGCCAGGAACTGCGTCGCGACTTCCTCTGCAGTCTTCCCCTGCTCTTTCGCCATCTTCTGCAACATGTCCGCCACGAGCGGCGTCATGATGAATGCTGGAGAGACCGTATTGACCAGGATTCCATCGGCGGCAAAAGCTTTGGAGAGACTCTTGGTGAGATTGTTCATGGCCGCCTTGGAAGCGTTGTAATGCGGCATGAAAGCGTCGGGTTGGCTTCCCGACTCGCTGGAGATGTTGATGATGCGGCCCCACTTCTGCCGCTGCATGTAAGGTAGGACCGCGCGGCTGGCGCGCACCGCCGACATCAAGTTGAGGTTCAGAATTTCGAGCCAGTCGTTGTCGGTGAGGTTCTGAAACGGCGCAAAGGCGCCCACCCCTCCCGCGTTGTTCACCAGCACATGAATCGTTCCGAACCGCTTCGCAGTCTCGTCGACCATGCGGACTACCTCGTCCGCCCTGGTAACGTCGGCGGCAACAGCGACGACCTGTGCGCCGGTGGTCTGGGCAATTTCCTCGGCAGATTGCTGCAGCTCGTCCTTCCCGCGCGCGTTGATGGCGACCTTCGATCCTTCGGTCGCGAAGGCGGCCGCGACGGCTTTGCCGATGCCCTTGCTGGCGCCCGTGACGAGAACTACTTTGTCCTTCAGTCCTAACTCCATAGTCTGAATTTCTCCTGCGGATGAGATTTAGCTGGGACGAAGAAAGGTTCAGCCGTTGCCACCCTGCCATTGCACGATCGCGTTTCTCCCTGCGGGCAAACCCAACAGGATCAAGAGTGCAGCTCGAACAACGGAATCGGCGTAGAGTGGGTGCATGAAGAAGAAAGTTGATCCGCTGAAAGAAGCTGAAAAGGCCCGGCAGGATGCGGCAAGAATGAAGCAGATGGGCGAGGCTACGGGCCCCAGCAGGAGAAAGCCCTGGGAGGACGGAGCCGAGCCGCCGGGAGCTTCGTTCAAGAGGCGACCGGGAAGTGACTGACCCTGGCATTCGAAGGATCATCCAGCGCAGGGTCTGCCATTAGCAGCGTTCGATCCAGCAGCTTATCGGTGTCGCCGCATTGTGGGCAGTGCGCAACTGCACTAGCCTCGACTGCGTCTGGTCTTATACAATCACAAGTTTCCTACTGTTACGCCATCCTTGTAAGGAGCAGACGAATCCCGCGCAACAGGGCCCCTTTTTCCGGGTGACCCGTTCTGTCATCCCGAGTGGAGCGAAGCGGAGTCGAGGGACCTGCTTTACACCAATCGGTTGGCTAGGGCGGGCTTGGTCGTCATAACCAACATGAAAATACATGAGTATCAGGGAAAGGCCATCCTCTCGAAGTATGGAGTGGCAGTGCCGCGCGGTCAGATGGTGGAGAACCGCGAGCAAGCGCTGGAAGTGGCCCAGGCGCTGTTCGCCGATGGCGCCACCGGTGTTGTCGTCAAAGCGCAGATTCACGCTGGAGGCCGCGGCAAGGGCGGCGGCGTGAAGATTGCGAAGTCGCCGCAGGAAGCCGGGGAGCTGGCGACCAGGATGCTCGGCATGAATCTGGTGACGCACCAGACTGGGCCGCAAGGCAAGACGGTGCAGCGGTTGCTGGTCGAAGAGACATTGCCCATCGCGCGCGAACTTTATCTCGGCATGGTGCTGGACCGCGCGAACGGACGTAACGTCTTCATGGCGTCGGCCGCGGGGGGGATGGAGATCGAAGAAGTCGCCGCCAAAGATCCCAACGCCATCATCAAAGAGCACATCGTGCCCGGCTTCGGGCTAAGGCCGTTCCAGGCGCGTGAGATTGCTTTCCGCCTGGGGCTGGAAGCCAGATACATCCCAGGCGCGGTGAAGTTCATGACGACACTGGCGCGGGCGGCGGAAGATACCGACGCGTCGCTGGTCGAGATCAATCCCTTCATCACAACTACGGATGGCCGGCTATTCGCGCTTGATGCCAAGATGAATTTCGACGATAACTCGCTTTACCGCCATCCCGAGATTGTCGAACTGCGCGACATCAGCGAGGAGGATCCGCTGGAGGTTGAGGCTAGCGAATACAACCTGAACTACATCAAGCTCGACGGCAACGTGGGCTGCATGGTGAACGGCGCCGGACTGGCGATGGCGACCATGGACATCATCCAGTATGCCGGCGGCATGCCCGCCAACTTTCTCGACGTCGGCGGCGGCGCCAACGAAGAGCAGGTGACGCACGCCTTCGAAATCCTCCTGAGCGATAAGAACGTGAAGGCGGTGCTCATCAACATCTTTGGCGGCATCCTGCGGGTGGATACGCTGGCCAACGGAATCGTCAGCGCGGCGCGCAAGACCAACATCCAGTTGCCGGTGGTGCTGCGGCTGGAAGGGACCAACGTCGAGAAGGGCCGCGAGATCCTGAAGGACAGCGGACTGAAATTCATTGTGGCAGAGACCATGAAGGACGCGGCCGAGAAGGTTGTCGCCGCCGCGAAGGGACGATGATGGCAACAACGACAATTACTTTCGATAAACCCACGCACAAGCCGACGCCGATGACATCGACCTTGGGAGACGAATTCTGGGTCCTCACATGCCTGGAACTCGCTTGTGAGAACAGCGTCAAAACGACGTGCTTCGAACAGGAATGCAGTGGCGTATGCAACGGTACTGTTGTCGAAGTCACGTGTTCAGGAAGTTCGGAAGGGGAATGGCAGAAGTTATGAGCATCCTGGTTGATAAGTCGACGCGATTGCTGGTGCAGGGACTGACGGGGCGCGAGGGGACCTTCCATGCCAAAAATGCCTCCGCCTACGGAACCAATGTTGTGGGTGGAGTGACGCCCGGTAAGGGCGGCAGCACGCACGAAGGCTGGCCGATCTTCAACACGGTGCGCGAGGCGGTCGAAAAAACCGGCGCCAATGCCACCGTGATCTTCGTTCCGCCGCCGGGCGCGGCTGATGCCATCATGGAATCGGCAGATGCGGGCGTACCGCTGATTGTCTGCATCACGGAAGGCATTCCCGCGAAAGACATGATTAACGCGTGGGAGTTTCTCAAAACGAAGAACTCGCGGCTGATCGGGCCGAACTGCCCAGGAATCATCTCGCCCGGCAGGTGCAAGATCGGCATCATGCCGGCACACATACATAAGGAAGGCAACGTTGGGATTGTCTCGCGCTCGGGCACGCTGACGTATGAGGCGGTGTATCAGCTGACGACACGCGGCATCGGGCAATCGACGGCGATCGGCATCGGCGGCGATCCGATCATCGGCACCAACTTCGTTGATGCGATCCGCCTGTTCAACGACGATCCCGAGACGGAAGCGATCATCATGATCGGCGAGATCGGAGGCAGCGCCGAGGAGACGGCGGCCGAGTTCATCAAGCAGAACGTGCGCAAGCCGGTGGTCGGCTTCATCGCCGGACAGACTGCGCCTCCAGGACGCCGCATGGGGCACGCGGGCGCCATCATCTCCGGCGGGAAGGGAACCGCGGCGGAAAAGATCAAGGCGATGGAAGCGGCGG
Source organism: Candidatus Korobacteraceae bacterium (assembly GCA_049798495.1). Taxonomy (GTDB): domain Bacteria; phylum Acidobacteriota; class Terriglobia; order Terriglobales; family Acidobacteriaceae; genus Bog-257. The sequence goes on along the minus strand of JBARGS010000159.1, from coordinate 2,616 downwards.
GGATACACGTGGCGAAGTCGCCGGCGGAGATTGGCGAGACGCTGGTGAAGGCGCAGTCAGCGGTGATGAATCGATGAGGCAGCTGTCAGCCGTCAGCTGTCAGCCGTCAGCTGTCAGCCGTCAGCTAAACCGGGCTATTAGCTTTTAGCCGTTAGCTCTTAGCAAGGGTGCGCCGGTTACCGTTGCTCGCCGGTTCAAGTACTCAGCGACAAGAGCGCTCCGCCATTTCTTGCGTTTCCGGGCAGGCCTGTTTATGCGGATTCGATTTTTGCGTTGCGAATATCCAGCCCCGTAGGGGGGACATAACTTAGCCCAGCGCTTCAGCGCTGGGTGGGACCAATAAAGAATCCGAGTCCCGTAAGGACGTTAGGTTTTGTCGTAGGTTAGTTGTCCACCAAGGGACATCTCCCTGAGTGGCGAACCGCAGATCCCTCCGCTCGTGGCTGAAGCCACTCGGTCGGGATGACATTCACAACAACAAGAAGGAACTCATCCACGCATGAAAACTTTGCAACGCACTCTTTCCATCATTAAGCCGGACGCGGTCGAACGCGGTGCGGCGGGCGACATCATCGACACACTGCTAAAAAACAACTTTCGCATCATCGGCATGAAGATGCTGCACATCGACAAGGCGCAGGCCGAAGGCTTTTACGCGGTTCACGTGCATCGTCCATTCTTCGAATCATTGACGAACTTCATGTCGAGCGGGCCGGTCATCGTCATGGCGCTGGAGAGAGAAGATGCCATCGCCGATTACCGCAAGCTGATGGGCGCCACCGATCCGGCGAAGGCCGACGAAGGCACGATCCGCAAGAAGTGGGCTTCCAGCATCGAGAAGAATGCCGTGCACGGCTCTGATGCCGAGGATACGGCGCGCTTCGAGATCAGCTACTTCTTCGCTGGGTACGATTTGGCAAAGTAAGCCCCCAGACAGAAATCATTCACTGACGAAATCATTCACTTCAGAGGCACGGAGTTTCGGAAGTCATGTTCTCGGCTCCTGCCTCTGCTGTGAAACGTTGCATCGGAGCATTCCATGCCACATGTGCAGATCACTATGCTTACCGGCCGCACTATCGAACAGAAGCGTCGCGCCGCCAAGCGCATTACCGATGTAATGTGCGAAGAACTGAATGTCAACGCTGAAAAGCTGACCATCGCGTTTGTCGAAGTGCCAAGCGACTGTTACGCGAGCAACGGCATTCTGCTGTCCGACCGAACCGCCTCGAAATGATGCTGCAATTCCGCCAGGCGCCTCACCTGCGTCCAAGCTGACTGCCTGGTCGTGCCATAGGTCTCTGCCACTCCAGGTTCCGCGTCATCCCGCACTTGAGTGCCCTCATTTTCGCCCTGCCTCGCTCAGCAACCGGGTGTATCATCCCAACAATCTTCTGGGGCGCTTCCTTAGACTAGCTTCACCGCTTCGTCGCTGGCAGTCATCATCTCTCTTCTCAAGGAGCGTGTAAGCATGGCAACGCAACCGACACAACCCGTTCCGGAACAGCCTCCACTCAACGAAGAAAAGCTGAACGAGTTCATGATGAAGGCTGTCGGCGATATGGGCGCGGCGATGAATGCGTCGCTGATCGCCATTGGCGAGCAACTGGGCCTGTACAAGGCCATGGGCAGCGGGGAAAGGATGAGCTCGGCGGAGTTGGCCGTGCGCACCAAAACCGCCGAGCGCTACGTGCGCGAGTGGCTGAATGCGCAGGCGGCCGGCGGATATGTGAACTACGACGCGGCGGCGGGAAAGTACTGGCTCAGTCCTGAGCAGGCCTTTGCGCTGGCCAAGGATGACAGTCCGGCATACATTCCGGGATTCTTTCTGGCCGCAGTTTCGGTGGCGCACGATGTGGAGCGGCTGATGCAGGGATTCCAGACCGGCGAAGGCGTGGGCTGGCACGAGCATCATCATTGGCTCTTCGAGGGGACGGAGAAATTCTTCCGGCCCGGCTATAACGCGAACCTGATCTCGTCATGGATTCCGTCGCTGGAAGGCATGGAAGAGAAGCTGAAAAAGGGCGCGAAGGTTGCCGACGTCGGCTGCGGACATGGCGCTTCCACCATCATCATGGCGCGCGCTTATCCCAACTCCAGCTTTACTGGCTTCGACTATCATTCCGGATCGATTGAGCGGGCGCGTACGCTGGCGGAGCAGGCGAGTCTGGGAAATCGCGTGGTCTTCGAAGTCGCTTCGGCAAAGGCCTATCCCGGCAGCGACTACGATTTAGTCACCTTCTTCGATTGCCTGCACGACATGGGCGATCCCGTCGGCGCGGCGCGGCATGTTTTTCGCTCGTTGAAGCCGGGCGGGATCTGGATGATCGTTGAGCCGCGCGCGGAAGATACCGTCGAAGGCAATCTGCATCCCATCGGCCGAATTTTCTATGCAGCCTCGACGATGATATGCACGCCAGCGTCGTTGTCGCAGGAGGTCGGGCTCGCCCTGGGCGCGCAGGCCGGCGAGAAGCGCATCGGAGAAGTAGTGAAGTCCGGCGGCTTCCACCATTTCCGGCGGGCGGCGGAGACGCCGTTTAACTTGGTGTTCGAAGCGAAGAGGTAAGGCGGTGGTTAGTCGATAGAAAAGCGAGGAGTTGAGTAACAGGAAGAGGT
>JBARGS010000158.1:0-21484 GCA_049798495.1 Candidatus Korobacteraceae bacterium | reverse complement strand
AACTTCGCCACAGTTGCAGCTAATCGCAACTATTGCCGGCCAAAGCTGGAAGAGAATCAGGACATAGAAATTGTCGACGGCCGCCATCCCGTCATCGAGCAGATGGAGATTGCCGGTGTCGCCGACCGCTTCGTGCCTAACGATCTCTATCTCAACGCGACCACGCACTCCATCCTCCTGATCACCGGTCCCAACATGGGCGGCAAGTCGACGTACCTACGCCAGGCTGCGCTCATCGTGCTGATGGCACAGATGGGATCGTTCGTCCCGGCGCGTTCGGCGAGGCTCGGGCTGGTGGATCGCATCTTCACCCGCATCGGCGCCGCCGACAATCTCGCGCGCGGTCGCTCCACTTTTATGGTGGAGATGACAGAGACTGCGGCGATCCTTAACACCGCGACGCCGCGCTCCCTGATCCTGCTCGACGAGGTGGGCCGCGGCACCGCAACCTATGACGGGCTGGCCATCGCCTGGGCCGCCATCGAATATATCCACGCTAACACTCGCGCCAAGACGCTCTTCGCCACCCACTACCACGAGCTCACCGAGCTGGCCGACCGGCTGAGCGGCGTGAAGAACTTTCATGTTGGAGTGAAGGAGAGTGGCGGCGGAATTGTTTTCCTGCGCAAAGTAGAAGAGGGGGCGGCCGACAAGAGCTACGGCATCGAAGTCGCCAAGTTGGCTGGATTGCCCAGCGACGTGATTCATCGTGCCCGCGAAGTTCTGGCCGAGCACGAGGACGCCGAGCGCAGCGCGGTCAAACATCTGGCGCCCGACGAAGCCCGCGAGCCGGCGCCCCTGCAGCTCACTATCTTTACCCCGCTGTCGCAAAAGATCGTGGATCGACTGAAAGAAACCGACCTCAACCGCCTTAGCCCGCTGGAGGCGCTGAACCTGCTGCACGAACTAAGGAAGCAGATGGAGTAGAGCGTACCCCGAGGCAGGCGCCTAGCTGTGTGGTTCGCTTTTTGGCATCTTTAAAAGGAAAGTCTGTTCCTTGACATAGACAGGCCACGTGAACTGCGTTATCTTCCATTTAGAACCCCCTCCAAAAGGCAGAACCGTGGCATTCCAAAACTTTGAAGAAGTCTGGGCGGCACTGGGACGGCTGTATGGCGACATTGTCAAGTTGCAGGAAGCACAGCAGCAAGTGAATCAGCAACTGACCCAGCTGGGTGAGCAGATAGGGCGGCTGACCGAAGGCCTAGCCCGACTGACCGAAAGCCTAGGCAGGCTCGTCGAGAGCCAGGATCAACTTGTTCAAAGCCAGAACCGGATGGTGTCCAGTGTGTCCACCTTAGCCGGAACCGTAACCCAATTGGCCGGCATCGTCGATTCCCACGAGCGTCGCTTGGAACGGCTCGAGGGGCAATAGTTCTAAGACCAAGGGACGGGTGACGTGGGTGCCGAAACGGGGCGCACCTCCTCGGCTCCGCTCGGGGCATGCTCTTTCGCCCGGTTTTGACGAAGGAGTGGGAGAGAAGCTGGCGCCACCCTTTGTCCCGTCGCCGATCAATAGCACTCCCTTACCACTTGAATTCCTCTCGCTCGCGTTACACTCTTCTATTCCCATGCCTTCCAAACGCAGTCTCGAACTTCGCCGTCAGGTGGGCCAACTGCTCATCATGGGCTTTGAAGGAACTAAGATGTCGTCGCGCCTGCGGGTCATGCTCGACACGCTCTCGCCCGCCGGCATCATCCTGTTCAAGCGCAACATCGAGCACGCCGAGCAGACGCACGAACTGCTGCGCCAGGCGCAAAAACTCAGCAACTCGCCGCTGTTCTTATGCGTCGACATGGAAGGTGGCACCGTCGATCGCCTGCGCGACGTAGTTGCTCCGGCGCCATCGGTGGCCGAGGTCGCCGCGACGGGATCGAGGGCGCTCTTCCGGTGCCATGGCCGGCTGATTGGCGAGGAGGTCCGCGCGCTGGGCTTCAACACCGATTTCGCTCCCGTGCTCGATCTGCAATTTCCGGCCTCGAGGAGTGTTCTAACCACGCGCACCGTATCGGCGCAACCAAGGCAAACTATCCTCTATGCGCGCGCGTTTCTCCGCGGCCTGGTTGACTCCGACATTGTGGGATGCGGCAAACATTTCCCCGGGCTGGGGGCGGCCCGCCTGGACTCGCACACCGATCTGCCTGTAATTGAGAAGCCCTGGAAGCGTTTGTGGAAGGACGACTTGCGACCCTATCGCGAGTTGTGCAACCGCCTGCCCTTCGTGATGGTGGCGCACGCGGCCTACCCGCAGATCACCGGCGACAACTCGCCCGCCTCGCTATCGAAGAAGTGGATGAACGGCATCCTGCGCAAGAAGATCGGCTATCGCGGGCTCATCATCACCGACGATCTCGATATGGGCGGTGTACTGGCGGCCGCACCTATTGAAGAGGCCGCGGTCGAAACGCTGTGCGCCGGGGCCGACATGTTCCTGATCTGCCAGAAGGAAGAGACTGTGCGACGCGCTTTCGAAGCGGTGCTGAAGCGCGCCGAGAGTGACAAGAAATTCGCCCGGCTGATCGCGGAAAAAGCGCAACGCGTTCTCGCCGTCAAGAAGAAGTCGAAGGCACTGAAGGCCCGCATGGCGCCCGCTCCCACACAGAAGACGGTGGAACGGCTGACTCGCAGGATCTGGGAGTTCAGCGAAGAGGTGCGCGCCCACTCGATCTCCACCCCCGAGGTAGCGGGGTGATCGTCGCCGGTGTGATCCAACGCAGTAGTGAAGGGGCGCAGCTTCGGCTGCGCCGTTACCCAGGTCTTCTTTTTGTCATCACGAGCAGGCTTCAGCCCGCGAGGGATCTGTTTTTTCTCCGAACCGCTAAGCCGGCGATTGCGGAAAATGCTCCGGAGGTTAAAACTTGATCGTCGCCGGCGTGATGAGCGGCACTTCGGCCGATGGCATCAATGTCTCACTCGTGCGCATACAGGGCCGCGGATTTCGCTCTCGCCTGGAGCTGCTTGCGCATTACGAGTTTCCCTATCCCGCCGAGGTGCGCCGCGCGGTTCTTGCGGCGATGAATGCGGGTGCGGCCAGCGTCGCCGATCTTTCGCGGCTAAACTTCACGCTCGGCGAACTCTATGCCGGCGCCGTTCGCACCGCGCAACGGCGTGCGCGGCTGGAGTGCGAGCTGGTCGGTTGTCACGGGCAGACCATTTATCACCAGGGAAGCGCGAGACCGTACCTCGGGCGCCGCATTGCCTGCACTTGGCAGACCGGCGAAGCGGCCATAATCGCCGCGAAGATCGGCGTGCCCGTGGTCTCCGATTTTCGTCCCGCGGATATGGCGGCTGGCGGCAAGGGCGCGCCGCTGGTTCCTTTCCTCGATTACGTTCTCTACCGCCATCGCCGCTACGGCCGCATCGTGCAGAATCTCGGCGGCATCGGCAACCTCACGGCGATTCCTCCGCGTGCCCAGCCCGAGCAGGTCATCGCCTTCGACACCGGTCCGGGCAACATGGTGATCGACGCCGTCACCGAGCATCTCTTCCACAAGCCCTTCGATCGCAACGGACGGCTGGCGGCGCGCGGCGAGCCCATCGAACGCGTGCTGCGCGACCTTCTGCGCCATCTGTTCTTCCGCCAGAAGCCGCCCAAGACCGCCGGCCGCGAGCAGTTCGGCCGCGAGTTCGTGCGTGAGTTTCTTCGCCTGTGCCGGCGTGCCGACGAGAACGACATCGTTGCAACCGCAACTGCGCTCACGTCCCGGTCGATTGGCATCGCGGTTCGCAAATTCGTATTGCCGTTGCTGGAAGACGAAACGGCGCGCTTCCGCGAGTTCGTCGTCTCCGGTGGCGGCACGAAGAATGCCACGCTCATGCGCATGATCCGCGAAGACCTTGCGCCGCTGAAGATGCGCGTGCGCACCAGCGACGACTTCGGCCTTCCCTCCGAGGCGAAAGAAGCGACGGCCTTCGCGCTGCTTGCCTACCAGACGTGGCGGCGCCTGCCGTCGAACGTTCCCTCCGCCACCGGAGCCGAGCGGCCCGCGATCCTTGGCAAGGTGAGCTATGCGTAGGATCCATTTCACCACGGAGAATACGAAGCACACGGAGAAAGAAAATCAATTCACCACAGAGACGCAGAAGCACCGAGGAGAAGAGAAAAAAGAAGTACAAGAAAAAACGATCGACAAGCCGTATCCATTTGTACGCGAACCCCATAGTCCCCGCCCGCGAAATCTGAATTCCAGATTCCCTCGGTGCCTCCGTGCCTCTGTGGTGAACAGATTCAAATTATTCTCCGTGCCCTCCGTGGTGAATCGCCCACTTCGATTTTCTCTGTGTCTCTGTGCCTCTGTGGTGATCCTCTGCCTCGCTGCCTGTTCCAGCAAACCCGATCCCAACACACTGGTCATGGTCATCGAGAGCAGTCCCACCAACCTCGACCCGCGCGTGGGAGTGGACGCTTTCTCCGAACGCATCGACGAACTGCTCTTCGACTCGCTTGTTCGCCGCGACGACCATTTCGACTTGCAGCCTTGGCTGGCCGAGCGCTGGGAGATTCCCGATCCCCTGACCTATATCTTTCATCTGCGTCACGGCGTGCGTTTCCACAACGGGCAGCCGCTGACGGCGCGCGACGTCAAGTGGACCTTCGACTCGCTGCTCAGCGGCAAGCTGCGCAGTCCCAAGGCGAGCACGTACGCGCTGGTCAGCCGCGTCGATGCGCCCGACGATTACACTGTCGTCTTTCATTTGAAGCAGCCGTTTGCGCCGCTGCTGTGGAACCTCTCCGACGCCGCCATCGGCATCGTGCCCTACGGCAGCGGCGACACATTCAACCGCCATCCCATCGGCTCGGGTCCGTTTCGCTTCGTCAGCGCGCAACAGGACAAGAACGTCATCCTGGAACACAATCCCGACTACTGGGCCGCGCCGGCGAAGCTCGCGCGCGTCGAATTCAAGGTCATTCCCGACGCCACCACCAGCGCGCTGGAGTTGCGCAAGGGCAGCGCCGACGTTGCCATCAACTCGCTCGTCGCCGACACGGTGGTGGCGCTGGAACGCGATCGCAATCTCACCGTGATGCAGTCGCCCGGCACAATCTACGCCTATCTCGCCATGAACCTGCGCGATCCCACATTGAAGGACGTGCGGGTGCGACGCGCTATCGCGTACGCCATCAATGTCGATCCCATCATTCATTACCTGTTGCGCGACGAGGCGCGCCCGGCCTACAGCGTGCTTCCGCCGCAGCACTGGGCCTACGACGGCGATGTGCAGCGCTATCCCCACGATCCCGAACGAGCGCGCCAGCTTCTCGATGAGGCGGGCTATCGCGCGGTCAACGGCGTCCGCTTCCACATCACGATGAAGACCTCCACCGACGCCTCCACCCGCCTGCTCGCGGCGGTTTTGCAGCAGCAGTTGCGCGAGGTCGGTATCGCCCTCGACATCCGTACCTTTGAGTTCGCGACATTCTTCTCCGATGTAACCAAGGGCGCCTATCAGATTCACTCGCTGCGCTGGGTTGGCGGCAACCTCGACCCTGACATTTACGAACACGTCTTCGACACCGCCAGCTTCGCTCCCAAGCGCGCCAATCGCACCTTCTACTCCAACCCGCGCGTCGACGAACTCATCCGCGAGGGGCGCAGCACTCTCGATCGGCAAAAGCGCAAAGTCATCTACGATGAGATTCAGCAGATCGTTGCCGCCGACCTGCCCTACATCAATCTCTGGTATCTGAACAATGTGCTGGTGCACACCAATCGCGTGCACGGCATCGAGCTGGACCCGGCGGGCAGCTACAATTTTCTGCGCACCGCCGAACTGGCGAACTGACCACGATCATCACGTACCCGCGTGCTACCATCGAACATTTAGCGCCATAAGGAACTCGGTACTTTGCGAATACTCTTCGTCGGAGACATCTTCGGCCGGCCTGGCCGGAACATCGTTCATGAGCGGCTGCCCGAGTTGCAGAAGCAGCATGCTGTCGATCTCACCATCGCTAACGGCGAAAACGCCGCCGGCGGCTTCGGCATTACCCCGCAAATTGCCGAGGAGTTGTTCGAGCTGGGCATCGACGTCATCACCACCGGCAATCACGTCTGGGACAAGCGCGAGATCATCGACTACATGAACTCGGCCAACGGCAATGAGGCGTCGCTGGCGCGCCGCGTGCTGCGTCCGGCGAACTATCCCGCGGGCTCACCCGGATTTGGCTGGTATCAGGGGCGCACCCGCGGCGGTGTCCCGTACGCAGTCATCAATCTGCAAGGCCGCGTCTTCATGACCAGCAACGATGATCCATTTCGTCTGGCGGACGAACTAGTAAAACAGATGACGGCGAAAGTGATTCTTGTCGATATTCACGCCGAGGCGACTTCGGAGAAAATCTCGCTGGGCTGGTATCTGGAAGGTCGCGTGACCGCTGTGCTGGGCACGCACACTCACGTTCCCACGGCTGACGAGCAGGTGCTGCCCGGCGGCACAGCAGTGCAAACCGACGTCGGTATGACCGGACCATATGACGGCGTCATCGGTGTTCAAAAAGAACTGATCCTGCAGCGCTTCCTCACGAACATGCCGTCGAGATTCGAGCCGGCCACGGATGACGTGCGCCTGTGCGCCACTTTGATCGACTGCGACGCCGAAACCGGTCGGGCGACGGGCGTCGAGAGGATCATGCTGCGGCAATAGCGACGAGCTATCAGCTTTCAGTTAACCCTACCTCGCACATCCTAGGTCTGCTTCGAAATGGCTGTAGGCATGTTCACAGCTTGCCAGACCGCAAAACGCCGGTGTCCAAGGAATGTTGCTCTTGCCTTGGCTGACGGCTGAGAGCTGATGGCTGACAGCTCAGCCAGTTGCTAGTTGCTAGTTGCTAGTTGCTGCATTTACTCTTCCCACGCATGTCCCACTCCGACGAACTGTGGATGGAAGAGGCGCTGCGCGAAGCCAATCGCGCCCTTGCCCTGGGTGAGGTGCCGGTGGGGGCAGTGATTGTCTATGACGGCCGCGTCATCGGCCGGGGATGCAATCGGCCGCTCAGCGCCCACGATCCCACGGCGCACGCCGAGATTCTCGCGTTGCGGGAAGCGGGACAGACCATCGGCAACTACCGTCTCCTGGACTGTGACCTCTATGTCACCATCGAGCCCTGCGCCATGTGCGCCGGCGCCATTACCCACGCGCGCCTTCGGCGGCTGGTCTACGGTGCGGAAGACGCCAAGGCAGGGGCCGTGCATTCGATGTTGCAGGTGCTGAATCATCCCAAGCTCAACCACCAGGTGGAAGTAAGTTCGGGAGTGCTGGCGGCGCGCTGCATGGATCTGCTGCAAGCGTTCTTCCGCGAGAAGCGAAGCGCCACCGTCCCAACGGAGTAGTGAAGTAGGGCATCGAAATTTGGCGCGTCGCTTGACTTCTATTTATATTGTATATACAATATAAATGAGTCGAGATCGAGTTTGACCCCGCCAAGAATGAACGCAATATCCGCGAGCGCAGCCTTTCCTTCGAGCGGGCCGTCGACTTCGATTTCGAGACAGCCGGCATTTACACCGAACAACGACACGGAAATATGGCAAATCGAAAACCATTGACGAATGAAGAAGGGGAAGTTCGTGAATTAACGGCCGGGGACTTCAAACACTTTGCTCCATTTTCCGCCCTTCCCCAGGACGAACAGGAAAAGCTTCACTCGCTCAAGAAGCATCGTGGCCCGCAAAAGGCTCCCACCAAAGAGTTGATTTCGATTCGCTTATCGCAGGATGTTGTTTCGCGGTTGCGCGCTTCGGGACGTGGCTGGCAGGCACGGGTAGACGAGCATCTGCGCGAGTGGCTCAAGGAACCGAAGCGTAAGCGAGCCTGAAAATGACGCACTGACCCACCTTTGCTAAACTGAAACTGCTGGCAACTCCGGCCAGCGGCAGCCGCGCGCGGAGAGGTGCGTGAGTGGTTGAAACGAGCCGCCTCGAAAGCGGCCATACCTTGACGGGTATCGGGGGTTCGAATCCCTCCCTCTCCGCCATGCAGTCTTAACTGCAGAGAAACTCTGCGTTGCCCCTGCGTTATGTGCTTAGCCGATCATCCCTCCCTAACTGACTGTTCCTGCGATCCGATCGCCTAGTCGTTAGGATGGCTGTCCAATAGCGGAATGTATGAGGCAGACGGTACCAGATCGCCGCCCAGGGAACACTGGGCGTTGTGTCCGATGAGCTGGAATTTGCCATAGAACACGGGACACTTGCAGTTGGCGGTGGAACCGTCAGAGTTAAGCTCGCATGGCGCGGTCATGCAAGCGGCGTAAGCGCTTTTTCGCAAGTGGTAACTGACGGCTTACCTGCCGCAAAAGCCTTCACGATCTCCAGGTGCGACTCGGGATCGTAAGTGGAGAAGACGTTGGCACCCGGGATGAGAGTTCCACTGTTGAGGTAGCTGCAAACCGGCGCTTGTCCGACGGTCGGACATCCGGAACCGTCCGAACCACAAGCCTGAACGGTCGCAGTGTAGACCGGATAGTTCAGAATGCCATTGATCAGCGTGTAATTGGTCTTCGTGGAAACCGTGCACAGGCAATTGGCGGAACGTCCGTCTGGAGAAATTGTGCATGGGTAGGGCTGGGGGCCGGAATGAAAACAGAGCGCGAACTGCGTCGAGCATCCCAACATTTGCGAGGGACCCTCGATCGTGTCGCGGTAGGCGGGCCCGTAATTTGTCGTCCAATTCTTCGAATTATCCCAAAAGGGCCGCCAGTCGGGTACAAATTGCTGCTTCCAATTCGTTGGATCATCCCAATAAGACGGAGACTCCCGTCCGATCCGCTGCTGGGAATTTAACGATTGCGCTGCCATGGAACTCGCCAAGCCACAGCCCAAGAGCACTGGGAGGACGAACGCCCGTAGTGGTCCCAGTTGTCGCATAACCATCTCTCCAGTTCTACCCGCAATAGAGTTGGGCCCATGCCCACGCGCGCGGAAAACCCCAAAAATCAAAATCAAATGAGTCGGAGCATGGGTCACTTGCATTCCGCCTGTTGCCCTTCAAATAAGCAGCGTCTCCCCTGCACAAACCACCTGGGGCACAAGATGCCAGACCCCACTGCCACCTTTGTCCCTTGTGGTGCCGCATCTTACTCCCTGGCAATCGAATTCCATTTACAGATTCTTGCCAATTTGTTTTCTACCTCGTGGCGAACTAACACTTCGGCGAGCTGACACATTGTCGGCTCCTGGAACAGTTGCCAGCACTGGCCCAGCACAGGCAAGCTAGTAGCGATGCCGGAGCTGCCGGATGTCGAGGCTTATCTCAGCGCGCTGCGGAGCCGCATCGTGGGCCAGCAGCTCACGCGTGTGCGGTTGGCCAGTCCTTTCTTGCTGCGTACGGTCGAGCCACCTCTCTCCCACGTTGAGGGACAAGTGGTGCGCGAGTTGCGGCGCATCGGCAAGCGTATTGCTATCGGCTTCGAGAACGATCTCTGGCTGGTGCTTCACCTCATGATCGCAGGTCGGCTGCATTGGCGGCCTGCCGGAGCCAAGCTCGGTGGCCGTCAGAATCTGGCGGCTTTCGATTTTCCCAATGGCTCTCTGGTGCTAACCGAGGCTGGAGCAAAGCGACGCGCCTCATTGCACGTTCTTGCTGGCGAGGAAGCCTTGGGCGCCGTCGATCCCGGAGGCATCGACATCTTTGCCAGCGACCTCGCCGCGTTCCGGGAGGCGCTCACTGCGGAGAATCGCACGCTCAAGCGAGCTCTCACCGATCCGCGTTTCGTCAGCGGCATCGGTAACGCCTACTCCGACGAAATTCTGCACGCAGCACAATTGTCTCCCATCGCGCTGGCCCACAAGCTCACCGACGATGAGTGGCAGCGGTTGTTCACGGCCACTCGCGATACGCTGGAGCTCTGGGTGAACCGCTTGCAATCGGAGGCCGAGGCCGGCTTTCCCGAGAAGGTCACTGCTTTCCGCAAAGACATGGCCGTCCACGGTCGATATGGCCAGCCCTGCCCGAGGTGTGGCGAGAAGATCCAGCGCATCCGTTACGCGGACAACGAAACCAATTACTGTGGCTGTCAGACCGGCGGCAAGATCCTCGCCGACCGCGGTCTGTCGCGGCTGCTGGGATCGGACTGGCCGCGCAGTCTGGATGAGCTGGAAGCTTTGAAGCGCCGCTAGGCGCAACGGCTGACCGGGTGCTGTTCGTCAGTCCTTTCTCGCCAGCTCTCTCCGCATCTTGTCGTTTAGAATTCTTAGCTATGAGGAACCTGCACTCATGACAGAGCAGACATTGGAAACCACGTGTTGTGTTGTCGGCGGAGGCCCGGCCGGCGTCATGCTCGGCTACCTCCTGGCGCGCGCCGGAGTTGCGGTCACGATTCTGGAGAAGCACAACGATTTCTTTCGCGACTTTCGCGGTGACACGGTACACCCGTCGACGCTGGAAGTGCTGTATGAGTTGGGGATTCTCGACGACTTCCTCAAGATGCCGCATCAGGAGCTGACTTCCGTCGGCGGCATCTACGGTGATTTCGCGTTTCGGGCTGGCGATTTCTCCCGGGTGCCGACGCACTGCAAATTCGTCGCGCTCATGCCGCAGTGGGATTTCCTCGACTTTCTGTCAGGCAAAGCGAAGCAGTATCCTGGCTTCAATCTGCGAATGCAGCATGAGGCGGTCGACTTAATCCGCAGCGGCGGGCGGATCACCGGCGTTGCGGCACACACGGCGGATGGTCCAGTGCAAATCCGCGCCGATCTAGTCGTGGGATGCGACGGCCGGCACTCCACCATCCGGCAGGCGGCGCATCTCGAAGTACAGGAGTTCGGCGTGCCGATTGACGTGCTCTGGTTCCGCATCAGTCGCACTGCCGGCGATCCCGAGCAGTTGCTGGGAAATCTCAACTACGGCAAAGCGCTCGTGCTCATCAATCGCGACACGTATTTTCAGGCTGGGCTGATCATTCCCAAAGGTTCTTTCGACGAGATGCAACAGCAGGGACTACCGGCGTTTCAAGACCTGCTTCGCCGCATCGCACCCTATCTCGGCGATCGCGTCAAGGAGATCGAAGACTGGGATCAAGTCAAACTGCTTTCGGTGCAGATCAATCGTTTGCGACAGTGGCATCGACCCGGACTGTTGTGCATTGGAGACGCCGCGCATGCCATGTCGCCCGCGGGCGGCGTCGGGATCAATCTCGCCATTCAGGATGCGGTGGCCACCGCGAACCTGCTGGCCGATCCTCTGCGTGAAGGACGCATCACGGAAGAGTTGCTGGCCCGCCTGCAAAAGCGCCGCGAATTTCCCACACGCGTGACGCAGTTCATCCAGGTGAACGCCCACAAAGCATTCCAGAATATCTTCCGCAATCCGGGGCCCGCGAGAGCGCCGTGGCAACTCAAAGCCGCGGTTCGCATACCGGGCGTGCAACACCTGGTGGCGCGGGTGGTTGGCGTAGGTGTCCTTCCTGAGCACATTCGCGGCGCGAGAACCCAGGCGGCATGCAATGCGCAATGCCTCAAGAAGATTGCCGTTGGTATGGGATTGGTAGCGGCTGGCGCGGTGATTGCCACCCGCATGCTGCGGGGCTTCGGTCGACGGCAGTATGCGGGGACGTGAGCACAACTGCGCCATTGCTCATCCGCAACTGACATTACCCAGCGTCGCGGTTGCTGTTTGCCCGATGAATGTGCGAAAGTGTGACTTCCGGCTACAGGCGTTTCAGAAAAAGCTGCGTCTGCAGGCAACAGCGTTCCGCCTGCCCGATATCGCACTGGATGCAGTAGCGGCCGTTGATTACTTCAGAAAGCTCGGCCCCGAGGTTCCGACAACATAATGGCGAATAAGATCAAATCGAAGTCGTACGAAGACGCCGTGCAGTGGTTTCGCGATCATGGGGTTGAGGTGATGGAAGCTCCCGGCGCCAGCAATCGAGTCTTTCTGAAGAAGTATCAGTGCTCGGCTGCGATTGAGCGCACCGCCGACGGCGGCGTGAAGATATTTGCCTATCCCGGGTACTTGATTAACGGAGAAATTTCCAAGCTGGTCGATCACGGCTACCAGAAAGTCTTGAAGACAACAAAGGGCGAGTCCCCCGCGACCGCCGATCACCTCAAGGCGCTGCATGACTTCTCGGAAGAACTGAAAGAAGGCCTCGGCATGATCAGTCTCTATAACGAGGGTCTGGGGACGGTGAGCGAGGCTTACATGTACGATCGCATTCGAGACCGCGATCTGCCGGAGGCTCAACGCCCGAAGCGCCCTTGGCAGCGGGCGGCAGCGAACGACAAGAAGCGCCCTGCCTGACTCGCCACCAACGATGTAATTTTGTTTCTTCAGGTTGTAGCGACTACTTGCAAATAGTACCTGCCTGTGTGTCCAACCTTGTTTGAACAATCGATATCCAACTCAACTAGAACGTACCGCCGAAGGCTACGTTAACGGGTTTTTTGAGGAGGAACACAGGTTTATGAAACGAATCGCAATCGTGCTCGCGCTGGCGATGTTCTGCGCGGCCGGGGTATGGGCCCAGGACAGCACTACAAACACCACAACCGATCAGGCGCAGCAGGATCAGCATAAGGCTGCGGCACAACAGGACTCGAACATGGCTTCGCAGGAAAAAGCCGATGCCAAGAACGAGAGCACCCAGAGCGGAGAAGACCGCGACAAAGTATTGGCACGCATGGATGACTCTTCCAAGATCCTGAACGAACTGCTGGGAGCCCCTGACAAAGGGATTCCAGACGACGTGTTCAAGAGCGCGAAATGCGTAGCCATCGTTCCTTCCATGGTGAAGGGCGGGTTTGTTTTTGGCGCGGAGCACGGACGCGGCGTGGCCACTTGCCGAACCGCCAACAGGGACTGGAGCGCACCTGCCTTCTTCGTGATAACGGGAGGGAGTTGGGGTTTGCAAATTGGCGTTCAGTCTGCTGATGTGGTCTTGTTGATCATGAACGATCAGGGCATGAGGGATCTGCTCAGCTCAAAATTCAAACTGGGTGCGAACGGTAGCGTGGCTGCTGGCCCCGTAGGCCGTGATGCCAGCGCCTCGACCGACTGGAAGATGAAGGCGGAGGTCCTGGCCTATTCGCGTGCGCGAGGGCTTTTTGCCGGACTTACCCTTGATGGCGCGGTGATTAAGCAGGATGACGATTCGACGCGGGCTCTCTATGACCGCATGGTCGGCTTCCGTCAGACCTTGATGGGCCAGGTGAAGGCACCGGCCGCGTCCGAAAACTTCCTGGCGACGGTTCGCCGCAGCAAGTCTGAGGCGACAGCCGAAGCCCACTAATCAACCATCAGAACCGGTTTGTAAACAGCGGTGGCTTCGGCCACCGTTTTTTCGCTTCTGAACGCTTCGTTTACACTGACGAGCTACGGAGGGTTAGATGGTCCGGTTGAGCCTGGCGTCATTGGCGATGATGTTGTTCGCGGGCACGCTCCTAGCACACGCCGCTAACTCCAACAGCGAGGCCGCGATTCAAGCTGCGTTGCAGTCCCAAGTGCAAGCGTGGAATCAGCATGACCTTGAGCGATTCATGGCCGGCTACTGGAACTCTCCCGAGCTGACATTCTTCTCGGGCGCCACCGAGACCAAAGGCTGGCAGCCTACCCTGGAGCGGTATCGGCAAAAGTATCAAGCTGAAGGTCGTGCCATGGGCACACTCAGCTTTAGCGATCTTAAGATCGAGATGCTGAGCGCAGATGCTGCGTTTGTTCGCGGGCGCTTCCATCTCTCGACGCCAGACGGTAAGCAGCCGCAGGGTGCGTTCACGCTGATCTTTCGCAAGTTTCCCGAAGGCTGGCGCATTGTCCACGATCACACCTGTGCCGAGTAGCCCGGTGAACAGTTTGCGGAAAAGCTCGCAGTGAGGGCCCTGCAGTTGCGGCGCCTCCAGACCGTCTTGGTTCCCAGTCTTTCTGCGAACATGCCGGGGCGGTGATTTCGCATCATCCATCCAGCACCCTACATCGAAAGACTGATCGAAAGCCTCATCCGTTACAAAGGACAAACGAAATGTCGAATGCTCTGCCAACCATCCCGCCAGATGACCCCAAACGAAATCTCACACTGGCGCACCCCGACAACCTTCCTCACATCGGTCTGGTCGGCGATACCTACACTATCAGCGTGACGGGCGAGAACACCGGTGGACGCTTTTGTGTAATTGATATGCACGTCCCACCAGGTGGAGGGCCGCCGCCGCATCGGCATGATTTCGAGGAGACCTTTATCCTGCTCGAGGGCGAGATGGAAGTAACCCTCCGCGGCAAGAAGTCGATCGTGCGCGCCGGCGACACACTGAACATTCCTGCCAACGCTCCGCATCAGTTTCACAATGCTTCTGCCAAGCCGGGACGCATGTTGTGTATCTGCTCTCCTGCGGGACAGGAAAAGTTCTTTCTGGAGGTTGGGGTACCAGTCGCCACGCGTACGACGCCCCCGCCGAAACTGGACGAAAACCAGCAGGCCGCATTCATTGAAAAGGTAAAAGCGCTCGCACCCAAATACCGCACCGAATTACTTAGAGAGGCGTAGCTGGTGAAGCAGTGCGCCGAGAACGTTGTCCGCAAGGTTGTCTTTTCGCTGGGTGCAATTCCCCGCAGGGTGTAGAATCAAGCCGTCTCTCAACCGAGTGTCACCCACCGTTTGATGAGCCAAGAACAGGCGGTATCCGCGGATGCGGAACTGTACTGGAGGACATAGTGAGCATTACCACCGGCGACTTCCGCGCCAAGATCACGGCTTCCACTCTTCTCGAAAAAAAACAACGTCAGGAACCCATCACCTGTCTCACCGCGTACGACTACGCCAGCGCTCGCCTGGTCGACGAAGCCGGGATCGACATGATTCTGGTGGGCGACTCGCTGGCCATGGTAATGCTTGGCTACGAAAATACCTTGCCAGTCACGATGGCCGAGATGCTGCATCACACGCGAGCCGTGCGACGCGGTGTGAAGCATGCCTTCCTCATCGCCGACATGCCGTTCGCCTCTTATCACCTGGGCCTAAAGGACTCGCTGCGCAACGCGGCGCGCTTCATCAAGGACGCGGGCGCTGAGGCGGTGAAGATCGAGGGTGGCGAAAAACGGGCGAGTCTGGTCAAGCGCATGGTCGATGCCGAGATTCCCGTGGTCGGCCACATCGGCCTGACGCCGCAGTCGGTGCATGCCATGGGCGGCTACAAAGTACAGGGCAAGACGCTGCACGCGATCGAGCAACTGATGCATGACGCGCTGGCTCTGGAGCGCGCAGGTGCGTGTTGCGTTGTTCTGGAAGGCATCCCCCGCGAAGTGGCGGCGATGATCACGCAGGAGCTGGAGATCCCGACCATCGGCATCGGCGCAGGCCCCGAGTGCGACGGACAGGTGCTCGTCTTCCACGATCTGCTCGGGCTGACGTTCGCGCCGCCAGCGAAGTTCGTTCGCCGTTACGCGGATGTCGGCGCGGTCATCAGCAACGCGCTGCTGGCCTTCAAAGACGATGTGAAATCGAGCGCCTATCCTGCGGATGCGGAGTCCTACCATCTGCCGAAGGAAACGCTGGCGACGCTCCAGGAAATTGCCGAACGCAAGCGGGCTGTGCGACTGTAGAGTCATGCGGTTCTTGCTCCGCGCGATTTGGATGCTTGCGATGCTGTACGGCGGCGTCTTGCTCACAGCTCAGACACAGCCGCCAGCGCCAACGCACAAGCCGGCTCCGTGGTCGCATTATTGCCAGGCCGACGGCGGTTTCTGTTTCAAATATCCCAGTTCGTGGACCATGCTGGGCGAGGTCTTCGCCGGGAATGGCGTGGTGGTCGCGCCGGCGCAGAAGCAGGGTCGCGCGCTGTGGGATGAGATCACGGTCGCTCTGGTCGCACCGCCTCCCGAAGGCGATGAGGAAGGCCTTGGGCTGGATGGCGTTATTCAGCAGGCGACGACCGGCATGCGCGAGGCCGGACAGAATTTCGAAACGCTGCAAAGGCAGCAGCGGACCGTGGATCACAAGCCCGCGGAGATGATCAAGACGCGCTATCAGGAGAAATCTACCGGACGGGACTGGATTGAAGAGCTGGTCTTTATCGAGGGTCCCGACAACGAGATCTACTCCGTCGCTCTGAAGTGCGCGCCGCAGAGCGTTGCGCGGCTGGAACCTGTGCTGGCGGGAGTGCTGGAAAGCTGGACCCTTCCTGAGCCCGAGCCGCCCGCCGATGCAACGGACGACACGGCGCCCCCACCAGCCTCGCCTGGGACGCCGCCAGCGACCACCTCACCTCACTGACTCTGCATGAAAAAGATCGAGACCATCGCCGGGATGAAAGCCGCATGCCGCCAGATATCGCGCAGCGGCAAAACCTTGGGATTTGTGCCGACCATGGGCGCATTGCACGAAGGACATCTTTCGCTGGTGCGCTCGGCGAAGGCCCGCTGCAATGTAACCGCTGTCTCTATCTTCGTAAATCCTCTGCAATTCGGCCCCACCGAAGATCTCGCCAAATATCCGCGTCCGCTGGAGCGCGATGCCGCCATGCTGGAGCAACTCGGGGTCGATCTCCTATTCCTGCCCAGCGCCGAGGAGATGTACCCCACGGGCGCGAAGACCCATGTGCTGGTGCAAGAACTCAGCGACAAGCTCGATGGAGCCTCGCGACCAGGCCATTTTCGCGGCGTCTCAACCGTCGTAAGCAAGCTGTTCGAGATCGTTCGGCCCGATTGCGCTTTCTTCGGCCAAAAAGATGCCGCCCAAGTCGCGGTGCTGCGCCGGATGGTGCGCGATCTGCATATGGATGTCGAGTTGGTGATCTGCCCGATCGTGCGCGAGAAGGACGGTCTGGCGATGAGTTCGCGCAACATCTATCTCACGCCCGAACAGCGGCAGCAGGCGCTGGTGCTTCATCGTTCGTTGATGCGCGTGCAAATGGCCGCTGACCACGGCGAGCGCAACGCAGCAAAGTTGCGCGAGATTGGAATGCAGGTGATCGCGGAAGAACCGGCAGCGCGGCTGGATTACTTTGCTATCGTCGATCCGGAGACGCTCGACCCGGTTGCCGATATCGCGCGCGGCGCGCTGGTAGCGGTCGCTGCGTATGTAGGGACAACGCGGTTGATCGATAACATTCTGCTGACGAAGGGTTGAGCCAGCTCGATCCCCGTTTCACAAATGACCGGGGTCGGCCCGATTGTTTATGCTATGGCCTGATTGCGACAGTTACGCCGCCCGATCACTATTCCCAGTCCGACAAACTTTACACAACTTCACTGGACTTAACAGGCGAGCCACCACGCTTGTACTTAGAATTGGGATGCTTCTCAAGGGAGGCGGTGCGTGCGTTGGCAGCCTGTTATCGCAGGTCTCAACGTTTGCGGGTTCGTGCTGATACTTGCTCTGTCCGCGGTATCACAGAGTCCGTCCACAACGGCCCAAGCTGACGAGCAGACGCCTGGCGTCCCCAAGTTCCATGCAGAGTCTCGTCAAGTACTTGTTGAAGCCAATGTCTGGAATCCTGGGGCGGAGAAGCATGCGACCAATCTCTTGTCTAAACCCGGTCAGCAAGTCCCAAGAGGTTGGCCTACCCCTGCAGGCGGTCTGACAGTGAAGGACTTTCACGTCTTCGACAATAGCGTCGAACAGAAGATTAATTTTCTGAAGGAACTCGACTTTGACACTCGCTGGTCGTACCCGTGGTGGATGGAGCCTGATAGCCACGGAACTTGGGGAATCTATGACTTGTGGCCGTATTGGGGGGAAGACTCCACTGCAACATATCTGATCGGGTACGCTCCCCCGTCACTCCAACCCGGCGAATGTCGGACCGTTTCTGTCGTTGTGAAAGGTCACGATGTCGATCTGAACCGTACCCAGTATTGCAGCCCCAAGCTTGCCGGGGATTTGCAAGCAGAAGCGACCGCTGCTAAAAGTCAGATGCAAGCTCTCACAAATTCGCATGTACGGCGACCTACGAAATTGTCGATCCAGGTTTTCTCCTTCTGGTCTTCAGGCGTGCTGCGGCTGTTAACGGAAACGCCGTCACAGAGTGGTGGCTCCGTCGAGCCCGAATCGGACTACACTTATGTTGTTCAAGTTCATGACGCCAAAGTGCCCGCGACGGTTCAGATCGCAGCCGATTTCCAGTGGCGAGAAAAGGAGTGGGAGGCGAATTACTGCTTCAAGAAGAATCCGTCTGTCCTCATTTATGGAGCGGTGTATAAGGCGAATGGTGAACTCGAGACACAATTCAAGGACAACATTTCTTGTCCAAATCCGTCTGTTATGCAGTCCACGATCGGGAAGTACGCTGCAAAACACGGGTGGTTTGGCAATACGTTAATACCAACTCGATTTGATACTCAGGTGGAGTTGCGGCCAGGGGACTACGAGCTTCGGGTTCTTGTGACTGACGGGAGTTCCATCGGGCAGGCACAGATACCTTTACACGTAGAGGCTTTTGACGGGCATCAATTAGCGATCAGCGACATAGTCATGGCTGGAATCGTCCGCGATGCATCGTCGGTGCCGCGGGAAGCCGCGAGCGTTTACCCAGCGCCCATAATTCCAACTCCACTGGTCAGCAAAGGTGTACAGTTCTTCCCTTCCACCGACAATCACATGTCAAGGCAAGCGCCTGTTTCGCTCTATTTTGAAATCTATGAGCCTTTGCTTAGCTCACAGCCGGCGGCCGTTTCGTTCAGCGTAAAGATTACCGATCTGAAGACAAACTCACTGGTGATGAACACAGGGCCGATGAGCGCGGCGAATTGGGTGCTTCCGGGCAATGCGGTGATTCCAGTTGGGCTCAAGCTGAACATAGAAAAGCTCAAGCCAGGCTTCTACCGCCTCGAAGTACAAGCTTCCGATTCGAGGGGACGGGAAACGGAGTGGCGAACAACTAAGTTCAACATCCAGTAGAATTTGCCATCCGACCCTTTTTGGTCGTTTATACGGATGAAATCGGGTGACCAGAAATGTCTCGAAATTCGAGAAGATCATTTATAGGGCATCCTGGCGCGATCTAATTTTTGCTGGTTTAGGCGCGTAAGAGTTTTTCAACAGCCACTCGCCATACCGTAAGTGATCGGCTGCCGAGGATTGTTTACGATATTGCTGTTCTCGACAGTTGACCTATACCCACCAGTGTCCTTTCTCTTCGCGGTACGGCGTGGCGTCGCCGCGACGTTGTCGCAAACCACCGGTGTGATTAGGGAGTCCCCGCGCTTGGAGATTGCGGGTCCATCCGTTCCACATATTGAGCGCGAGCTGGGCTGGCTTCGAATGGATCCGCAAAGTACTGCGTTTCTCGCGCAACCTGGTCGCCCCTGAACTCCATGATGCTCACGGTGTAGGATGGCTTGCCGTCATAGGACAGGATGAATTCGGTGACCCAAAGATCACCGCCGCCAATGATTCGCTGGACCGTAAAGCGCTTCCTGTTCGGCTGGATCGAGCGGGTGATCTGTATGTTGCGGCGGCCGCGTATTCGCTCGCCTGACTGCGGGTATTCCAGCACCGCGTCCTCGTGATAGATGCGGTGCTCGGTTTCAAAGTCGTTGGCATCGGAGGCCGCCCAATGCTGATCCAGTGCCGCACGTATCTGTTGATCTCCCATCTCACCCTCCTGCGACAGGGGGAAGCTTAGACTCCCGCATGGCCTGGTTTCAAGGGGATCAAATTCGTACCTTGAAAATTGCCTCGAAACCGCTGGAAATCGCCTTATCACAACTATTCCGCCCAGCGCTGCGGTATATCTTCTTCACGCGTGATATGTCCTTACTCTAAACCTATGCAATTCTTCCCTTACCCCCCGCCCCATCACCCACGCAGCGCCCAGTAGCAGCACCACGGGATAACATTCCAGCGTGTAACGTGGTTCGGGATTGGACAGCGTGCCCAGGAACGCCGAGCGCAATACGACGAACAACAGCATCATCCCCAGATAGCGCGGCCGCGGGCCGCAAACCACTCCCATCACCGCGGCCACGATGAAGAGCAGGTTCAACGCTCCCCAAAGTGTTGCGATCACCGACGACTGGGTGTCGTCGGCAAACTCCCACCAGCGCGAGTTGAGCGGCAGCATCTCTGTCCGCGGACGCAGCCACATGTCGGCGATGCGCATGGCGGGCAGCCAGACGTAATAGCGCAGGGGATCGTGTCGAATGCGCTCCTTCGCAAGCTCCGTGAAGCGGGCGTTCAACGCGGGATTGACGACCAGCGTCTTGGAATAATCCTGCGCGATTGTTTCTGTCTGCTCGCGTTCGGCTTCGCTATCGAAGGCCCGCAAAGGCAACAAGGAGATATCGATCTTATCGCCGGGAACATTCCAGTAAATTTCCTCGGTCGATACGTAGTCGGCGGACCAGGTTCGCACCCACCTGTCGAAGCCGTCGGGAACGAATTCGTCGGGATCGCTCGCCGACTGCGGCACCAGCGGCTGAAAGCGATGGAAGTCGCGCCAGTTGCGTATGGTCCACGGGACCAGCGGCGCAATCGAGATGGCCAGCACTAAGGCTCCCGCCCAGAACAGGCGCAACCGTTCCGCGGGCCGGCGCCACATTCTCCAAACCATGTAAAGCCCGAGCGCGATCAGCAGAATGCCGCCGTCGGGGCGCAGCAGAATTCCGCAGGATACAGCCACGCCGCACCAACTCCAGGCCAGCCACGCCTCGTGCCCTTTCTCCACAGCATCGAAACCCGCCGCCGCAGCATCCAGAGCCATCGCCACGAAGAAGAGGCTGAGGGTCTCAGCCAGCGGCGCCACGGTGTAGTTCGCGGTGAAAGGGCAGAGCGCCGCAAGCAGGAACGCAAACCGCGCCGCTCGCGCGGAAAGGGTTCGCCGCGCCAAATCGGCGATGACGAAGCAGGTAGCTAAATCGATCACGATCTGGACCAGCAGCACGGCATGGTAGTGCTCTCTGCCGAATAGCAAAAAACACGCGGCCAGAAAAGCGGGATATCCAGGCAGGCGGATCAGCGTGGGGTGAACGCCATCGCCATGCGTGAGGCCGAAGACGCCATGATCGAGCCAGTTCCTGGCGATGTCGCCGTAGATGAGGGAGTCTCCAGTGACATGCGGGTAGCGGAAATAGAAAGCGAGGCGCAGAGCCAAGGCCGCAACGGTCATCAGCAGGAAATATCTTCGCGACTCGAGCAGCATTCGCCAGAAAGGTAACGGTTCCGGCGAGCCTGAGGATTGGCGATGCGACGAGCACACGTCGCGACTATAGCACTCAGCCGCGACGTTCCCTTGGCTGACTCCATATCCTCGTGGACTTACGGCGTGATCTCCCACACCGTACCGGCATCGGGCGAAGGATAGGGACCGTTGGCGCAGGTGCTGTACAGGTTTCCCGACTGGTCGAGCACGATCTTGCCTTCCGGGGCACCGCCGCTGCTGCTCTGCAGATCGAAGCTATACAACGTGCTGTAAGTCCAGCCTCCGTTCGTGCGCGTCAGTTTGTACGCCGTTCCACTGTTAAAGTCACCACCTCCAAACGAGGTGCCAAAGAGGTTACCGGCTGCATCCAGCGTCAGTGGACCGGGGAAATTCGCTTCGTTGTCGCCGAAAC
>JBARGS010000157.1:0-12121 GCA_049798495.1 Candidatus Korobacteraceae bacterium | reverse complement strand
CATGACCTGGGATCAAGTAGCACAGTCTTACATGCAATCCTTCGTAGGTGCCGGCGCCGGTAACCGGCAACCGGTTCGCAAGGCATTCCCTCTCACAGTTGCCGCCCTGAACGCCAATGGCCGACTCATGAGTGCCTGAACGTCTTGCACCGAGCGATTCTGGAGGACAGATATCCGGCGAATCGCACATCAACTCACTAGAAGCCATCTCATAATTCGGTATTGAAAGGGCACAGCTTCACAGGCTGCGGAAAAAGTCGGAAAGCAGATCCCTCGTCGGCCTGAAGGCCTCCTCGTGATGACAAAAATAAAAGGCTTCCAAGGGCGCTACTAAGGCCGGGACCCCTTCGTAACCGGCTCGCCTGGACTTTTTCCGCAGCCTGTTCAGCTGTGCCGTATCGTGCCGCTTAAAGCTAGGCTTTAGCCCCTGAGGGACCTCGCTTTTCATCGCTTCCGGCTTTTATGAGATAGGTTCTAATTACCTTCAGAGCATCTCGTCCATCAGCGATTGAGGTTCCGAAATCGAATTGCGCAGTCTTGCTCAGAAGAATGCCAGCGCAAATGACAAGCTGAAGGCGAAATCTCCACTTTCGGCAAGAGCAGACAATCTTGGTGGAGAGACCGTGAACCGATGTCGGCCGTAACTGGGGTGCGGGCGGAGTTCTTCAACAGGACAGGTCACAAGCCGGCCCAGAAACCGGTCTGCTCGCCATTCCTTGTCGCTCGATTGGTCTAGGTTAGGCTCCATGCAAGTTTTGCGGGTGCTCCCCTGGCGGCATCGGATACGGTTGCCGTTCAAAAGCGAAAAGGGCCTGGAGCGAAGTCCAGACCCTTTCGAGAACCACAAATATTGAACGCTATTCTGAAACAACGAAGTCGCAGGTCCGCCGCGCAGCACTATCCTCACTGTGGGGGATTTTGTGGGGCCAGCAAATGTCGCGTATTGTCAGCAAAGGACTTATGGTGTCACCATTCGCACGAGCCGCGTATGCTAAGTACTTTGTTTGTGTATGGGTTAGAGTCAACGCCCGCTGATTCGTAAGCGACAGGTCATCGGTTCAAGTCCGATCGTCGGCTCCAGTAAATCCTTCCGCCTTCCTGCTTTTCGCCCCTCGTGCGGAAGATATGTGGAGATTTCGTCTCGGGTAAACGCCAAGGTCAGCGCGGATGCGCGTGCTTTGGGCGCGAGCCGGGTTCTAGCTCTATTGAAATCGTGCCCGGCTCATCTTTACTAGCGCCCTGCGACGGTTCGGGGTAACGTATCTTCGTCCAAGCTGCGTGAGATCTACTGATGGATCTGCTATCCAGATCGGGTCGCTTCCTTTTTGGAGTTGCGATGTTGGCCTTTGGTGCGCAGCAGTTCATCTACGCCATCTTTGGCGTCGGACTTGGCCCGCCCTGGACGCCCGAGAGCACGCTGTGGACGTACGTAACCGGCATCGTTCTTCTTGCCACGGCCATTAGCATCGCGATCCATCGCAAAGGACACTGGGGAATTTTGCTGGCTTGCATGCTCACCCTGCGCCTCCTCTTTCTGCACATTCCCCGGCTGGCCGCAACTGCTCGCGATCCCAATCAGTGGACCAGCGCATTCGAAATTATCGCGATGGTGGGCGCAGCGTTAGTTCTGGCCGACACGGCTCCCATCGAAGAATCTTTGGGCGGACCCGATATGACAACCATGCTGGGTCGCAGCATCTACGCCATTTCGTTGCTGGTATTTGCCGCTCAGCATTTCATGTACGCGCACTTCGTCGGCGCCCTCGTTCCTTCGTGGATACCGGGTCATCTTTTCTGGGCGAACTTTATTGGCGTCGCGTTTGTCGCGGCCGCTCTCTCCATCCTCACCGGAGTCTGGGCGACTCTCGGCTCGACTTTGTTGGGTGCGATGTTCCTCTTGTGGGTCTTGCTGCTGCACGCGCCGCGGGTCGTTCTCGCTCCGCACGACGGCAATGAATGGGCCAGCGCCTTCGTCGCGCTGGCGATGTCGGGAGGCGCATTTCTCATGGCCGGAAGCTTGGATCAGCAAGCGGTGGCCCACCGGCGGCGCGTTCGGAGTGTCGATAGTGGATCTATGCCCGGCCGCGGAGCCTGATGCCACGAGTCAGGACATTCTCAGACAGCCTTCCTCAATTTTCTGAACTGCGTGATTTGCACTCTGCCATGCTCTGGAAATACAGCTTCGATGCGGAGCACTCCACCCATTGCCCTGATGATCGAATCTAGAGTACTAACGTACATATCGGCGCGGCGCTCCATCTTTGAGATGGACGACTGTTTGACGTTGAGCGTCTTGGCCAGGTGCTCCTGGGTCAGGTTGAGTGCTTCCCGAAGCTCGTCAAGTGCCATTTCTTTCTTGTAGACTTCCGCCTTCTGGTGGGAGCGCTTGCGTGACTCATCAGACATTTTGGCGCGCAGCGCGGAAAACTTATTTGTCATCTCGCTCCTCTTTCTTTAATTCCTGAAGATGTTTGTCAAAGATGGTGTCGGCCTTGGGAACGAATTCGTCATACCACGCGGGGTTGCCGTTCTTGTCGCCGCCGATTAAGAGAACCGCGGTGCGTTTAGGATTAAAGGCGTAAAGCACTCGCAGAAGCGCTTCGCCAGCTCGCCCACGCAATTCCTTCATATTCGGATGCTTGGATGTAACGATGACATCGGAGTGTGGACGAGGCAGCGTCGGACCGTGCTCTTCAAGGAGTTCTACTTTTGCGTTAACTTCCTCTTGCTCTTCTTCTGACAGCGATTTCCACCACGATCCAAATTCCTCAGTGTATTCTACCTACCATGCCATAGAGGGAATATAGCCTGTGTGGAATGTAAATGTCAAAACGAAAAGCCGGTTGCAATCACAGGTGGCTGCTTATGCGACGTGATTCAAATTTCCCGGTAATTCAGCAGCCCCGCCCCGATCAAGACGAAGCATACCGGCCAAATCCATGACGGGATTGTGCGCTCCTCTGCGGGCAGACGGATCTCCAGCCAGCGCGACCAGCCGGCCATGACGCCAAGCACCGCCATGGGCGCATGATTTATCTCGGCCATGAATTCTTCCTGGACATTCGCGGTGCCGTGCGAGTGGGTCAGCAGCAGGGCCGCTCCCACCGCGCAGAGGAGTGGAAAGATCAACGGTAAAACGCCACCTTGCGACGGGCTGCGGCGAACGCGCAGCTCGAAGATAGCGAACGCGATGCAAAGGAGCGCTGCCAGCCGGTGCTGAAACACCTCCGGCTTGGCCCATGTCGCCCAGAAGCTGCGCGGTCCCAGCGGCCAGCACTCGGGATCGCCACGCAGAAAAATAAAGATGGCGATGCCGATCATCAGCAGCGGCCAGTATTCCGCCCACTTCGCATGGCCGGTGCGGGCCAGTATCGCAAGCAGTCCCATCGCGATCACGATGATGCCCATCCAGTGATGGTTGTACTCGGACCACTTCATGTCGTTGAGCACGCGCGCCGAGATCGGCGTGCCGTCGGTCAAGTACGCCGCCGGCGCTCCGCTGGGATCGAGCGGTTTGATGACGCGCCCGGGATACTTGGTGGACAGCTCGGCGGCTTGCGGGCTCTCCATGCGCGGCCACCCCGGCTCGAGGCGCGCCATGATGCGCGGCAGATCGACGGTGTCGTTAGGCTGATCGACCGCCGGCGCCTGCGAGGTCAGCGACGCCGCGGCGAGCACGATGGTGATGCCGATGCCAACCTCGGCTTCCACCAGACGGCGCAAGCGCGGCATCGCGTCGTCGGGACTGTACTTACGCAGCATGAGGAAGTTGATGCCGCCCAGCGCCAGTAGGGCCAGCAACATCGACACCTTAGCCAGCACCATGATTCCGTACGAAGTGCCGATCAGCGCGTGGAACGAGCCGATATAGGTCAGGCTCATCCCGAAACCGCTCAACACCAGCACGGTAACGCTGATCAGTGCGATGCGCGAGAAGCGCTGCGTCAGGTACCACTGCGTGGGACGGTCCTTCGCCACGTATAGTCCAACCAATAGGAAGGGTAGTCCGCCGATCCAGAAGCCGGTGGCTGCTTCGTGCAGCGTGGTGATGATGATCAGCGCTGCGCGGCCATCGAGGCGCGCAGCCGCATGGTTGGTCATCACGGAGGCGCCGAGCACGACCAGAACCAGCGGCGCCAGCCAGTAAACCGCGGATCTGAGCCGCAGGCCCGCAACGATTGCGATGGCCAGCGCGGCAACCAGGATCACAGTCCCGGCAATGAAGAAGTTGGCCCCAACGACTTCGCCGATGCCGATTTCGGCGGTCGCCATCAGCACCGCCGAGTTCACGTACAAGTACCCGATCTGCACGATCACCAGCGCGATAGCGGCCATGCGAAACATGCGCTGGGCGGACGAGCGGACCCGCTCGACCGGATCGATGGGAGTTTCAGGATTGTGGCGCGCAATCCAGTAGAGGAAGAGCACGCCACCCAGCAGGAATGACTGGCAGACGAGCGTCCCCGCGCGCAGCACCACGGAGAGGTAGCCAAAGATGTCGACGAGCTTCAGCATTATGTCTACAAGCAATCTGTAAACCGCTTTGTATCAGGGCACGTCTTTAGACGTGCCGTAGCGGGTCAATTCTGACGCGGGCTTCAGCCCCTGAACGCTCTCTGCGCCTTATTCGGCACGATCGACGGCCTACCCTGACACGGATCAAAAACGATTACGAGACGAGTCTAGTTCACCGTGAAGGCCACTTCACCGCTGCTGATATGGCCATCGGAGGCCAGCACTTGCCACTGCAATTTGTACGTGCCGGGCTTCAGTCCTGCGGCGCGCGTTTCCAGGGTGTCGGGCGAGGTCTGCTTGAGCGCTTCCGTTGGAATGGGCGAACCATCGGCGGCGAGCAGATGAACGCGAGAGCGGCCGCCGTCAACGCGCGAGTTAAAGCGCAGCCAAATGGGAATGTCAGGTCCCTTGACGGTGGAGTGGACCTGCGGCTTTGACTGCATCAGCACCGCGTGCGCCCAAAGCGGTGGGGCGATGGCAGCTAACAGAAAGATGAATGCGATGGAAAGACAGGACGCCTGTAGCGTACGACGCAATGTAAACACCTCCACAATGATGCTAAATGGCATTGGGATTTCGGGAAAGGGCAGGGAAGCCGTTCCGCCCTGGGCTTACGAGTTTTCGCTTCGCGACGCGCGCAAACCCACCAGCCGTCCAATGAGCACCGCGGGATACATGATGCCGGTGACTCCTTCGATAATGGCCAGCGCCCGGGCGTGCGGACCCCAGGGAACGATGTCGCCGTATCCCACGGTGGTCAAAGTCACAAAACTGAAGAAGATGAACTCGGAGGAGCTGATGACATGGCCCGGCTCGACGGTGTCGCGAAACGATCCGGGATGGAGCTGCTCAACCAGACCATAGGCCAGTCCGTAGGTGATTCCAACCAGCAGGTAAGCCGACACAGCTCCCGCCAGCGTGTCCATGGTAACTGTGGGGAGGGTGACGATCCCGATGATGAAAACGCTGGTCACGAACGCCAGGAATACAAGGCCCAAAGCAACAGCGAGCATCTCGAGCCGCTGAAGATAGCCGAGCACATTCGCGACGTGAATAAAGACGGAGGGTACGCCCAGCACAAACGCGACTACCGTAAGCCGCCCTCGGCCTAAGAAGGCATACAACGCAGCGGCAAACACCAGTACCGCCCCGAGGCGAAATAATCCAGCCTGCCTTGCTGTTCCGACAAAGAAGGGATATCCCAATATAAGCGCCAGCTCCGTCAGCAGCAGCGCCGTATAGTGATGCGCGGATTTTCGCGGGGCGACCGCAGTCTTCTTTGAAGGCGTCGAAGCAGGAGCCGGCACCAACCATCCTCCACGGCGAGGTCTGTGCGGGATATCCGCGACGCCAAGCGTATTCCGAATGCCCGCGGAATTTCAAAGCAAAAGTGCGGGGATGGGGTTATCGAAGAAGGGTAGTGGGATCGGGATCGGCGGCGACCCCATCGGGCGCAACCGTCTCCGAATCTTCCACCACGTCGCCTTCTCCCGGTGCGAGAAACAGGTTCTCCTCGATCCCGTGCTGCTTGGTGTAAAGCTCGTAGTAGCGGCCGCCCAGCTCGAACAGCGACTGATGCGTTCCGCGCTCCACGACTCGTCCGCCTTCGACGACCAGGATCTGATCGGCGCGGCGAATTGTCGACAGGCGGTGAGCGATGACGAACGTCGTTCGTCCCTGCATCAGATAGGAGAGTCCTTCCTGGATCATGGCTTCCGATTCCGAATCGAGGCTCGAGGTCGCTTCGTCGAGAATCAGGATGCGGGGATTGGCCAGGATCGCCCGCGCGATCGAGACCCGCTGCCGCTGGCCTCCCGACAACTTCACGCCACGCTCGCCAATGATGGTGTCGTACTGCAGCTCGTATTTCTCGGCGAACTCATCGACGCGCGCGATCGCGCAGGCGCGCAGGATCTCTTCTTCGGTGGCATTCGGCTTGGAGAAGCCGACGTTCTCGCGAATGGTGCCGTCGAAGAGAAACGAATCCTGCAACACCATTCCCAGCTGCGTGCGATATGACTCCAGCCGCACAGCGGCGAGATCGGCGCCGTCCACCAGGATCTTCCCAGTGTTCGGTTTGTGAAAAGCCGCGACCAGTCCGATGATGGTCGACTTGCCCGAGCCCGATGACCCGACAAGGGCCGTGACGGTTCCCGGCCGCGAGTGGAACGAAACATCGTGCAGCACCGTCTTCTGCTGTTCGTAGGCGAAGCTTACGTTATCGAAGACAACATCGCCGCGAATCTCTCCCAGCGTGATGGTGCGGCCGGGATCTTCGTTCTCCGGCGTCTCGTCCAGAACCTCGCGCGTGCGCTCCAGGCCGGCAATCGCTTCCGTGATCTGCGTGCCGATGCCGACTACCTGGAAAAGCGGCGCCGCCAGATAACCGAGGAACATGGTGTAGGTGAAGAATCCGCCGAGCGTGAGCTTGCCCGCGAGAATCTGGCGCGTCCCCATGAACATGACAATCGCGCCGATAATGCCCATCAGCGTCGACGACGACAAGCTCATGACGGACGTCGCGGTCAGGGTCTTGAAGACATTCTGCAGCAGCCGCTCGACGCCGGAGCTAAACACCTCGTGCTCGCGGGCCTCGGCGTGGTAACCCTTCACCACGCGCACGCCGCCCAGCGACTCCGTGAGCCGTCCGGTGACCTCGGCATTGATCTTGGCGCGCTCGCGGAAGATGGGACGAATCACGCGAAACGCTTTTCGCAGCCCGAAGCCGAACACCAGCAGAAAGCTAAACGCGATGGCCGTCATCACGAAGCTGATGCGGATGAGCACGCCAAACGCGATCACCGCCGTCAGCAGCCCGCCGACAAAATCCACCAGGCCGGTACCGATCAGATTGCGCACTCCCTCGACGTCGCTCATGATGCGCGATACCAGCATGCCGGTCTTATTCGCGTCGTAGTAGGCGACCGAAAGCCGGCCGATGTGCTCCTGCACGCGGCGACGTAGTTCGGCGATGAGCTTCTGCGCGGCCTTGGATAGGGTTTGCGTCAGGGCGAAGGAGGTCAACCCCTGAATCAGCGTCGCCAGTAGCACGACTCCCACCAGCGGATAGAGCAGCTTGAAGTGCCGCTTGCCGATGATGTCGTCAACCAGATACTTGGTAGAGGCGGGCAGCACCAGCCCCGAGACGCGGTTGATCACCATCAACACCAGCCCGAGGCTGAGCAGTGCACGACGGGGCTGAAGCAGCTGCCAGATCTCCGGCAGCGCCTTGAAAATTTCCGTCTTCTTTCCCGGTTTTGAGGGACCGGCGGCCATCATGTAGTGCAAGTTACTTGGATTCGCGAGAGGCGGGTTTGGGTTCGGAACAGAACCCTTTGTCCCCGATCAGAGTTGTGGAAGCCATTCCGGCGCGATAGACTGCGTCGAAACTCCGCGCGGCGGAATGCAGGGGCCCGTGGATCAGCGGTGGCCAATGAAGACACTTGCCATAGCTCTCGTTCTCATCGTCGCGTTGACGCTGGCAGCTCAAACTAACCAGCAGCTCCAGCCAGACTCCGGACTGATGACCGAGATCAACCAGATCAAAGCCATAGACAATCACTCGCATCCTCCGGCGCTCGATGGCCCGCACGGCGAGAAGGACGATGACTTCGACGCGCTGCCTTGCGATCCGCTGGAGCCCACCGACTCGGGCCTGATGTTTCGCGAAGACAATCCCGTCTACATCCAAGCGTGGAAGACGATGTTCGGCTATAAGTACGACGACTTCAAGCCGGAGCACGTTCAGGAACTGCTCGCCGCCAAGGAGCAGGTCAAGCAGCGCGAGGGCGACAACTATCCCAACTGGGTGCTGGATCAACTTGGCATCGAGAGCGAGCTGGCAAATCGTATCGCGCTGGGCCGCGGGCACCAGCCGCCGCACTTCCTGTGGGTGCCGTTCGACGACACCTTGCTGTTTCCGCTGAACAACTCGTCCCTGGCGGCGCAATCGCCCGATCGCAAGATCTTCTTCGGTCGGGAGGAATTGCTCTTCGCGCGCTATCTTAA
Source organism: Candidatus Korobacteraceae bacterium (assembly GCA_049798495.1). Taxonomy (GTDB): domain Bacteria; phylum Acidobacteriota; class Terriglobia; order Terriglobales; family Acidobacteriaceae; genus Bog-257. Next base: position 3,598 of record JBARGS010000157.1, on the reverse strand, counting down.
CGAGCTCGAAAGTAACGGGGTACCGCCTACTCTGGCTCAATACACAGCGAAGATCGTGACGCCCTTGCTGGAGCTGCAAAGAAAAAATGGAGCCGTGGCCATCAAATTTGAGGCCGCTTATCTGCGCTCGTTGAGTTTCGCTCCCGCCAAGGAGGCTGTTGCCGCTCAGGTCTATGCGCGCTACGTTAAGGGCGGAGTTCCCAGTGACGGCGACTATAAGCTCTTGCAGGACTACCTCTTCCGTTACATCGCACGCGAGGCGGGCCGGCTCGGCATGGCTGTGCACCTCCATACCGGCGGCGGGTGCGGCGGATACTTTGAAATGGAGGGCAGCAATCCGCTGCTGCTCGACTCGGTCTTCAACGATCCCACGCTGCGCAAAACCAACTTCGTCATGCTGCACGGAGGCTCCGGCGGCTTCGAGCAGCTCGTGCCCTATCTGCTGATGAAGCCCAACGTTTATGCCGACTTCTCCGAGCAAACCTGGATGACCTCGCCCCGCCACATCGCCGCCAGCATTCGCTTCATGCTGGAGTTCTATCCCGACAAAGTGCTGTTCGGCACGGACCTGTATCCGCTGACGCCGCAGGTTAACTGGGAGGAGACCGGCTACCAGACATCGACGGCGGGAAGAACCGCGCTCGCCCTTGCACTCACCGGAATGATGCAGGACGGCGAGATTACGCGCGCGCAGGCCAGCGACTTCGCGCGCAAGGTGATGCGAGACAATGCCATCAAGCTTTATGGGCTGAGCGCGCAGCCATGAGCGAGTTGCGTAAAGCCCAAGACTTACTCGCCCAGATCACATCTTCGCTGATGAGCAGGCCAGTTCGCAGAACGAGAACCCAGTCCCGCAAAGCGGGACGACTTAGCTCAGCCCAGGACAAAGTCCTCGGAAGGCGGATTTAACCAATCTGAGTCCCGGCAGGGACTCTCAGCCAAACACGAATCGCGGATCATATTCGACACCCGATTTGCGCAGCAACGTCATGAACTCCTGCTCGAAACTCCATTTCTTATGGTGCTCCGCCTGGTTTGCAATGTAATCGATCACCGTCTGGCGTTGCGCCTGGCTGACACTGAATGCGCCGTACCCCTCCTGCCATACGAACCTGTATCCACGCTCGTGCAGCCAGCGTGAGCTACTACCTTTCAGTTCCTTTATGGCTTTGGCCAGGGGAACGACCGGCGGCACGAGAAGCAACAGGTGAGCATGATTCTGTGTTCCTCCGGCAGCAAACAGGGTGACCTTGTTATCCCGAGCGACAAAGGCAAGATAACGCCACAACGCGTCCGGATCGAGAATCATGTTCATGCGTTGTTTGGTGCTGAAGACGCAATGCACCAGGACGGAGGAATGAGTATGCGACATATCACCACGCTAGTGTTGATGTTCGCTAATTCGATGACGCGCAACACCCGGGCGTGTGCCGTCCCTGCCGGGACTCGGGAATTTCTTGTATCTAACCCAGGACTTCGTCCTGGGCTGAACTGAGCCGTCCCGCTTTGCGGGACTGGGTTGTCGCTTTTCCTACTTACTCGCTACGTGTGGATTGGGTAAGGAGCGATCTCGAGGCCTCAACCTAAATTATTGCGATTGAGTCTGTGACCGAGCGCCCTCCATGCGGTGATAACTGTGGCGGAGATGCCGGACGAGATTGAAGCGGGAGAAATCAGTTGGATGCGTCGCACTTTTTCACAACGCGCTTCTGTTTCCCACAGCACGCGAGCAAACGAAAAGGCCACCCGGCAACTGGGCGGCCTTCTCTTCAAGGGAGAATAGTTCCAACGGAGGCTAGACCGTCAAAACTTTCTGGACAAATACTAGGGTTCCGGTAAGTGCGTGTCAAGCACTTTTTCGGACTTAAATTGCTGTGTTTTCAATAGTTTAAGAGGAATTCAGAGAATGTACATTAAATGGCCGAAATCAACCCGGTTTTGACTAAAGTCGCCCTAAACGACTTGATTTCATCAGCTTACGGCTCGACGGCTACTTCTCCAGATGCAGTTGGATGATCTCCACGTCCTCCGGACGGTCGAAGACCCTGTCCGGGAAAATGCGCTTCATAAGGAGGCGAATGCCTCCAAAAAACACACCGAAGATGAGCGAGATCAGAAGAATGATGCCGATGAGAGCGAAGACGCCGACAATCAGATTGCCGATGTTGTCGCGCTTGCTCACTGATGTTGCTTCATCCCACGTGACCTCGGCTTCGTAGTTCACCGAGTTGAGCAGACTCTGCGCTTCGCTGCTTCCGGTGGCGCCGGTCACCACATCGATGATCGGTCCGCTGCGTCGCGCGAGCAGGGAACTCGCAGCGTTGGGTTCGCTCCCTTGCAAAGCGCGCAACCGCTCACGCGCAATCTGCGGCGTCGGATATTCGATCAGCGTCAACGTCAGCGGACCTGCGCTCGACGTATAGTCCTGCAGCAGAATCTCCGGGTCGTGGCTGAAGTCGACCTGCTCGGCGGTCAGCGGGCCTTTGATCGCCATGAGCGCCTGCGGCCCGAGAATGTACCTCGCCGAATTCTCCACTGCATCCTTCTTCGGGAGGTACTCGGGCAAGTTGGGGAGATTGTCGGCCGATCCTCTGGCCACAGGCAGCGAGCCCGCCAACTCACGCAGTTCCGCCGCGGACATCTCCGTCACGCGATCGAAGTTGGCATCAACCAGAATGTTGCTGCGGAAGAAGAGGATGCGATCGTTGGCCGAGGCAGCCTTGGTGCCGATCTGCTCGGTTTTCATCGCCGGCTGGCGATAGAAGGTGAACGCCCCGTAAGCGCCGGTGGCATCCTTGAACTGCGCAGCCTTGATGGTGAGCTTGCGGCCATCCTCGCGCGTATAGGTAGCAGTTTCCGCGCTGGTGAAACCATATTCGGTGAGCGCGGCCGGATAGGCGGAATCAGCCTGCGAGGCCTCAGCGCTGACTTTTGGCTGTCCCGACTGAATCCACCCTGCGAAGGCCTTAGGCAGCACGCCGCTGCCGCTGTCCGCCGCGATAGCAGAGCCAGCCAAACATAACCCAATTACAGCAGCGATGAAGAAACGCTTCATGAGACAGCTAAGAAAGACAGGACTTCTCACCTGATTAGACTACTGCGGCCGAGGTAAAGTTTCCAGGAAGTGGGCGCCGATGCATCTATGGAACGCGGCGCACCCCAAAGGAGAGGTTTATAGCTGACGGCTGACAACTGACGGCTGACAGCTCTTACTGTCCCGAATCCTTATTGAACTTCGTGGCCACCTTGACGCCGCTGAGCCCGCCGGCATACTTGGCGATGCCCTTGTACAGCGACTCAGCTATCTTCTCACGGTATTCGGGTGTCTCCAGTTTAGCCTCGTCGGTGGGATTAGAGACGAACGAGATCTCGGTCAGGATGCTGGGCATGTTGGCGCCAATCAGCACCACAAACGGTGCCTTCTTGACGCCGCGATCGTGCAGGCTGGAGTGCCGGGTTGCCAATCCCGCGTACAGAGACTCCTCGACGTCGGTCGCCAGTTCGCGCGATTCCTCGATCTTGTCCTTCAGCGTGATCTTCTTCACCAGATCCTGAAGCTCGAAGATCGACTTCTGCGAGACGGCGTTCTCTCGCGCCG
>JBARGS010000156.1:0-8650 GCA_049798495.1 Candidatus Korobacteraceae bacterium | reverse complement strand
TTCGGGGCACATTATTCAGGTGACATCGATAACAGGGCGCGCCGCTGTTCCCATGCTTAGCAGTTACGCGGCTTCGAAGTTTGCTTTGGAAGGATGGAGCGAGTCGCTACGTATCGAGGTGCATTCCCTCGGCATTCGCGTGGTGCTGGTGGAACCAGGTTCCTACGATACGGACATCTGGGAGCGCAATCTGGCGATCGGCAAACACGCGCTAGATCCCAACTCGCCGAACAAGGAGCGCAGCCAGCGCTTTGCAGGGTTCGTCAAAGGGCAAGCCAAGAAGCGCCGCGATCCCCGCGAGGTTGCGCGGTTGATCGTGCGCGTGGCCAACGATGCGAATCCTAAACTCCGCTACCTGATCGGCCCGGACGCAAAGATGCAGATGTGGTTTCGCGGGCTGGCGCCGTGGCGCACGTACGAACGCATTATTGCGAAGGCCACCAAGATTGATTAAGACCTCGATCCCTTTGATAGCATCCAGCTGCCCCCGCCCTGGGCCAAAGGACGGCCTAGAACGGGGCAAGGTAGTTCGGATCTGACAGATTCACTGAATGTCCTCTCACGTTGCACCCCCGGCGATCACGAATAAGAAAGCTCCCACGCTTTCGCGCGAGCTCGGCATTAGTCATGCCAGCGCTATTGTCGTCGGCACGATCATCGGTAGCGGGATTTTTCTGGTGCCGGCGGAAATGATGCAGGCGGTCGGCTCCGCGTGGCTGGTTTACGTTGCGTGGATTGTCGGCGGGGTACTTTCGCTGGCAGGGGCAATCACCTATGCCGAACTGGGTGCGATGAAGCCGCAGGCCGGTGGTGAGTATGTGTACATCCGCGACGCCTACGGCCCGCTGCCGGGCTTTCTTTATGCGTGGACCTGGTTTGCCATCGCCAAGCCTGCTTCGGTGGCGACAATTACCACGGGTCTGGTGCGCATTCTGGGAACGTTTCCCGCACTTGCGTTTTTCAACCAGGCGGCCATTCATCGGCCCTTCGCTATCAGCTACGGACAGCTGGTTGCAGTTGCGGCCGCTGTTTTCATCACTGCGCTGAATTACATCGGCATCAAGCGAGCGGGAGAGTTCCAGGTGGTGTTCACGCTGCTGAAGATCGTCATCATCATTGCAGTGGCACTGCTGGGATTTACCGCCGCCAGTGGAACGTGGCGAAACTTCGCAAGCGTTTTCACCGGAGCGAGGGGAGGAGTTGCGGGATTCATGGCGGCGCTCATCGCGGCGCTGTGGGCGTATGACGGATGGAACGACCTCAATATGGTGAGCGGCGAAATCCGCAATCCCGGCCGCGTCATTCCGATCGCGCTGATTGTCGGCGTGGGCGTGGTCGCCATCCTTTATATGCTGACCAATGCGGCGGTGCAGTATGTGCTACCTGCAGCGAGCATCGCGGCCTCGCCGCGTCCGGCATCGGAGGCGACGGCTGTGGCAGTGGGAGCATGGGGCGCGGCGATCGTATCGGCGGGGATGGCGCTGTCGATGCTGGTTTCGCTCAACGGAACGATCATGAGCGGCGCTCGCGTTCCATTTGCTCTGGCCCGTGACGGCTATTTCTTCAAGGCATTAGCCGAGGTGCATCCCCGCTATCACACGCCCGCCGTGGCGCTGATGGTGCAGTTGGTACTGTCGATTGGGTTGCTGCTTTTCGCGGGAAACTTCCGGCAGCTGTTCTCGCTGGCGATTTTTGCCGAGTGGCTGTTCTATATGGTTTCGGCCAGCACGGTGTTTGTGTTGAGGAGGACAGAGCCACACGCGCTGCGGCCGTATCGAACCTGGGGATATCCGGTTGTGCCGTTGCTGTTCGTGATCGCTGCGACGGTGCTGTTGTATTACACCTTCACGGAGAACGTTCGCAATTCGGTGTGGGGGATTCTGGTGATGATTGCGGGCGTGCCGATTTATTTGTATTTCGCCAGAAAGAAAGGAAGGGAGCTAAAGAGTGCCGCCGGCTAAAGCCGGCTCCATATTCAAAACTACGCCTACCCAGGACTTCGTCCTGGGCTAAACTGAGCCGTCCCGCACAGCGGGACTGACGTCTCGCGAGTAACAGCCGCAGCTTAATCGCCAAGTGTTAATTGCTGACTGCTAGTTGCCAAATGCGAAGTGCCAAATGCCAACTGCGAAATGCTAAATGCCGACTTCTAACCCCCGCTCGCGGCCAGCTTCATCTGCCTCGCACGTTCGTACACCTTAATGTATTCGCGCGCTGAGTTGGTCCACGAATAATCCTGGGCCATACCGTTGCGCATCAGCGTCTGCCAGGCTCCCTGGTCGCTGCGATAGAGCGCAACTGCGTTCCGCAGCGTCTCCAGCATGACCTCGCCGCTGTACTCGCGAAATTTGAAGCCCGTTCCCTTGGGGGCTCGCGGATCGAACTGTTCCACCGTGTCGTCCAGACCGCCGGTCGCGCGGACCACCGGCACCGTCCCATATCGCATGCTGTAGATCTGGTTCAGCCCGCACGGCTCGTAATGTGACGGCATCAGGAACATGTCGCTTCCGGCCTCGATCTTGTGCGCGAGCGCATTATCGTAGGCAATCTTGACAGCGAACTTCTGCGGGAACTGTTTGTTGAGGCGGCGGAACATCTCTTCATATTCGCGATCCCCACTGCCCAACACCACCAGGATCAGGTCTTCCAGCGCCAGGCGGTCGGCCACCTGCTGAATCAAGTCGAAGCCTTTCTGCGCGGCGAAGCGCGAGACGATGCCGACGATCGGCAGCTGCGTCTCCGTTGCCATGCCGAACTCCCGCAGCAGGTCAGCCTTACATTTAGCCTTCCCGCTCAAGTCATCGGCCGAGTAGCGCGCCGCGAGAAACGGATCGGTTTCAGGATTCCACGAAACGTAATCGACCGCATTTAAAATGCCGGCGATGGTCCCTCCCCGCGAACGCAATACGCCTTCCAGTCCAAAGCCGTACTCGGCGGTCTGAATCTCCTGGCTGTACTTGCGGCTGACCGTCGTAATGAAGTCGGCCATCGAGATGGCGCCCTTCAAGAAGTTGACCTTGCCGTAGAATTCCAGCTTCGACATGGTGAACAGGTCCCACGGCAACATCAACAGGGGCAGAATCTCCGGCTGAAACAATCCCTGATAGCCAAGATTGTGAATGGTGAAGACGCAAGGCGTGGTGGCGAAAGCGGGATCTTCGTCGTACAAGGTTTTCAGCAGAATGGGGATCAGAGCGGCCTGCCAGTCGTGACAGTGCAAGACGTCGGGCGCGCCCAGAATCTTGGCCGCTTCCAGCACGGCGCGACAGAATAGCGCGAAGCGCTCGGCATTGTCGTGATAGTCGCCCAGCGGAGTTCCATACAAACCTTCGCGGTCGAAGTACGGGGGGTACTCAATGAAATAGAATTGCACTCCGGAATGCACGCCGCCGTCGAGCACCGAACAGAAACGATAGCGGTCGTCGAATGGGACCGTGATGCTGGGGATCACGACCCGGGAATTCTCCAGCTTGGTGGAACGGTAGCGGGGAAGAAAGACCGTGACCCGCAGGCCGAGACTGGCGAGCGCCGGCGGCAAGGCGCCGATGACATCGGCGAGGCCGCCCGTCTTGGAAAACGGGACGCACTCGGATGCCGCGAAGGCGATGTGCATGAATCCTCCCGGCAGGCGTTCCCACTCCTGGTACGCCGGATTGCGGGTTAGAGTTGGTTTCAGAGACAGAGTTTAAGATGAGCGAACTGCCGAAACACTTGAGTCTAATTGCGGAGTCGAAAGAGGGTCAACGTGGTTAGAGTGGTCGAGAAGAAAGTCAGCGCCAATCGTGCCCCAACGCGCAAGCCGAAACTTGGACAAAACTTCCTGGTGGACCCCGGCGCGGCGCTGCGCACTATTGAAGCGCTGGGAGATGTGTCGGATCGAACCGTCATCGAGATCGGGCCCGGACGCGGTGTGCTCACCGATCTGCTGATTCCTCGGGCCAGGCGAGTGATTGGGGTGGAACTCGATCGCGTGCTGGCGGCGCAACTTCGCATGCGGTATGCGACCAAAAACAATGTTGAAATACTTGAATCCGATTTCGTCACTGCGGAGTTTCCGTCGATGCTGGGCCGGCGACCCGGCCCGCTGCACGATCTTCGCCCCACGCAACCGGACACCGTGGACTTGATCGGTAATCTGCCGTACTACATCACGTCGGACATCGTGCTGCGCATTCTGGAGCTGCATCGAAATATTGAGCGCGCTGTGATCATGGTGCAGCGTGAGGTGGCTGACCGCGTTGCTGCCGCCCCGGGAAGCCGCGATTATGGTTTGCTGTCGGCTACGGCGCAGCTTTACGCCCGCGTGGACAAGCTTTTTACCTTGCCGCCGGGGTCGTTTTCTCCGCCGCCGGAGGTCCACTCCAGCGTGCTGCGTCTTACCATGGCGCCGCGGCTGCAAGAGTTGCAGGTGGAGGAGGAACCATTCGTGGCGTTCCTCAAGCTTGCCTTTGCGCAGAAACGCAAGACGCTGGCCAACAATCTGCGCGGCAGTTACGACGCAGCCGCAGTTCGCGCGGCGCTGAAGTCGGCTGGGGTGCGGGCGGACGTTCGCGCGGAAGCTCTGTCGCTGGAGAAAACCGCGGCTGTGTTTCGCGCCTTGGCAACGGCGTAAACTTCTTCTAGAGCGGCTTGGATCACTTGCAGTTGGCTCCGCGATCCTGGTGAAAGGAGCGAACATGGCAACCGCTATCCGTCAGCCGGCCGTTGCGGGTCGTTTCTACCCAGCCAATGCAGGGCGCCTTCGCGCCGAGGTGGAAAGCTACACCACTGCATCCGCCGGCACTACCCTCGAAACGAAAACTGAGGCTCTGGGGTGCGTTGTTCCGCACGCCGGATACATGTACTCGGGACACGTTGCAGGCGCGGTCTATCGCCGCCTGCAACTGCCACGACGCTACGTCATTCTATGTCCCAACCACACCGGGATGGGCCAGCCGCTGGCCATCATGAGCGAGGGTGCCTGGCATACGCCTTTGGGGGATGCCAAGATCGATGAAGATCTTGCCGCCCAACTGAAGACCAGCATGAAGCTGCTCTCGGAAGACGCGGCGGCACACCGCCTCGAACATGCTTTGGAAGTGCAGCTCCCGTTCCTGCAGGTGCTCGCACCGGGATTTCGCTTTGTGCCGATCACCGTGGGCACCAGCAACTTTGAAGCGCTAAGCGCGCTGGGCGTGGTGATCGCCAGAGCCTTGGCGAAACTGAAGGAGCCAGCTCTGGTAATCGCCTCCAGCGATATGAACCATTACGAGAGCGACAGCGTAACTCGCGTGAAAGATCGCCGGGCGATCGATCAACTGCTGGCGCTGGATCCGCGCGGACTGTACGATGTCGTGCGCGAGGGCGACATCAGCATGTGCGGCTATGGCCCGGCGGTTGCGATGTTGACTGCGACGCGAAAGCTGGGTGCGGCGAAGGCCGAGTTGATCCGCTATGCAACGTCGGGCGATGTGTCGGGCGACAAGGACATGGTGGTGGGATACGCAGGCATAGCTGTGTGGAAGTGAGCGGCCACGTAAGACCTGAAGCTCGCCTTCAGATCTTATTTGTGACTCGCTGTGGAGCTGGAGGCCGAGCTGTGGCTGGCCGACGCACTACTGTGGCTGCCGGACCCGACTGCTGATCCGGCGGTGTGCACTCCTGCGCTAGCGCCATAGCTCGGCGCCATCTCGGCGGGAATCGACACGGCGCGCGGCGTAGGCGTGGCGAAGACGTGCGGCGATGAGGCGTGATGAGCAACGCTTGTATCGGGTGCGGCACGATTCGCAGGCAGGTTGTTCGCGTGCGGATTGGTGAATCCATGTGGCGCAGCATTCGCATTCAAGGAATGCCCCGCGATCACGCTGCCAAAGTCTGGCGGAATCCGTCCTCCGGAAATATAGGCCGGCCTTGCTCCTACTTTGCCGACTGCCACGGTTGGCATGGATGCGTTAGCGGTTGTCGCGGTCGTGGGCGGTGTTGCCGCTTTCCATCCGCTCGGCGCCTTCACGACCTTGGGTGTTGTCTGAAAATTATTCGCATACCATTGGCCTCGGTAGGAGTTTCCCGGCACCCAAGCCCAGCCTTTACCGTTGATGAAGCTCCAGGAGCCGTAGTGATAAGGCAGCCATCCCCATGGATAAACCGACGCCCAGGCATAGCCCATGCCGGGATAGAACATCCATGCTCCATTACTGTAAGGATTCCACCCGATCATCGAGTTGGCGAAACCGAAGGGCTGCCACACATACCCGTAACCGGGGGCGTAGAAGTAATCTCCGTAATAGTTAAGGTCCTGCAAGCCATAAGCGCGATTGGGGCCGCCATAGCCCTGGTTCTGGGCATAGGTGCTGGCATAGGCTTCGCGCTCCTTGTTCCATGCGTCCGTCGGTGACGCATCGATGCTCTTGGCAACGGTGTAGCCCGAGGCATTCGCCGGATCGAAGCTCAAAGTCTCTTTCTTCTGGACGGTGACAGGTTGGGACTGGTTCTCCAGTTGGACATTGCCTTTGAAGACGGCAACCTGGACCTGGCTTGAGGCGGCGTCGATTCGCATCAAAGTGTCGCGATGCGCGACCAGGGTTTGGCCGCCGGCAACGACGCGGTAGACGTCCTCACCCTTCGCGGCGGAGTCGAGGTAAACAATGCCCTTGACCACCTCGATCTGATTGACCTTATCGCCGCCATCGTTCAACAGGAGCTGCGTGAATTTGACCTCGGAGTTTCCCGCCAGCCGCAACGCACTCTGGTTTTCAAACTCAACTTCGGCTAGGCCGTCGCTGCCTGTGACAATGCGGGTTCCTTCAACAATGGGCGTGTTCAGGATGGCGCGCTCCAGACCTTCGCCGGTGCCGCGATCCATCTGCACTTTGCCTTCGACGGAGCTGAGGCGAACGATCCTGACGTGCGACTCGGCGAAGGCTCCGATACTGGCCGCAGCCAAGATGAAAGTGGAGATCGCCGACAGTGCAAAGCCAACACGCCTGGTCATGGTCGTACTCCTCGGCCCGTAGGCCGTCACTGATCGGAGAGAGGTTGTCGGCGGTGAGTTGGCTGGCATGGAGCGCGGAGCTCAACGCTCGGGCGATCTCACAGAATCTCGTCGAGGGCCTTCTCTGCTTGCTTCTATTAGACACCAATTTGCATCGCAAGTTTTGGTAAATCGGCAACCGGAATTGTCAAATTTTCCGATGTTGCGCGACGCATTGATTCGGTTAGCCGACAGGCCGGCAACAAGTGACACCTACACTTTGCGAAATTGTCACTGCGAGGCTGGATTCTGTGCAACTGAGCCGTCGCCGTTCATCGTGTGCAGCAGGTGGAGTGCGCTCTGCCGGCTGATGTTCATCATGCTGGGATCGTCGGCGATCTTGTGCAAAATGGGCGCGATAATCTCAATTTCCTCGGCGCCATGATCATCCTGCAGACTGACCAACTCCTTCAGCCTTTGGTCCATACCGAGCTTATCGAAGCGATATTGAAAAGCCAGCTTTTGTCCGTAATCAACGGTCATCGCGATGCCCATGAACAAGCGAGTCAACTCCTGAACATCGGCGTTCTGCGACCAGTTATAGGTCGCGCTTCCTTGGATTTGCGGCGAACGGTACTCCAGTGTCTTCTTGCCGGTCTGCGCGATGTGCTTCAGGTGCGAATCCAATTCGCCGCGAAAGTAGTTCAGCTTCCGGCTCAGTTCAAAGATCTTCTGCAGATTCGCGGCTGACATGGTGAAGTCCTGCCGAACGGTATCTGCGTCGCGGGTATCCTCAGGATTGGGGTCGCCCTCGAAGTGGGACTTGCCATCGGAGTGGACCTCGATCGAATACTTCTGCCACGGCATGCCCTGCGGCCAGCCGAAATCAAACTTTACCGAGGCCGCATCTGCAGGAGGTGCGGACGGGGTCGCCGGTTGTTGGGCCGTTCCAAAGGAGGCGACCACGAGCACGGCAAGGGCGAACGGCACTCGCATTGTGCAGAGAATTCTATCAGCCAGCGCCGGCATGTTGCCGCTGCAACGTGGCGGAGGTGTGCAAATGACAGATGGCGATGGCGAGCGCGTCAGCGACGTCGGGCGGCTCGGGTGGCGCAGGCAGGTTGAGCAGTCGAGCCACCATCACCTGCACCTGCGACTTCTCAGCCTTGCCGTAACCCACGACGGCCGACTTGATGGACAGCGGCGAGTAGGCGATCACCTCCAGGCCAGCCTGGGCCGCAGCCAGCATGGCCACTCCGCGCACGTGTCCCAACTTGAGCGCCGACTTGACGTTGACCGCGTAGAAGACATCCTCGATGGCCACCTGCTCGGGCGAGTACTCACCGATAATGTGGGTGAGCTCTTCACAGATCTGCTTGAGGCGACGCTCCAGCGCCTCGCGGGGCGAGAGGCGAATGGCGCCACTGCACAGGTGGCACAGCGAACCATGGGTGTCCTGCTCGACCACGCCGTAGCCGGTATATTCGCCGCCACAATCGATTCCTAGAACACGCATTGCGGAGAGTGTAGCAGGCATACGCCGGTGAGCCGATATAGATGAGGTGGTGTACCGGGTTGGTTATGCCGGAGTCGTTGCTATTTCTTGTTCAGCGCTTCGATTTGCTGGACGAGCGTATCGATTTCAGCCGATGTCAGTTTGTCGGCAAACTTGGGCATGTGTCCTTTGCCATCGGCGATGAC
>JBARGS010000155.1:0-24548 GCA_049798495.1 Candidatus Korobacteraceae bacterium | reverse complement strand
CGCGCGTGTCGCCCATGAACCTGGCTTGGAGCGACCTCAATCAGGTGATCGACCGCTGTGTGCGCCTGGTGCAGCACAAGATGGATATGGGCAACATCCAGCTCAACCTCGAGCTTGCGGCGGAGTTGCCGCCGGCGCATTGCGATCCCGCGCAGATCGAGCAGGTCGCGCTCGCCATGGTGATCAATGCCATCGACGCTCTACCCCAAGGCGGCAATCTCTGGATCAGCACGCGGCTGATCGCAGAGTCCGCCATCGAGCTGGTGATTCGCGACGACGGTATCGGTATTCCCGACGAACATCTGGCGCATATTTTCGAGCCGTTTTATACGACCAAGGAAGCGGGCGGCTCCGGGCTGGGGCTGGCGATCAGCCAGAACATTGTGGAGCGCCACGGCGGGACGATCGAGGTGCAATCGATGATCGGGCAGGGAACGACTTTCAAGATTGTGCTGCCAGTTGACAGCCAGAGACCGGCGCTCGGCGGCGAGGCCGATCGCACTCTGGCCGAAATGAGGTAAGAAATGACGCAAGGGAAATTGTTAATAGTTGACGACGAGCTCAGCGTGCGCGACTCGCTGGCCAAATGGTTCGCGGAAGAAGGCTATGAAGTGGCCAGCGCCGAGAGTGCCAATGAGGCGCTCACGCGCGTCGCCGAGCAAACCTTCGATGTCGCGCTGGTCGACATCAAGATGCGTGGCACCGATGGCATCGAGTTGCAGCGGCGGCTGCACGAGATCTATCCCGACATGCTGGTCATCATCATGACCGGTTACGCCTCGGTCGAGACAGCTATCGCTGCCCTGAAGAATGGCGCCTACGACTACGTCAACAAACCGCTCGATCCCGACGAGATCGCACACCTGGTGGCGAAGGCGGTGTCGCATCGTCGCACCCAGCAGGAAAATGTGCGGCTGAAGGAGACGGTTGCGGAGATCGCGCATCCCTCCGACATCATCGGCCAGAGCACGGCCATGAAGCACGTCTTCGACGCTATCGAGACAGTGGCTCCCACCGACGCAACGGTGCTGGTCACCGGCGAAAGCGGCACGGGAAAAGAACTCGTTGCGCGGGCGGTTCATTCCGGCAGTCCGCGGCGCTTCCATCCCCTGGTCGTCATCCACTGCGGTGCGCTGACCGAATCTCTGCTGGAGAGCGAGCTCTTCGGCCACGAGAAGGGCGCATTCACCGGCGCGCAGTATCGCAAGAAGGGCAAGTTCGAAATCGCCGAGGGAGGCACGGTTTTTCTTGACGAAATCGGCGACATCAGCCTGAAGACCCAGACCGATCTGTTGCGCGTCTTGCAGGAGCGTGAAATCGTGCGCGTCGGCGGCAATCAAACCATCAAAGTTGACTTCCGTGTCGTCGCCGCCACCAACAAAAACCTGGAGCAACTGATCGAGGAAGGCAAGTTCCGTCCCGACCTGTTCTACCGGCTGAATGTCTTTCACATCGAGATTCCCCCACTGCGCGAGCGGCGTGAAGACATCCCTGTACTGGTCGACCACTTTGTCCGCAAGTTCTCCAGTGAGATGAGTAAGAAGATCACGCGCGTTTCTCCCGCGGCGATGAATGGCTTGCAGCAGTACAACTGGCCGGGCAACGTGCGCGAATTGGAGAACGCCGTGGAGCGCGCTATGGTGGTGGCTCAAGAGCCGGAGCTGCGGGAGCAGGACTTTACCCTGAAAGCAAGAAATGGAATCGGCCTGGGCGTCGGCGACGTGCGCAGCCTGGAAGACGTGGAGCGCAACCACATCCTGCGCGTGCTGGACGAGTGCAGCGGCAACCAGACGCGCACGGCGGAACTGCTCGGGATCGATCGCGTCACGCTGTATCACAAGCTGAAGAAGTATGGGTGGAATCGGAAGGAGAAGGAGCAGGTAGTGGTGAGTAACTAGTGGCTAGTAATTAGTGGCTAGTAAGTTAGTTACTAGTACGAGCTGCAACATCTTATGAGAGATTTCAGACAACTCAAAGTCTGGGAAAAAGCGCATGAAATGACACTTGATGTCTATCGTGCGACGACGACATTCCCTCGCGAAGAACTATTTGGCATGACAAGCCAAATGCGCCGGTGCAGCGCGTCGGTTGCTGCGAACATTGCCGAAGGGTGTGGGCGAACAGGAAACGGTGATCTGTATCGCTTTCTCAATATTTCCTCTGGTTCGGCAGTGGAGCTGGAATATTTCTTGTTGCTTGCGCACGATTTAGGTTTCGTTCCGCTCTGCCGGTACGAAAAGCTACAAAAACAAGTCTCGGAGATACAGCGTATGCTTGCATCCTTACTTCGGAGCGTCGATTGTGCCCGCAAGAAGGCTAGCGGTTAGGAAGCGGGGCTTTGGAGGATAGCTTGCCTTTTGTTTTTTGCTGGCTACTAGTTACTAGCTCCTAGTTACTTCCTTCATGAAACACCTCCAACTACTCCCGGTCGGCTCACCTGACCCTCGATTGCTCGAGTGGTTGCGGCAGGCGCTCTACGAGAAATTCCGGGTGCCGGCGGAGATTCTTTCTCCCGCGCTTGATGCTTCCTTCGCGCTGCACGCTGAACGCCAGCAGTATCACTCTTCCGAAATCCTGGGCGCCATGCAGCGCTACATCAACGGCAATACCTGGCGCTTGTTGGGAGTGACGCAGTTCGACTTATATATCCCAATTTTGACGTTTGTTTTTGGAGAGGCGCAGCTGGGCGGCAAGGCTGCCTTGGTTTCCCATCATCGCCTGCAGCAGGAGTTCTACGGTTTGCCGCAAGACATGGATGTGCTGGCCAATCGTCTGCTGGTCGAGTCAGTGCATGAATTGGGGCACACCCTGCGCCTCACCCATTGCCACGATTACCGCTGCGCTATGGCGCCTTCCCATGCGGTGGAATGGATCGACATCAAAGACAGCGGCTTCTGCGAGGACTGTCTGGCACGGGCGTTGCAAGCCGTGTAGATCTCGCGGCGTGAGTTGGCTCCGCCGTCTCGCGCAATCGTCACTCGCTAGGATGTGGTCAGTGCTTGGTGGGCTTCGGCTCGTCGCTCCACGTTCCACTGAAGAGCTTCCCCCGGTGTTCGGCCACCATCGCCGATATCGCCATGACGCCCATCACCAGGAAGATCGCGAAGAACACAACTGCAATTATGAGGACTGGCATACGGCACCTCTGACGCTATTGTGCGTGGGCAATAACCCTTGCTTCCGTGATTGCGATCACAGGTTGATGTGAGGAGCCGGCTACGGATTGCGCGCGGGGGGCGCGAGTCGCCATCCCGCAACTTGCATCTAACTCCGGAGCATGGCACAGTGTCACACTGCGATAGCGGAGCGCGGTAGGGGTGAGTTACCGCAAATACCAGATTCAGGAGGGCCATGCCGATCCTAGGTTTCATTCCTCAAGCGATCCATTTGCGCCGCGACGAAGATCCGCCTATCCCGATTCCTCCCGGCGAAGAGCCGCCTCCTCCGATTCAGGAGCCTCCCGACAAGCCGGTCACCGAGCCCGACGGCCCGGTGCGCGAGCCCGGTCCGCGTGAGCCGAGAAGGCTGTAGGAGTCTTTGTTCCTGTTATGCTTTCTTCCGGATGGCGCCCACGTCGCAACCAGTAAGCTCGCTTTCTCCTGATGCCCTCGACAACCCTCGTCACAACCATCGCCGCTGGATCTGGATCGTCGTGCTTTGGGCCGTGGTCTACATTCCCGGCCTGTTCACGCCGCCGCTGCTGGACGATGCTGACTCGGTTCATGCCGAGGCGGCGCGCGAGATGATCGTCCGCCACGACTGGACCACGCTGTACATCGACGGTGTGCGCTATCTGGAAAAGGCTCCGCTGATGTACTGGGGCATTGCGGCCAGCTTCGAAGTGTTCGGCGTGAAGGACTGGGCGGCGCGATTGCCGCTGATTCTTGGAGTGCTGGCGCTGTTCCTCGCGACATATTCTCTGGGCAAGCGAACGCTCGGCGAGCGCGCCGGATTCTGGGCGGGAGTTGTGCTCGCCGTATCGATCGGGCCGTATCTTTTCACACGCGTCCTGCTGCCCGACATGCTGATTGCGCTGTGGCTGACGCTGGGCTTGGATTTCTTTCTGCGCACTTTGGAAGAGGAACCGCCTTCGATGGCGTCCTGCTGGGGACTGGCCGCGACGATGGCGCTCGACGTCCTCACCAAGGGCCTCATCGGGATTGTCTTTCCGGCAGCGATCATCGGGCTTTATCTCATCGTCACTGGCAATCTGAAACACCTGCTGCGCATGCGGTTGCTGTCCAGCACGCTAGTTCTGCTGGTGATCGCGGCGCCGTGGCACATCGCCGCCGCTATCGAGAATCGCGCCGCCGGTCAGTCACGGGGCTTCCTCTGGTTCTACTTTGTCAACGAGCACTTCCTGCGTTATCTGGGGAAGCGCATTCCGCACGACTACGACACTGTGCCGCTGCTGCTGTTCTGGGCGTTGGTATTCCTCTGGCTCTTCCCCTGGTCGGCGTTTCTGGTGCAAGCGCTGGCGCAGATCCCGCGCCGCTGGAGTCAGTGGCGCAGCGGCATGAACCGCCGCCAGCGCGCTCTGTTGCTTTATGCCGTGTGGTCGGCGGTGATCCTGCTGTTCTTCAGCTTCTCCACCCGTCAGGAGTATTACGCGATTCCGGCGCTGCCGGCGTTGGCGCTATTGATTGGCGGCTGGCTACAACTGGAACAAGATTCCGCTGACGACTCCCGTTTGCGTCGCGGGGGGCGCATCGGAGCTGCGGTGCTGGCCCTGATCGCAACGGCGGTGTTCCTGGTAGCAATGTTTCTGCTGGCGCAGAGCAAGAGCATCCCGCCCGACGGCGATCTCGCCGACCTGCTGAAGAAGAACCCTGGCGACTACGCACTCGCCTTTGGGCACATCTTCGATCTCACGCCGCGGGCTCTCGGTTTATTCCGCGTGCCGCTGGCGACCTTTGCTATCGCGCTCTCCGTGGGCTGCATTCTGAATTGGCTTTACCGGCGGCGCGGTTTTCCTGGTCCCGCCAACTGGGTGCTGGCTATCATGATGGTGTTCGTGCTCTCGGCCGTGCACCAGGGGCTGGTGATGTTCTCTCCCATCCTGTCGTCGAAGAAGCTGGCCGACGCCATCGAACAGGAATACCATCCCGGCGACGTGATCGTCTCCTACGGAACTTACGAGGACGCATCGACCATCAACTTCTATGTCCGCCAGCCGGTCCATGTGGTGAACACCCGCACCGAGGGCGACTTGTACTACGGATCGCTCTTTCCCGACGCTCCCGCCATCTTCGAGGACGACGCCTCGCTGGCTGCACTATGGAAGGGGCCGCGCCGCGTATTTCTGTGGGTGGAAGAAGAGAAGATTCCGGATTACATCCGGCAGAGCGGCAGCTACCACCTGGCGCGCAACGGCGGCAAGCTGATCCTGATGAACCGCGCGGTGGCAGGGAAACACTAAGCACGGTCCAATCATGACAACGTCGCGCCGTCGGGTTGGTCATGGAACAGGGGGTCTATTCGCACGGGTAGCCGGGACGGCGCGACGAGCCACAGTGTCATCGTAGTCGTCAGCCGAGGGCAGCGCAGCGACCAGGGTCACGCTTCCACGTGCGATTGTGCCCGATAGCTGGTGCGCTGGGTCGCATTACCATGTTCGTTGCATGGAGAAGAATGAAACAGCCGCAGCGCTGGCTGCGGCTGTTTTCGTAGATTGGGCTAAGAACTAGCGGCGGCGTCCTGCTTTCTTGGCGCTTTTCTTCGCGCCGCCCTTCTTGGCAGCCTTCTTCGCCGGCTTCGCAGCTTTCTTGGCGGCTTTCTTTGCTCCGCCTTTCTTGGCTGCCTTTTTTGCTGCTTTCTTTGCAGGCGCCTTCTTGGCCGCCTTCTTCGCAGGAGCTTTCTTCGCAGCCTTTTTTGCGGGCGCCTTCTTAGCCGCTTTCTTGGCTGCTTTTTTCTTGGCGGGAGGCTTGCGCGCGGGAGGTGGCGCCTGGCTTCCGCCAGCAGATTGCGGTTCGGGCTCTATCTCGACTTCTTCCTCTACGATCGAGACCGATTCGGGCTCCTCTTCTTCTTCCTCTTCCTCTTCGTATTCCTCGTCCTCGGGGGCATCGCCGTAGGAACCTTCTCCGTAGTCATCCATTTCGTCGTCTCTACGTCCGTAGAGCGTTTCGTCGAACGTCATATGCTTGTCCTCCTGATGTTGCCGGACTCCGCATAACTGAACGGAGGCAGCTCGCTAGGCACAATTTCGGTTGCAATTCCGGTCCCTCTTTGCCGCCAAGGGCGCCGCAGGGAAAATTTACTTTTATACCAAAACACATACCGCATCAACAGGCGCGCGATTATAGCACGGCAAAAAAGCCTGTGAGATCTCTGCGCCCCCGCTGAATTACTGCAACGCGCTTGTTTTAACAGAACATCCGCGGGAAGGGAAGAGCGGAAACGCAAAATGATGATGAAGCGCAGTGCATTCTCAGAATTGGGACATCAAGCCCGCCCCCGCAACGCTTACTTGCGGATGACCAGCACGTCGCCCGCTCGCACATTGGCGGTGAGGCGGGGATTATCGCGCTTCAGGGTGGCCACGGAAACGTGGTTGGACTCGGCAATGCTGCTGAGCGTCTCGCCCTTCTTAACTTTATGATATTTCGCGCTTTGGGAGCTCTGAGAGCCTCGCGACTTGCTGCTGTGGCTGGATTTCGCCGAGGCGCTGTGGCTCTCGGACGGCTCGGCTTCGGCGCTCTCGCCATTCGACGGCTTGTAGATGACCAGCACCCGTCCCGGTGTCAAAGCGCTCCCCTGCAAGTGGTTCCACTTCCGCAGCTTCTCCACCGGAACCTCGAAGTCTTCGGCCACTGAGGCCGCCGTATCGCCTTTGCGAACCTTGTAATGCGTTGGGTGATGAGAGTAGGCGACCGCCTGGGAATCGTGATGCCCCGGCGCGATCGGGATGATGAGCTTCGAGCCGGCCTTCAGATCCTCTCCGGAAAGATTGTTGGCCTCTTCGATGGCCGATGGCGAGACGTGATACTTGCGCGCGATCGCGGGCAGGGTATCGCCGTATTCCACCGAGTGATAGCGCCAGTAGGTGCGCATGTCGAGTGGGATAGCGGCAATCTCCGTCTGATACTTACCACTCGAACCTGCGGGTAGATTCAGCGTGAACGACATGTCCTTGGGAGTGGTCATACGCAGCAGGCTGGGATTCAGCTCCTGCAAGTAGTCCACCGACGTATCCACGCACTCGGCCACCAGGCGGAGGTCGACAGGATAGTCGATGGTGAGGTGGTCGATCGGCGGCGCGGGCTCAGGACTGACGCGCTCCAGGCCATACTGCTCGGGATTCTTGGCCATGATGGTCTCGGCCAGGATGATGGGCACGTAGTTCCGCGTCTCCTGCGGCAGCACACCGCGCTTGTAAAGCTCCCAGAAATCGGCGTAGCCGGTGCGCTCCACCGCGTGTTGCACCGTGCCCGCACCGGAGTTGTAGGCCGCCATCGCCAGATACCAGTCGCCAAACTGCTTGTAGAGATCTTTGAGGCCGCGGGCGGCGGCGCGGGTCGCCTTCTCCGGATCCTGGCGCTCGTCGATCCACCAGGTGCGTTCCAGGCCGTAAATTTCGGCGGTACCGGCCATAAACTGCCACATGCCGCGCGCCCCGGCTCGCGACAGAGCCAGCGGCTGGAAGCCCGATTCCGCCTGCGCCAGGTAAATCAGATCCTGCGGTACACCCTCTTCTTTCAGGATTCGCGAGATCATCTCGCGATAGCGTCCCGAGCGCGCCCAGGCATTCTCCAGCGTCGCCTTGCCACGCGGACTGGAGAAATAGTTGATGAACATCGCTACCTGGTCGTTCAATACCAGCGGCAGGTCGGACTTGGTGGTCTTGATCTCGGCTTCGGCTTTGGCCTTGATGTTGGGATCGACCGGGAAGGTAATGTCGTTGGCTTCGTCGATCGGCGCCGGCTCCGACTTCTGCTCGGCGAAGCCGTCTCCCTGCTGCAGGGCAACCAGCTCCAGCCCGTGAACCGCTTCGACGATCTTCTCGAACTCGCGGTCCAGCCGTTCCTCGCTGCGTACGTCGAGGTTGCTGCTCAACAACGTGTTGAACGCCTGGTCGAAGTTCTCTTTGGCCGCCTCCAGATGGCCCGCCTGATAATTCGCCTGACCAGCGGCGTATTCCTTCTCCGCCTGCGCGATCAAGGCGTCGGCCGGATCGGCCTGCGCCTTGGGCGTTACTGTTTCCTGAACCTTGGGCGCGGGAGGCTGCGGTTTCTGGACCTTTTGGACGGCGGGGGCGGTAACTTGCGGCGCGTTTGCCTGGGAGGGAAGCAGAGAGTTTCGCCTGGGCTCCGAGGTCTCGCATCCGATGAGAATGCAAAGCAACAGCAGAACGGCGACCGGGAGTGTGCGGCGTAGCAATCTCATCGTGAGCAACTATTTCGAAACAGCTCTCTCCTGCGTTCTCATCGCTGTTGCGATGTTACTACCTGGGAATTTCGGCGGTCAACGAAACGGGGACGAACCGCGGATACAGATCCTGCCACGAAACACTTGGTGAGGAACGCAGGTTCTCAGGTTTGCTATCGTTAATCCTAAGGTTGTCGTCACGACCCGGCTTCCGACGGTGAGAGCCTGCCCTGAGCTTGCCGAAGGGGATCTTCTGTTCGACCGCTCTAGCGAGGTTCTTGCATGTCCCCGATGGGCACAATCTTCGTATCGGCCCGGAACTTCTTGTAATCCCGGTCGCTGACGTCCACCTCGAGATCGAAGTCCTTCAGCAAGGCGATGCGCGCGTCCACCTTGACGGCAACATGCTGCTGCAGCCACACCTCGTCATTAACCCGGACGTCCTCCACGATCACCCGCGAGCCCTTGTGCACTCGCGCCAGAAACAAGCCGAACGAAACCGTGTCGACAAATTCCGCGTCCAGCTTCTTCATCTGCGAGTCGTCCTTGTCGATCCAGACACGGAAGCGCGTCTTAGGCAGGATCTTTGCTTCTTTGTGGATCGGCTGATAGCCGGGCTTGGGATCGCCGTCGATGACGTAGTTATCGCGCCCGTCCAGTTTCTCGATGCCGATGAATTTGAAGTTGTAGGCGTCGGCCACTTCGCGTACGAACTGGCGCTCGTCTTCGCGGTCCTTCTCTTCCTTCTCCAGACGCTTCCTGCGATCCGCGTCCGACTCGTTCTTGCGCTTGTCGATCAGCTTCTGAATTTTCTCGTCTTCCTTCTTCGCGTCTTTGTCGGAAAGCGGCTTGCCATCCTTGGCAACCAGCTTCTCCACCTGCTCGCCATAAATTTCCATGACGTCGGAAGTTTTGGTTTCGGTGGACTTCACCTGTCCCTTGCCGTCTAGCCTGCGCACCTCCTGCCGCTCGACGTAGGTGTAGTCGCGTTGCTTCTTGTCGTTCTCCAGATCCTTTTCGGCAGAGAGGCGGATGAGGGCGCGGATCTGATCTTGAGAGAGGGTGGGGCTGGAGAGCGATCCAGCGTCACCCCGCTTCGCAGATGCAGGGGCTTGCGCGATGGCGAACGCGCCGCAGAGTAGAACGATCCAGCATAGAAGAACGAAGGGAAATTTCATCTGACTGCAAGGTTATACGCAGGTATCACATCTGCGGTTCTGAGCCGATATAAGTACGCAGCTAATTGTGGCGAGAATCTGCGATCATTTCTGGAACATTGACGCTACCGACCCAAAAAGCGTCTAACTGATCGCCAACCGCCTCAGACTCGCTGCAGCGCCCGCTCCAGATCATCCATCAGGTCTGCAACGCCCTCGATCCCTACTGACAGCCGCACCGTGGCCGGCGACACTCCCAGCAACTCCAGTTGCTTCGCGCTCAGGCCGGTGTGCGACGTCAGCACCGGATACGAGACTGTCGATTCCACCCCGCCCAGGCTGGCCGCCAGGTACCACAGCTTCAGGTGGTCGATGAATCGTTCCGCCGCCCGGCCTCCGCCGCGCAGATCGAACGACACCATCATCCCGAAATCCTTCATCTGACGGCGCGCTACCTCGTGTCCTTCGTGATCTTCCAATCCGGGATAGTACACCCGCGCGACCTTGGGATGCTCGCGCAGCATGCGGGCGATTTGCGCGGCATTACGGCAGGCACGCTCGACGCGGACGTCGAGCGTCTTCAATCCCCGCAGCAGCAGGTAGGCGCAACCCGGATCGAGACATCCGCCGGTCAGGATCATCACGCCGCGCGCCGCGTCGATCCACTGCTTCGATCCCGCAAGAACGCCGGCGGTGAGGTCGCTGTGCCCGCCCAGATATTTCGTCGCCGAATGCAGCACCGCGTCCGCGCCCAGCTCCAGCGGCTTTTGCAACACCGGTGTGGCGAAGGTGTTGTCCACGACGACGCAGGCTTTTCGCTTGCGTCCTAGAGCGCAGAGCGCGGCGAGATCTACACAGCGCAGCGTCGGGTTGGTGGGCGATTCCAGGAAGAGCATGCGCGTCTTGCGAGTGAAGTAGCGCTCGGCGTTGGCGATATCGTGATACGGAACGAATCGTACCTTGATCCCACAACGTGGGAGTACCTGCTCGAACAGCTTGACCGTCCCGCCATAAACGTCGAGCATGGAGACAATCTCGTCGCCCGCTTCACAGGTCGCCAGCACCGCGATCATCTCGGCGGCCATGCCGCTCGCGGTGACGAGCGCTGCCTCGGCTCCTTCCAGCGCGGCCATCTTCTCCTCCACCGCGGTGATGGTCGGATTACCGTAGCGCGTGTACAAATACATCCCGCTGTTGCCCTTGGCATAGCGGCGCAGGCCCTCAACTCCGGGGACGGTGAATACCGACGTCTGCACAATGGGCGTCGTCAGCGGGGCGAACTGGCCGTGACGATCTTCGCCGGCATGAATGCAGCGGGTGGCGTCGGCAGGTTGCTTACCGGATTTGAGCTTAGTCACGTGAGTCACCTTTCGCGGAGGGAAACTAATTGTAGCGAAAGGCGGGATGATTCAGTTCGCGACCCTTTTCGCATTAGGTACCAAACCCGGTGAGCATTGCAGCCTCGCGCAACCTGTTATCCAAGGTCAAGAATGCGCGCCCGAGCGGCGCGTCTTCGCACCAGGCTGAAGCCGCCGCCAATTGCAATGAGTCCGCTGCACGAAGGTCATAGTGTTCGACAACCTCAATTGCCTTTGCACGAATGGCAGCACTGGGTGGAACCACGTGCCAGGTTTCCGCCAACTTCGCAATCGATTGGGCGGCGTTACGCCACTCATGGGCATCCAGATGTCCTATGCGCAAAAGCCTCGCCAAGGCGCCGGCGATCTCGACTGGAGTGGCCCACCAGATCACAATCTCGAAGCGCGTGTACCACTGGGAAACCAGGGGCGTACTTCCTTGACGCACGCAGAGAGGGACCAAAGCGCTGGCGTCCCAAAAAGCTAAAGGGCGTTTTAGCGGCCTTCCCGCTCTTGATCCCATATCTGTTGCATGACCTCGTCCGACACATTGCCCTGAGGTTCGGGCAATCGATCGGAGGGTTTCCGTCTTCGTAGCGGGGGCGTCAGGATTCCCCGAGCAATCAGACGACGCTCCTGTTCGGAGAATTCCTCGGTATGAACGGGAATAATCCGCGCCACTGGCCGGTCACGATCGCAAACCAGCACCTCTTCCCCATCTTGCACCAATTGCAGGTGGGCGCTGAGGTTGGCTTTGAGCTGGCTGATGTTGACGGTTCGCATAGCCGGATTATAGCAATCTGACCATGTTGGTCATATTGCAAGTGTGGTGCGAGTTGGGAGGCCACTGGCCGAAGATGGATTCCTTATGTCTCCACTACGACGCCGGAAGAGTTCTTCTTCTCGGTGCACATCGCCCACGCCATACGCGGGGTGTTGTGCGCCATTCCAATTCTTCCCCGTGTATCGACCACGATCATCCCGCCGTGCCCCTTGAGCCGCGCCTTCAGGTAGTACAGCGCCTGCTGCACGACCTCCTGCGGGGCCTGGCCGTTCTCCACGCGATCGGCGGCCCACTTGCTGAGCACCAGCTTCATCATGGGCTCGCCCCAACCTGTGGTCGAGACGGCGGCGCTGCGATTGTCGGCGTAGCAGCCGCAGCCGATCAGCGACGAATCACCCACCCGACCCGGCGCCTTGTTCAGCGTCCCGCCAGTCGAGGTGGCAGCGGCGATGTTGCCGGTGGCATCAAGCGCCACGGCACCCACGGTGTCGTGCGAGCGCATCGGTCCGAATTCATCGGGCATCTTCAGGTAGCCCTGCCTCTTCGCCTCGCGCAAGCGTTCGACCTCGCGCTCGATGATCAGATCCTCGTTGGCGCATAGCTCGATGCCGTGCTCCTGCGCGAAACGCTCCGCTCCCGTGCCGACGAAGTAGACATGCGGGCTTTCAGTCAAAATCTTTTTCGCGGCGCGAATGGGGTTGCGGATGTGCTCGACGCAGCCAACTCCGCCGGCGCGCAAGGTCGCTCCGTCCATGATGAGCGCGTCGAGTTGCACCCGGCCATCCATGTTCAGGAACGAGCCGCGGCCGGCGTCGAAGGTGATGTCGTCTTCCATCACGACCACGGCAGCCTCAACTGCGTCGAGCGAGCTCCCGCCGTCTTGCAGGATCTGCCAACCCGCAGCGGCAGCGGTCTCCACACCGCGCTGATGTGGCGCGATCATGTCATTGGGAATGGCCCACGCTCCACCGTGGACCAGGATTACAGGATCAGCCAATTCCGGACCTTTCGCACTGAAGATTCTTGTTGCCGAGGCAAACCCGAAAGGATACCAGAAGAGCCGCGTCCATCAGCGCGAGATTCTGCTCTCGTCTGAAACTTGACACAGGAATCATCACTGCAAGGCCACCGACGCGTGGCTTGCGGTCGTCTGCTCCAGGATCAGCCGATATCTCTGGTAATCGCACAGCAGTCGATCCCTCTGCCTGACGTCGGTGACGGATTCGGCCGCCATCTTGCACCACGCCATGCGAAAGACAGCGTAGGCCAGCTCGTAGCCGGCGATTCGTTGTGTCGCGTCGTCGCCACTGGCGCGGCGGTACTGGGAGAGCAGGAAGTCGCGCGCGGAAGCTTCTAAATTCCACTCGATGACGGTTCCCGCCAGGTCCCACGCAATGTCGCAGGGGCCGGGAAAAAAGTGGTCGTCGCCGTGGGTTGCGCCGTCGAGTTTGAGCCAGCGGCCATCGTCCGAGTGCAGCCATGAATGCGGATGTATGTGAGCGTCGCAAACCGCCGGGCGTTCGACCGGCAATGCCAGTTGCTCGGGCCGGACGCCGAACTCGCGCTCAAAGTTGACCTGAGCCATTGTCGCCAATTCGCTGGCATCTGCGTCAGTAGCTGGGAATTGCTGCGAGCGCCACGCGCAATACTCGGCCATGCGGGTGAGAAGAGAGGGGCCGATATCGTGCGGCTGTCCCCTCCGACCTGTTCGCAGGATATGCCGCCCGAAGCCATCGGACTGTCCGAGGTAGGGGTTTCCGAATCCGGAGTCGGAGAGGGCCTCATTACGAGAGCGCACCTGTGCGCCGTACGGCCCATAGCCTTCGAACTGCAAAAACTCGTTTTCGGCGCGGGAGAGATAGCGCAGGCGCTCCATCTGCGGCCAGACGGCGGGCCAGGACTCTTCGCTGCCGAAGAACTTCCGCCGCCACTCACCGCCGCTGAGACAAACTCCGGCGTCCGCCGGGAGACGCCGAGTCTGCCCGGCCGGCAAAGATCTATACCGCCGCCAACGGCGCGGGCCGTCGGGCGCGCAGAGCGCGGCGGGGTGGGGTTGATGTGAGCAAAGTAAAGCGATCTGATCGCGGGGCACGCCCTCACGCTCAAGCGCCTCAGCAACCGAGAGGAAGGACGATCCGCTGCGCCCTGGGCCTTCGTCGCAAATGAGAAACGCAGCATTCGACGCCAGCGCGCGCGTAAATCTCAGCCGTTGTAGCGGGTCAAAATCGCAGCGGCGATCGTACGGGTGGCCCGTGGGACGCGCCGTCATGCGCTCCGCTGCCCTTCCAAGATGGCGCAGCTTGGCCGCGACTACTGCGCTGAGCGTAGTGCCGATACTGCGAATGCCGATGACAAACACGACTGGCGCATCCAATCGGATCTGCTCGACCAGGTCGGTATAGTCCAGAGGATGGAGCGCGTAGTACGCGAAGCCTTCCGGCGCGCCGACAGACACTGTCCCACAATGTAGGACTCCGCCAAGAAGGCGCATCCCCGAGGCCGCGAGCCGGCGCCCATCACAGCGGGCGGATGCCGCGTCGTATTCAACGGCAGCGTCGGCAAACAAGTCCGTCAGAGATGCGGCATTCGCTGCGCCATCGGAGCCAGCATCATGCAGGGCGCACTCCAATTCACCGGCACGAAGCAAGAGAGAGATTAGTTCGTCGGACTGTGCGCGTTGGCGCGGCACGCGGAGCTCGGACTTCAGGCCGGAGATCAGCTCCGACGTCGGTACGCTTCGGCGACCGTCGCGAAAGATGTAGAAGTCCGCGCCTGCGATGAGAGTGGCTCCTCGTAAAGTTGGATGGGCGGAAGTGGGCTCCTGCTGCCTTGTTGCGGCTTCCTGGTTGGAAAAGCAGGCTTCTCGCGGTCTGCAGAGACTGTGTCGCGAGCGGTGTCGCCGCTCCGCAGCTCGGTCAATTTTCCCGCTCGTCCGTGGGCTAACGCCCGCGGCTAAAACAAATGTCGCCGCTGCGCGGCTCAGAGCCGGCGAACTTCGAGCATTTCTCCCACCTACAAAAGAACAAATCAGTCGCGACACAGTCTGAAGAGCTGTGACGGCGCACCGGTTCCGCAAGCAGAGGGCGTGGCTGAATCTATGCGCCTTCAAGACGGCGCCCTCCACCGAGTTTTTCGGCAAACAGTTACGCCGAGGCGCGACATCCGCTTACCAAACCCGGCACGCCGGTTTGCGGATCATGGGGGCGTCGGCCTTGCAGCCGAACGCCTTCTGGAATTCCGGCATGTTGCCGACTACGCCGTTCACACGATATTTGCCGGGCGAATGCGTGTTCACCGTCGCCATCATGCGGGCAAACTCAGGCCGCTCGCTTTCGCACCAGATCTGTCCCCAGCCCACGAAGAAGCGCTGTTGCGCAGTGTAACCATCGACCGGCTTCTCGGAAGTATTGACCAGCACGTCGAGCAGCGCCATGTGAGCAATGCGCAGACCGCCATTGTCGGCGGTGTTTTCGCCCAGCGTCAGCTTGCCGTTGATGTGGATGTCGTCGATGGGAACAAAGCTGCCGTATTCGTTGACGAAGCACGACTCCAGCTTGTCGAACTGTTCGCGATCCTTCGCGGTCCACCAGTTGCGCAGGTTGCCCTGGGCGTCGAACTGGCTGCCGGAGTCGTCGAAGCCGTGCGTCAGTTCGTGTCCGATCACCGCGCCAATGGCGCCTAAATTCACCGCATCGCCGACGTTCGGATCGTAGAACGGCGGCTGCAGAATTCCTGCCGGGAAGTTGATGTTGTTTTCCAGGTCACTGTAATAGGCGTCGACGGTGGGCGGCGTCATTTCCCATTCGCTGCGATCGACCGGCTTGCCAATCTTGTTGAGCTGCCGCTTGAATTCAAATTCGTTGGCGCGCATGGCATTACCTAAAGCGTCGCCGCGTACGATGGTCAGGGCGGAGTAGTCGCGCCACTTGTCGGGATAGCCGATTTTGTTGGCGATGTGCGCCAGCTTGTCGAGCGCCTGCTGCTTGGTCTCCGGAGTCATCCACGAAAGCTCGGTGATATCGGTCTTGAGCGCGGCTTCCAGCTCATTGACCATCTTCAGCGTGGCGGCTTTGCTGGCGGGCGGAAATTCTTCGGCAACGTAAGCTTTGCCGAGGGCCTCGCCCAGGTCGGAATTGGCGAACTGCACGCACCGCTTCCAGCGCGGACGCAACTCCGGCGCTCCGGTCAGCGTCTTGCCATAGAAGTTGAAGTTCTCCAGTACGAACGAGTCCGGCAGCAGCGGCGCTGCACTGTGCAGCGCGTGCCAGCGCAGGTAGGTCTTGATGTCGTCAAGACTGCTGCCGGCGATAACCTGGTTCATCCCCTTCACGAAGTCTGGATTGGAAACATCGAGGCTGGTGAAGGCCGGGCCCTGGAGAGTGGCGAAGTAGTTTTTCCAGACGAAGGCGGGACTCAGCTCCTGAAGCTGCGCTGTCGTCATCTTGTGATAGGTCTTGTTGGGATCGCGGCGGTCGACCCGGTCCATCGATGCCTTGGCCAGCGCGGTCTCGATGGTCATTACGGCTTTAGCGCCGGCCGCGGCTCTCTCGGGAGACTCCCCCATCAGCTCGAACATCTTGGTGACGTGCTCGACATAGGCGTTGCGCAGTGCGACTGATTTCTCATCCGTCTTCAGATAGTAGTCGCGATCGGGCAGACCGAGGCCGCCTTGATCGGTATTGGCAATCTCCATGGTCGAGTTTTTGGCGTCGGGCTCAGAACTGAACTCGAACAGCGGCAGCGCGCCCACGGTCATGGGATGAAGGTAGCCGATCAGCTCGGGCAGCTGGTTCTTGTCGTTCAGGGCGTTGACGCGGTCGAGCATCGGCTGGAGCGGAGCGAGTCCCTTGGCATCGATCCCCTTTTCGTCCATGCAGGAGGAGTAGTAATCGCCGATCTTCTGATCGTTGGCGCTGCGGCTGGGATGGTCGGCGGATTGCTTCTCAAGAATGGCTTTCAGGATGAGTTGGTTGTGCTCGTGCAACTCGTTGAAGCGACCCCACTGCGGCTGGTCAGCGGGGATGGGATTGTTCTTGATCCAGTTGCCGCAGGCGAACAGGTAGAAATCAACGCAGGGATCGACGGACTTGTCCATCGCGTTGAGGTCGAAGCTGACCATCGGCTTCGGCTGTTCGGAAGCGGCGGAATTGGTAGCGGTCTGTGCATGGACCGGTATGCCGGTCAACAAGCAGGCGCAAACCGCGAGAAGGTGACGTCGCATGGAATGACCTCATGTTAAGAGTACCCTTGTCTCGCAGGAAAACCCTGCCGGGTCGAACAGCCGCCGGCTAACCGGCGGCGCGCGGAATCCGTTACTTCTGAAGCACCACGATCACCTCGCCGCAGTAGCGGGGCAAGAGTGGCAAATGCAGCAGCGCATCCTCCACGTGCTTAACCATCTTCCAGAAAGATCGCGGCTGCAACGCCACGGCGGGATTCGCCTCCGGCCGCCTGGCCAGCCGCTTGAGCATATACAGGAGGTGTCGCTTGCGCATCTCGACTTGGCTGAAGCCCTGGGCAAAGGAACGAATCTTCGCCTCCGTGAGGTAGGCGTCCCCGGCTTCTTCCGCCTCGCGGGTAAAGCGTCGCAGCAGGTTGATGACAGGATTGTCCCAAAGCGTCTCGCAGAAGACGGCCCAGCCTCCGGGCTTCAGAATCCGATAAAGCTGGCTGCTGGCATTGGGATACTTGACGACGTGATGCAGTACGCCAAAGCCGACGACCAGGTCGAAGAAATCGCCGGCGTAGGTGAGGCGCTCCGCATCCATGGTTTCAAAGTGAGCTGACAGGCCGTAACGCCGCGCCGCGCTCTCGGCGATGCCAACTGCTTCAGCGGACAGATCGAACCCCCGCACGTCGGCACCGCGCAAAGCCAGATAGATTCCAAGCCGGCCGAGGCCGCAGCCGTAATCGAGAACCCGCAGCCCACGTACATTTCCGACCAGATCCATGGCCTCGCGCCGGAGATCGGCCCACCAGTTCCACCCGCCTTCGTAGAAGGGAGTGAGCTCCATGCGGCGGAACCACTCCAGGAACTTGTCCTGGGATCCGGGATAGGCCAGGGGCGCAAGTGGCCGATAGAAGTCATCATGCCACTCGCGCTCCGCATGCTTGGCGGATTCGGTTTTCTCGGCCTTATCGAAGGTGCTAAACATAGACAGAGCGGTCTCTCAGTAACGGGCCGGCACGCACACAAAACCGCCGGATCGCAGGAGGATGGCTCGGTTGCAAGCTCACAACCCCGGGCCTTTGATGATACCGCACTACCAAACCCGGCAGGCGCTCTCACGTACCATCGCCTGGCCGGCTTTGCAGCCCCAGGCCTCCTCAAAGGCGGCTGAGTTTTGCACCACGCCATTCACGCGCCAGCGTCCCGGCGAATGCGGGTCGATGATGGCCAGCTTGCGGGCCTGCTGATCGGTAATGTTCTGGCACCAGATCTGTCCGTAAGCCAGGAAGAAGCGCTGCTGCGGCGTGTAGCCATCAATCGGCTTGATGGGCGCGTTGCCCATGGTGTTCATCAGCGCCAGGTATGCGATCTTGAGCCCGCCATTGTCGGCGGTGTTTTCGCCCAAGGTGAGGCGGCCGTTGAGCTTCACGTCGCCCTTGTTATCCTTCACGGCGACGAAGCTGGAGTATTCATCGGCAGTGCAGGTGGCGCGGTCCTCGAAGGCCTTGGCATCCTCGGCGGTCCACCAATCCTTGAAGTTGCCGTCGGCGTCGAACTTGCGTCCCTGATCGTCGAAGCCGTGCGTCAGCTCATGCCCGATTACCATGCCGATGCCGCCATAGTTCACGGCCTCATCCATTTCCTTGCCGTAGAACGGCGGTTGCAGGATGCCGGCGGGGAAGTTGATGTCGTTCATGTTGGCGCGATAATAGGCATTCACCGTCGGCGGTGTCATGCCCCAATCTTTCTTGTCGGTGGGCTTGTCGATCTTGTTGCGCTCCCGCTGCACCTCGAAGGCCGAGGCGCGCATGTAGTTGCCGGCATAATCGTCACGCTCGACAATCACAGTGCTGTAGTCGCGCCACTTGTCCGGATAGCCGATATTGTTGACGATGGTGCTCAGCTTTTCGTAGGCCTGCTGCTTGGTCGCATCCGACATCCAGCTCAGCTGCGCGATGTCCTGGTGCATCGCCTGCTCGATGGCGTGCACCATTTTCTGGGTGCGCTCCTTGCCTTCCGGACCGAAGGTCTGATCGACATAGAGCTGACCCAGGGCCATGCCCAGCTTCTCGTCGGTGGAGTGGACGCAGCGCTTCCAGCGCGGTTCAATCTCCTGCTGTCCCGACAGGTAGGCGCCGTTGAACTGGAAATCTTCATCGACAAAAGCCTTGGGCAAAACCTGCGCGTTGCTGTCGATGGTGCGCCAGCGCAGATAGGTTTTCCAGTCGTCGAGCGGAACCGTATTCAACTGATCGTTTACTTCCTTGAAGAAGTCGGGATTGGTGACGTTCAGCGAGGTGAACTTGGGCGCGCCGCTGCCGGCAAAGTATTCGGTGAGCTCGAAACTCGGTGCGAGCGCGACGGCCTGCGCTGTCTGCATCATGTGGTCGCGATTCTTGGGATCGCGGCGGGCGGTGCGATCCATCGAAGCCTTCGCCAGCCCGGTTTCGACCGCGAGCACGGTCTTGGCTTCGGCGGCGGCGACGTCCGGCTTGTCGCCCGCCAGCTCGAACATCTTCTGCACATGCTCCAGATACTTCTGCCGCGTCTCGACCGACTTGGCGTCGTCCTTGATGTAGTAGTCGCGGTCGGGAAGCGTGAGGCCAGCCTGATCGATATCGGCGATGGTCTCGAGCGAGTTGTGCATGTTAGGCATCTGGCCGAAGGCGAAGAGCGCGCTGATGCCGTCGCGATGCATGACGCCGATCTGCTGGATGAGCTCGGGCTTGGTCTTGATCGCCGCGATCGCGGTCATGGTGGACGTCAGCGGCTCCGTGCCGCGCTTCTCGATTGCCGGCTCGTTCATGCAGGCGGCGTAATAGTTGCCGACTTTCTGCTCGATGGGACCGTGTTTGCCGGGCGCTTGCGTCTGCTCCAGAATGTCGCGTAGAACGTAAAGATTGCGCTCACGCAGTTCGTTGAAGCGGCCCCAACTCGACTTGTCCGGCGGGATGGGATTGTTCTTCATCCAGTTGCCGCAGGAGTACTGATAAAAGTCCACACAGGGATCGATGGTCTTATCGATGGCGGTCAAATCCAGGTTGGGGATTTGCTTGGGTATATCGGAGGAAGGGGAAGATGCTGTCTGAGCTGTGGAGAGCAAGGCTGTAAACCACAGGAATACGCAGCAGAGAGATCGGAAACGCATGACTGCCTCATTAGGGAAGATTCGCCTCGCCTCTCGTTGCAGCCGGAGCGAGGTCGTGGACAAGCCGGTTGTCCAGAAAACACACTACTACACCGGCGGTTAGACTGGAAAATGCGCGCAGGGTGAGCGGCGGGAAATGCTTCAGAAGATCTTGAGGTGGATGGTTAGATACGTCTTGGGATTCTCGCGGATGGCCTTGATGAGATTCTGCGTCTCAACCAGCAGCTTGTTGGTGTTGTCGTAGAGTGACGGATCCTTCAGGAGCTTGCCTGCCGTGCCCTTGCCCTCATCAAGGTGATCGGCGATGTTGTTGAGGCGGGTCACGGTGTTATCGATTTTCTTGGCTAACGCCTCGTCTTTGGCCAGCTTGCCCAAAGTTCCCTTGCCGGCGTTGATGTCGGCGACCAACTGGTTGCCGTTGGTGACCATCTTGTTGGCATTGTCGTAGAGCGACGGATCTTTCAGGAACTTGCCGATCGTCCCCTGCCCGCTGTTCACCTCGTCGATGATCTTGTTGACGCTGTCCACCGATCCGTTGATCTTGTTGTAGAGCTCATTGCTATTGATCAGCTTGCCGATAGTGCCGTTGGGCGAGTTGACCTGGGAAACCACAGCCTGCATTTGTGTGATGGTCGCATTGGCGCGATCGAAAAGCGACTCGTCATAGATGATCTTGCCGATGGAACCCTTCCCGCTCTGGATAAAGGCAACGATGTCGTTCAACTTGTTGACCAGAACGTTGAGGTTCTCGAGTGTGCCCTGGCTGGCGCGCACCACATCCTGCAGTTGCGGCACGTCGCGCGTGGGCAGTTCGTCGCCGTTTTTCAGCGCGGCACCCTTCGCCTGGCGGCAATCCAGATCGACGAAGACCTCGCCCAGAACGCCGGCGGTCGTGAGCTCCACCTGACACGCAGTGCTCATGGTGTCGGCGTATTTGCTCGTGATCTTCATCATGATTTCCACCGGCGCGGCGAGGCGCTGGGGATCGGGCACCACGCGGATTCCGGTCACGTTGCCGATATCGACGCCTTCCAGGCGCACCGGGGCGCCTTGGCGCAGACCGCCGGCGTTATCCACGTAACAGCGAACCAGAAGCTTCTTGGTAAAGAGGCCGGTCGTGCCAGTCATGAGGAAGATGAGAAACGCGAGGGTGATGAGAGCAACGAGGACGGTAATTCCGACGCGGAGTTCCGACCACCGGACCTGTTTTTCGCTAGGCACGCTCTATCGATTCGCCCCTTGGACGCGCCTGCCGCATTACCCCAGTGAACCGGAACTTAGCATCCATCGGGGCTTCGGCCAAAGCGGCAACCGCTGACCGGTATGCACTGCTGCGAGATTCGAATCATAACATGACCGCATTCGCAGCAGGAGAGTTGTCAGCCGGCAACAGGGCAAAATTTATTTTGGTGTAGGTGAAATTGCCGGCACGAATACTGGCCCGTACTCGTGCCGGCAAGCCTGTCTACAGCTCCAGTTCGGCGCGGATCATGTTGTCCTCCAGGCTGGAGAACATCTGGAATCCGAGTCGGGTGCAGATGGCCCGCATCTCGCGGTTTTCGGGAAGCATGTTGGAGATGACCTTGGTCAGCTTCTCCTCCCGCGCCAGCTGGATGAGCCGTTGGTAGAGCTCAGTTCCCAGTCCCTGGTGCTGGGCCTCGTCGATCGCGACCGCAGCCAGTTCCGCTTCGTCGCGGCCATGCAGCTTGCTGAGGCGGCCCACGGCGAGAATTTCCGGCTCTCCGGCGGCATCGGTACGTTCGGCCACCAGCGCCATCTCGCGGTTGTAGTCGATGAAGCAGGCGCGTGTCAGCCGCTCATGCGAGGTGCGTTGCGTCAACTTCAACGGCTGGAAGAAGCGCAGATAGACGCTGCGCTCCGACAGCTTCTCGTGGAACTTGATCATGGCAGGCTCGTCTTCCGGACGAATGGGACGGATGACAACCGACTTGCCATTCTTTGTGGTCCACTCCTTGACCAGATGGATGGGATAGGGACGGACGGCGGTAGTCGGCAGGTCCTCTTCCTTCATCTCGGGACCGTGCACCACAACGCGAGCGTCGAGAGCCAGCAGCCGGTCCGGCGAAGCCAGCAGGGGATTGATGTCGATCTCCTTGATCCACGGCTGCTCCACCACCAGCTGGCTGAAGCGCACCAGCAGATTCTCCAGCGCGGCCAGGTCGATCGGCTTGCGTCCGCGAACGCCTTTCAGCGCTTTCAGTATCTTCGTCTGTTCCATCATCCGCAGAGCGAGTGTGGAGTTAAGCGGCGGCAGAGCCAGTGCGCGATCCTTGAAGACCTCGACCAGCTGGCCGCCGGTTCCGAAGAGAATGACCGGGCCAAACTGCGAATCGAGGCTGCTGCCGATGATGAGTTCGTAGCCGTCCAGTTTGGCCATGGGCTGGACCGTGACGCCCTGGAAATGCTCAGCGCCTACCTTTTCGGTGACCGCCTGCTTGATGGCCTGGAACGCCGTCTTCACTGCATTGGCATCGCGCAGGTTCAGTTGCACGCCGCCGACGTCGGTCTTGTGAGTGATGGTCAGCGAGTACAGCTTGAGAACGATGGGATAGCCGATCTCTTCGGCCGCCTGCAGCGCTTCCTGCTCGGTGATAGCGATACGGGTTTCGACCGTGGGAATGTCGTAAGCCTTCAGCAGCTGCTTCGACTCATATTCGGTGAGGATGGTGCGGCCGGTCTGGCGCGCGTCGCGGATGATGCGCTCGGCAATGCCGCGCTGCACTGCCGCGTCGGCGTTCTGCGGCAGGGAAGGCGTCTCGTAGAGGCCTTTCAGGTTGTAGGCATAGCGCCACATGTAGTTGAAGGCGCGCACGGCGCTGTCGGGGAACTGGAAGGTCGGAATGCCGGCCTGGTTCAGGATCTGTTCGCCGGCTGCAACCTCAGCGCCGCCCATCCAGCTGGCCAGTATCGGCTTGCCTAGTCCTTTGGCGTAAGGCTTCAGCTTCTCGGCAATTTGCGTCGGGTTGGTCATCTCCTGCGGCGTCAGAACGACCAGCATGCCGTCGATGCTGGGATCTTTGGCGGCAATCTCCAGCGATTTCGCGTAGCGCTCCGGCTCGGCGTCGCCCAGGATGTCGACGGGATTGTTGTGACTCCATTGCGCGGGGAGGATTTCGTCGAACGCCTTCATGGTTTCCGGCGACAGCTCGGCCAGCTCGCCACCTCCGGCGACCAGGGCATCGGTAGCCAGCACGCCGGGGCCGCCGGCGTTGGTCAGGATGCACAAGCGATTGCCGCGAGGCCGCGGTTGCTTGGCTAGCACGTCGGACATGAAGAAGATGTCGGCAATGCTGTTGACGCGCAGCACGCCGCTGCGGCGGAAAGCCGCATCCAGCACTTCGTCGCTGCCGGTGAGCGCGCCGGTATGAGAGGCAGCAGCCTTGGCGGCGGCCGCGGTGCGTCCCGCCTTGATGACGATAACCGGCTTGGTCAGGGAAACTTCGCGGGCGGCGGAGAGGAACGAGCGCGCATCGCCGATGGATTCCATGTAGATGACGATGCTATGGGTCCGGGGATCGCTGCCGAAGTAGTCGACCAGGTCGCCCCAGTTGACGTCGAGCATGGAGCCGATGGAGACGAAAGCGCTGAAGCCGACATTCTCGCGCAGGCTCCAGTCCAGAACCGCCGTGCAGAGCGCGCCGCTCTGGCTGATGAAGGCCACGTTGCCGGGCCGCGCCACGGTGTGAGCGAAGGTCGCATTCAGGCCGCGGATGGGATTCATGACGCCCAGGCAGTTGGGTCCGATGAGCCGCATCTTGCCGCGAATGGTCTGCGCAATCTGGCGCTCCAAATCCTTGCCGTGCGCGCCCGCCTCTTTAAAGCCGGCGGAGATGACGATGGCCGAAGGAACGCCGACCTCAACCGATTCGGCGATCAGGTCGGGCACGGTGTCGGCAGGGGTGGTGATCACTACCAGGTCAACCTTGTCAGGGAGATCGCGAACGCTGGGATAGGCTTTGATGCCCAACACGTTAGGGCGCTTGGAATTAACCGGAAATACCGTGCCGCCGAAAGGGCTGCTGAGCAGGTTCCACAGCACCGAGCGGCCTACGCTGCCGGCGCGTTCCGACGCACCGATGACGGCGACGCTCTTGGGCAGAAAGAGAGAATCCAGAGGATGTGAGTCGACCCGGTAAACGTCAGAGGAAGGATCGGCTTTGATTGAACTGGTAGATTGCGGCTTTTCAGCGGAAATAATAGTCATGAGTCCTCGCGAGTGATGAAGCTTTAGTCTAAGCGTTGCGGCAAGAGCGAAGACACTGAATCGTCACGGATAATTGTGACCAAGATCACCGCAGGAGGGCGAAGCGGCAGGCCTTGGGCGGCGTAAAGCAGCAGTTGGCATTTGGCACTTGGCACTTGGCATTTGGCATTTGGCACTTAGTACTTAGCCACGTGCTAAGGAAGCTCTGAATAACTTGCCGAACCTACCGCAGGGGCTAAAGGCCCGTTGATTTCGCGACGCTTGCAGCACGGCTGAACAGGCTGCGGAAAAAGTCGAAAATGACGTATTCCGGGTGATCCAAAATGCCTCGGAAAATCC
>JBARGS010000154.1:0-2346 GCA_049798495.1 Candidatus Korobacteraceae bacterium | reverse complement strand
CGTGGTGAAGCTTCACGGAAGTGGTGCGTTATGCGCTTCACCAGCGGCGTAATCCTCGGCTACCTGCTGTTTGAGCTTTTGTGGTTCGTGCTATTCGTCGTGACCAATACCGATCCGCACGCTCCAGCGAGTATCAGCTTTGAGCTCGGCGTGGTCATCTTCGGGCTGTTGTCCGCATTGTCGGCGGGATATCTCGCCAGCTTCATCGGTGGGCGACCGCACTTCGTGGCAGCATGGATTGCGGGAGCGCTGGTGGCCCTGACCGCCATCATCGTCACCCTCCGGCAGGGCGTCGCGTGGCCGCAGATGGCGGCTCTCTTCTTTATGGCGCCGTCGGTAGTTGTGGGCGGATGGTGTTACGTGATCAATCGACGCACGAAACAGAATCGAGGGAACGGAAAATGACCAGCGACGAACGGGCGCTGCACGGTCTGGTGTATCAGCTGGAGGCGGCATGGAATGCGGCCGACGGCGCTAGCTTTGCCGCGCTCTTCGCCGACGACGCCGACTTCATCCACATCCTGGGCGGCTACTACACCGGTCGCGCGGCGATTGAAGCCGGCCATCGCATGATCTTCGGCACGATTTACAAGGACAGTACGGTGCGCTACAGCGTGGAGAAGATCAGGTTCGTGCGGCCGGATGTGGCAATCATTTTGTTGCGGCAACATCTGCAGTTCGCGGAAGAGGGCGCTGCGCGCGAGCTGGACGCCAGACCCACGATCGTGGCGGAGAGTCGCAACGGCCAGTGGCAGATCGCAGCCCTGCAGAACACAAGGATCTCGGAAGTAGGAGGGCCGGCGCCCGAACGCACG
This sequence comes from Candidatus Korobacteraceae bacterium, assembly GCA_049798495.1. Classification (GTDB taxonomy): domain Bacteria; phylum Acidobacteriota; class Terriglobia; order Terriglobales; family Acidobacteriaceae; genus Bog-257. Next base: position 1,531 of record JBARGS010000154.1, on the reverse strand, counting down.
CCGGACAAGCGTACCCATGATGAAGGGTAGACAATCAGCTGTCAGGTCTCAGTTGAGGCGAGCCGAATTGTTGTAACGGTTTGTGTCAGGGCACGAGTTCACTCGTGCCGAATCCGGGGAGAAAGGAACTGGGCTTTAGCCCCTGCTGTGGCGAAACCTCTCCGCAATAGACGTTCCGGCGATATTCTGCGCTCCCGCACGTTCTTTTTGACGACAAAGACGAGCATGGGTCGCGCGCTGTTACAGTCTGAGCGTAACGCGACACGATTTATTGAGGTATTGCGGTCGTACGTGGCAGCGAAGAAGTTTCAGGTCCACGATTTTGTTGTCATGCCTGATCACGTGCATTTGCTCATCACTGTTGGCGAGGAGATGGCGATCGAAAAAGCAATGCAGTTGATCAAGGGCGGATTTTCTTATCGGCTGAAAAGGGAATTCGGATATGCGGGAGAAGTTTGGCAGCGTGGATTCTCCGATGTGCGGATCGAAGATCAGGAGAGTTTCACCCGTCATCGCGACTACATTGCGCAGAATCCGGTGAAGAAAGGGCTAACCGATTCATCGGAAGAGTATCCATTTTGTTTCACTTTCCTGGCACGGCAAAAGGCGGCAGGGGCTAAAGCCCAATCAAATTGTTAGGCGGAGCGGCCCGGCTAAAGCCGTGCCCTGACACAAAACATTGCAAGCAGCGGATAGGACGGCCAAGGCCGTGCCCTCACACAAAGCGACGGTGCGCACACATGGTTTGTGTCAGGGCACGAGTTTACTCGTGCCGCTTCGAAGCTTTATAGCTCGGGGCTTTAGCCCCTGCACGAAATATTCAAAATGACTAAAGGACAATCGCACACATGACTATCGATAAAGTTGGAGTTCTAGGTTGCGGACTAATGGGCTCGGGTATTGCGCAGGTCGCCGCCTCGGCAGGGTGCGACGTTGTGGTACTCGAGCAGGAACAGAAGTTTCTCGACAAAGGTTTCGCCGGTATCGAGAAATCGCTCTCGCGTCTGGTGGAGCGCGGTCCGGAAAAGGGCGGCATCACAGCCGAGCAGAAGACGGCGACGCAATCGCGGCTGAAGGGCACGACCAAGATGCAGGACCTCGCCGACTGCGACATCGTCATCGAGGCCATCATCGAGAACGTGGCCGAGAAGCGCAAGACTTACGCCGAGCTCGACGCCATCGTCAAGAAAGACGCAATCTTCGCCACCAATACTTCGTCCATCTCCGTTACCGAGCTGATGACCTCGACCAAGCGGCCGGAGCGCTTCATTGGACTGCACTTCTTTAATCCCGTGCCCATGATGAAGCTGGTGGAAGTGGTGAAGACCATCGCCACCGCGCCCGATGTTTACGACTCGGCGGTCGAGTTCGGCAAGAAGCTGGGCAAGGTTCCGGTGCGCACCGTCGACAAGACAGGCTTCATCGTCAACCGCTTGCTAGTGCCGTATCTGCTCGACGCCATTCGCGCGTATGAAGAGGGCGTCGGCTCCATCACCGACATTGACGAAGCCATGAAGCTGGGCTGCGGCTA
>JBARGS010000153.1:0-5140 GCA_049798495.1 Candidatus Korobacteraceae bacterium | reverse complement strand
GATGCGGCGGCCGGCAACGGAATGTTGTTCGTGAAGAACCAGCTCTACATATTTCGCGACGGGAAGCTGGCGAACCAGCGAGATTACCTTCATCCGTTGCTGATCCTGGGATTCGACGTTTATGCGCAGCCAGTCGACACCACTCTTCAGGAATTGAAAGATTTGCACTTCGATCTCTCGTCCATGCACGAAGAGGATTTCGACGGCCGGCCAACCTATGTAGTCGGCGCCGGCAAAGGCGATCTGCATACCAAGCAGTTCTGGATCGACAAGGAGCGCCTCTATTTCGTACGAATGATTGAGCCGAGTGAACGGGAGCCCCCAACCGTGCAGGACATCCGGTTCGACGATTATAAGCAGGTCACCGGGGGAGGGTGGCTGGCCGAACATGTCGAGGTTTTCGCCGACGGAAAGTTGGTCTTCGAAGAGCGGTATAGCGACATCAAGATCAATCCTCCGCTGAATGCTGACCTATTCGATCCAGAGAAATTCGTACAACCGAAGAACGCCCCTGCCGCCGCGCCGCCGAAATAGAGTTCCAGATGCGAAAGAGGCGCTCTGGCGAGCGCCTCTTGGTTACAGGAGGAGGGAGAACTTACCAGGCTGTGACCTGCATCTGATCTACCCACATGGAGTAGTTCTGCTGGTTGTAGTCGCCGTCCAGCTGCACGGCGGTGTTCAACTCAGACGCACTCACGCCATAAGTGTTGAAGCTGCGATTGATGTAGCTCTTGTGTCCGTTCAGCGTGACCGAAACGAAGGTAGTCTGGCTGCCGCTGCGCTGGAACTCCAGCACCACGTGGTTCCAGCTATAGGCGGGAGGAGTTGAGCAGCCGATGCCGGTATGGACCCACTTGCTTCCGGCCGTATCCCACACGTCCCACTGGCTGCCGTTGCGGATGTTGCATTCCGTGCCAAAGATGAACTTGCGGTTGTTCACCGACTGGTTCATGTCGAACTCCAGCGCCTGTGCCGCACTCGGCGTCGTCAGATAAAAGTACAAGTCGTAGATAAAGTGACTGGCGCCGGAATTTGCGCCGAGCTGCTTCCACCAGATGGCGTCGTGATACGGCGAACTGCCGCCCAGCCAGTACTGCGTGGAATTGCCCGTCATCGAAGGACTGTGGATATGCTGAGTCATGGAGTGCGGGGTTGAGCCGCTGCCGGCGCAGGTGTCGCAGGTCTGCCAGCCCGACATGGATTGGATCATGCTGTAAGTCGGCCCGCCGCCTCCACCACCACCGCCCCCACCGCCGTTGACGGTGATGTAGAATCCCGGCGCCTTATAGACGTTGCCATGGGAGTCCCAAGCCTGCACGACGATGTAGTGATTGCCGTCCCCCAGGGTGACGTTGTGGTTGATGCTATTGGAATCGATACTGTATACGCCGTTGTTGTCGGAGTATATGGTCATAGCCGTGATGGGATAATTTCCGCTGGCGGATGCGACGAAATGAACGGGCGATGAGTCCTGACTGCCTGCTGTAGGAGTGGTAACGGTAACCCCGGCCAGGGAGATTGTAGTCAGCGCGCACAACAGCGCTGCGGTCCCAAGTGCCTTTCTCAATCTTTCCTCCTGAGAGTGTTTTCGTGCTGCCTTATTGGCAGACTAGGGGCGCATCAACTCTGGAGAAACCGGTAGTTGGGCCTAGGTTGCAGCGGGTTTTTGCCTTAGCGGAACCGGGGCTAAAACCCTAGAGTCGAACTAGGCTCGACCACTTAGTTCAGGTGGATTCGATGAGAGAAGCGCTGGAGTGACTGACAACGTGGGACTTACCCCTATCCTTGAGCCGAGCTGCTGCTCCAAGTCAACTAAAAAATAGCGCGACAGCGCGATCGAGCAAAGCTTTCCACCAGACCCTTGGCGAGGTTGCCAGGATCGATTCGCAAACCTGCCAAGGATAGGTCACCGACTACAGGTGCGCTCCCTCAGGAAGCGAGCTGACTTGGCATAGTCATAGGACGCTTCGGCCCGCGCTTGCGAATCAGCATGACGCGGATGCGTTCCAATAACTCCATGGGAGCGAATTCACCCTTGGGCAGCCAGCCGTCGGCCAGGCAATCTTCCAGGCAACAGTTGACCGAAGCCGAAAATAGTAAGGCGGGCGTTTGCGGCGAAATTGCCTTCAACTGATCGATCAGTTTTGCCCCGCTGAGCTTGGGCATCATCAAATCGGTGAGCACCAGATCCACTCCGCCGCCGCTCATGATCTCGAGCGCGCGTTCCGGATCGGAGCAGGTGAGAACGCGGTAGCCACGGGTCTCGAGAATGACTTTTCGTATGGAGAGAGAGCGTTCGTCATCATCGACGCACAGAATCGTCCGTTTCGGTTTCATTTACCCCCGCTGGGCCTTGTCGGGAGGGCTGCACACTTGCGTCGTAGCAAACCTGATCAGAGGCAGACGCTATCGGCAGTCACCAGGCACATCTTTTTTTCGCCAGAGCATTAGGCGTTCTCCGGATACTACGACCGGCAATCGCCGCGCACAAGTATTGCAAAGGTCAAATGCGCAGAAAATTTTCAGAGTCGTCAGAGTTGCGAAACCGCACCAGGAACGGTGACTCGCGTGTCACGCAAATCGGCTGAAAGCCTTGACTGGCGAGCTTTTTCGGAGTGCACAAGATATCCGCAGAAAATTCACATCGTAACTTCGCTGTCAATCACATGCACCACGTTACCCCCAACGCGAACGTTGGTGATCTGATCTCCCGACTGCGAAGCGCGGATGTGCAGAAAGCTGGGACGGCGAGTTTCAATTCCTTGCTCGATCAGCCCCTGCGTTTCCGGCGCAAGCACGCCGTGCTTCACCGCCCACGCCGTGCAACAGCCGGCGGCAGAGCCGGTCGCGGGATCTTCGCCGTTGTAGAAGATCATGCGCGCGTGCAGGGTGGCCTTGGGATCGACGGTTTCGCGGCAGACAAAATAGAAGAACGCCGGATTGCCGATGGTCGCCAGATACGGCGCCATCTGATTCCAACCGATGCTGAGCTTTTGCAGCGTTGCTAGTGAGCGGAACGGTACGATGGTGAAAGCCATTCCGGTGGAAACGGTTTGGATGGGAAGATTCTCGTCCAGCACCGACACTGGGACGCCGATCACGTTTGCGACAACATCGTGCGGGTGAACGCGGCCGAATTGCGGCTCGGCCTGACGCATCTCACCGAAGAGGAGCCCGTCGCGCTGCTCGAAGCGCACGGGAATCTTGCCGGCCTTCAAATCGAGCACGATCTCGTCCGCGCTCGATTGCTGGCGCAAATACCAGGCTGTGCCCAGCGTTGGATGGCCGGCAAAGGGCAGCTCTTCATTGATGGTGAAGATGCGAACCTTATGCCCCTCTTTCGCCTCGACCTGTTTGTCGCGCGGCAAAATGAAGGTGGTCTCGCAGAGATTGGTTTCGCGCGCCAGCTTCTGCATCTCCTCGTCGCTGAGACCGCGAGCGTCGGTAAAGACGGCGAGCTGGTTGCCCTCCAGCGGGCGTGAGGTGAAGACGTCGAGCTGAACGAAGGCGAACTTACGCTTGCTCATGGCATAGGCTCCAAAATCAAATGTAGCAGGAGCGGACGCCCCGCCGGCTGCGTTCTGTCCCATTTCAATGCCAGTCCGCTAATTACGGAGACGATGCGGCGAGCCATCCCCTTCGACTTGCCGCTTTGCCGCCGAATGACTAGAATTTGCGGGATTTCAAATTACATCCAGACTACAAACAGGAGACATGCTATGGCTCTGCAAATTGGCGATGTGGCGCCTGACTTCGAAACCGAAACTACGGAGGGGCATATCCGATTCCATGACTGGATCGGCGACTCGTGGGCGGTGCTGTTTTCCCATCCCAAGGATTTCACACCGGTGTGTACGACCGAGCTGGGCTACATGGCGAAGCTGAAACCCGAGTTCGATAAGCGCAACACCAAGATCATCGGGCTCAGTGTCGACCCGGTCGAAAACCACGCGCGCTGGGCAACGGACATCAAGGAGACCCAGGGACACGCCCCCAACTATCCCATGATCGGCGACACCGACCTGAAGATCGCGAAGCTCTACGGCATGCTGCCCGCCGCCGCCGGAGATTCCTGTGCGGGCCGCACCGCAGCCGACAACATGACGGTGCGCAACGTCTTCGTCATCGGGCCGGACAAGAAAGTGAGGCTCGTCATTGTCTATCCCATGACCACGGGGCGGAATTTCGATGAAGTTCTGCGCGTTATCGATTCGCTGCAACTGACCGCCAAGCACAAGGTAGCCACGCCGGTGAACTGGCAGCCGGGCGAGGATGTCATCATTGCCGGTTCGGTATCCGACGAAGATGCGAAGAAGATATATCCGCAAGGCTGGAAAGCACCGCGGCCGTATTTGCGTATCGTGCCGCAACCGAAAGCATGATCGCGTAATCCCATGAGTCTGTGCCTTGGCTGCGGGCGGCGCTTCACAGCATCATGATGAGTGTCGCGTTTGAGCTCTCTTAGCCGAGGCAGAGCAGCGGAAGCGAAGGGGGTCCGGTGACTCTCCCGGTCTTCAAAACCGGCGATTGGCATCTTCGATGTCAATGGTGCGTTCGACTCGCACACGCTTCCGCCATTTATTTTCAGTGACTTGCAAACCGGCCAATATTCACTGCCAAGCTCTCGGTTCCGCCTCGGTTGCATGTTGGTTGCATAAATCCTCCAAAGCTTTCATTGCAGCCGTCGTGTCAGCAGAAACCGACTTCACATAAGCGTTCATGGTTGTTGAGAGATTCGCGTGCCTGAGAATGGCCTGAATCGTCTTGTCCGGTACACCGAGCCGATACAGGTTTGTAGCGAGCCCGCGGCGAAAAGCGTGCCAACCGTGCCACTCGATTCCAGTACCCTTAAGCGCTGGGCGGATCACGAACCTCGCAATCTGCGCCAAATCCATTGGCGTCCCGGTCTTCGACTTGAAGATCAATCCGGATACGGGATCTCCCGATGCTGCCCTGTGGCGGTTGAGGTATTTCGCTAGAGGCGCGATAACGGGCACTGGCGCCTTACTCTTCGGCGTTTTCGGCTCATCCGCGTGGCTACCGAATACGGATTGCGTGATCCGTATCTGATCGCCACTGTAGTTCTCCCAGAGCATTCCACGTACTTCACCGCGCCTTGCCCCGGTGAATGCTGCGGTTG
>JBARGS010000152.1:0-13561 GCA_049798495.1 Candidatus Korobacteraceae bacterium | reverse complement strand
ATCCCACTTGCCCGCGGGCTTACGCCCGCGGCTAACACAAATGTCGCCGCTGCGCGGCTGGTTGCCTTGCGATTCATACCGTTTGTCCCACTGAAAAATCCGTGTTTCGGTTGCGACACAGTCTCTTAAGCCCTCGTTCAGAGGCCGATCGCGATAACGCACCTCAGCGCGTGGCCTTCTCCAGCAGGTACATGTACGACCGGTAAATCTGTCCTGTGGCCCGGGTCATCCCGATTTCGCAGGTCCGGCTGCTGGAATAGCACTCGTCGGGATGTTTGGACTTGACTTCCGCCGCTTCATATTTGGTCGCGGACTGTGTCAGCTCAGGAAAGAGAAATCCGCGATCGCCGGCGAAGCCGCAGCAGCCGGCGCTTACGGGGATGTCCACCCGCTCGCTGCAGGCGCTGGCAATGCCTTCCAGCTTGGCGGTAAGGCCCATCTTGGTCACCGAGCACACAGGATGCAGCGCCACAGAGTGGGACTTCCGTTTGATGGGCAGCTTGGGTAGCACTTCGTCATGTACGAACTCAATAGCGTCGACAAACGTCATCTTGTCGAAGCGCTCCTGATTCTGCTCCGTCAAGTAGGAGCGCGCCGTCTTGAAGCCGTAGGTGCAAGGGCTGGTGTCGATCACGATCGGCAGCCTTCCCTGCTCCGACCAGCGCCAGAACCGCTCCACCGCGGTATTCACCGTGATGGCGTGGGCGCGCGTGAATCCTTTGGACGAGAACGGCGTACCACAACAGGTTCCGGCTACGTCCTTCGGTATGTAGACCGGACATCCCGCACGGCTCGCCAGATCCACCATCACTTCCATCAGCGAGCGATCGTCGGGTTCGCCCGGCAGCCGTCCCATCACGCGCGAGATGCACGATGGAAAGTACACCGCGGTCGCCCGTGGCTTATTGGTGCGGGGTATGGGTCCGGCGGCGTGCGGCGTGTCGGACATCCACTCGCTCATGTTGTCGCCGGCAAAGCGCTTCAAGGTACGTGTAATCGAGCGCAGACCGTCCGCGCCAATCAGCTTTTCGGTAACGTGGCCGGCTCGCAAAGCCGATCGCAGCAGGTGCTCCGTTAAACCAAAATGGTTGGCGATCCGGACCGCCCATTCGTGCGCGCTGTTGGAAGCGCGCAAATTGCGAAAGCGTTTGACCAGTTGCCCGGTGTCAATGCTCACCGGACACCCGGTGGCGCAGAGGCCGTCGGTCGCGCAGGTATCGAGCGCCATGTAGGGGAACTCGTGCGCCAGGCTGTCGTACAGTTCCGGCTGATTGCCGTCAGCGTGCAGCCGCGCCATCTCGCGCCGCACCACGATGCGCTGGCGCGGGGTCAGCGTCAGCTCGCGGCTGGCGCACTTCAGCTCGCAAAAACCGCACACGATGCACTTGTCGATCTCGGGCTCCACCGATGGCAGCTGCTTCAGATTGGCCAGATGCGCGTTGCGATCGGGATTGATGATGACGCCCGGATTCAGCAGATTGTCGGGATCGGCCAGCTCCTTCAGCCGGCGCATGATCGTGTAGCCTTCCGCTCCCCACTCGGTCTCGACGAACGGCGCCATGTTGCGGCCGGTGCCGTGCTCGGCCTTCAGCGCACCATCGTAACGCTCGACTACCATTTTGACTACGTCGTCGATGAAGTACGCGTACTGATCGATCGCCGCCTGATCGTTGAAGCTCTGTGTGATGACGAAGTGCAGGTTTCCGTCTTTGGCGTGCCCGAAGATGATGGCGTTGTCGTAAGCGTGTAGGCGGAAGAGTTCGGTTAATCCGTGAGCGGCATCGGCGAGCGATTCAATCGGGAAGGCAACGTCCTCGATTATGACGGTCGTGCCAGTCTTGCGCACCGACCCCACCGACGGGAACATGCCGGCGCGAATGTTCCACAGCAACGCCTGTTCCGAAGCGACGTGCGTAAACTGCGCCGTCTCTTGCAGCTTCAGTCCACCGACCGCCTCGGCGGCAACTTTTTCCAGCTCCCAACGTTCCCCTTCGTCGGCCGACTGAAATTCCACCAGCAAGCCTGCAGCCGCCTCCGGCAAGGCCCGAAGCGACGACGGAACGCCGGCTTTGTTCTCGACCGACCGCAGTGACGCGCGGTCCATGATCTCCAGTGCCTTGGCGCCCGCTTGGCGCAGCGGAACGATAGAATCCGCAGCCGCATACAGGTCGGGAAAGAGCAGCAGGCCGGTGTACTTCACCGGCAGGTCGGGCACAGTATTCAATACCGTCTCGGCGATGAAGGCCAGCGTTCCTTCTGAGCCGACTATGACGTGCTGAAAGATATCTACTGCGCTCTCGAAGTCGAGGAAGGCATTCAGCGAGTAGCCGGTGGTGTTCTTCCTCTGGTACTTGTTGCGGACCCGCTCGCGCAAAACCGGGTCTCGTTCCAACTTGGCTTTCAATTCCAGGATGCCGCGAGCCAGTTCGGGTTCGCGCGCGTGAAACTCTTCGTCGGCGTCAGAGCGCGCGGTATCGATCAGCGTTCCCGACGGCAACATGAAGGTCATGGAAGCCAGCGTGTGATAGGCGTTCTGCTCGACCCCGCAACACATCCCGCTGGAGTTGTTGGCCAGAATTCCGCCTATGGTGCAGGTCGCGATGGAAGCAGGGTCCGGCCCGATCTTCGCCCCGTAGGGAACCAGCGCACGATTCGCGCTGGAGCCGATCACACCTGGCTGCAGCCGGATCTTCCTGCCATTGTCCTCGACCTTGACGTCGCGCCAGTGGCGCGCTACCTCCACCAGCAGTCCGTCGGAGATGGACTGGCCCGACAAGCTGGTTCCGGCGGCGCGGAAGGTGATGGGAACGCGTGTTTGCTGGCTGAAGGCGAACAGGGCGCGAATCTCGTCCAGACCCTTCGCCTGCACCACCGCCTTGGGGATGAGCCGGTAGAAACTGGCGTCTGATGCATAGGCGACCAGCTCGATAGGCCGAACCAGAACCCGTTCGCTGCCGACGAATCCGCTGAGTGCTGACTGGATCTGTTCCGAAGATAATTCCACTGGAGCACGGAGGGTTGCAGCCATTGTTCTCCCTTCGACCTTGGCCAAAGCCTGGAGTCGTGCGCAACGATTTCAAAACGGGAAGGAACTTACCCGCATTTGCGCCTGATCTGAATGTAGAGGAGGGGCAGGGCCGGGGCGTGGAGGTAGGTCACATCAGGTTGTGACTAAGGACACAATTACGAAGTCGGGCCCAAGGCCTTCAGTTTGTGGAGGAAGGCCTTCCGCTGCTGCTCTCGGCCCGGAGCAGCCATCCGCTGCCACCCTGGATGTAAACATTCCGGCTGGACTGAAACGCAATCTGCCCAACAGGTTCGGTTCTGCCGGCATGAATCGTCTTCAGATCGGAAAATCCATAGGGTCCGCAGGCCCAAGGCGAGAAAACCCAAAGGGCCTGTTCGCGGCTCTCATCTTCAACGCCGCGGCATCCAGATGCCGGCGCAGCGATCAATTTGGCAGTGACCGCACCATAGTCCGTCGACCGGCCGACAACTCGGCCATCCGCTATCACCTCGCCGCTGCCCCGATAAACGCCTGCGCCCCCAACCTGCACCGTGTTCCAGTCGCTTGGGGAGGTGCCATAATCGTCCCATGCGTTGGTCGGCATCCTGGCTTCAAACACTTCCGTCATCGAAGCCAGCGCGCGCAAGTGGACAAGAATAGGCACGGCACGGCCTTTGATGGTCAACTGATCGAAGCTAACGGCAAGATGGGAGCCGGACCTATCGCCAGCTTTGGTGACACTGACAACATGCCCGACGATCAAGGCTCTGCGAGGAATTAGTTCGCCGTCGGGCAGAGGAACATCCTGCATGATCCTGCCGCTTATCTTCCGCCCAGGTTTATCCTTGCCGGCGTCTAGTGTCGAACTCAGCATCACGGGAAGCACCGTGCCGTAAGGAATCTGCTGGGCAGCTGCGGTCAGCGGAGCCAGGAGGATCAGAAGCGTCGCGCTGCGAAGAAGCGTCATCCGCACACCAACCTTACAGCCATCTAGATGCTATGCGGCGAGGCCCCGGCGCAACAAAGCCCTGCCGCGCGAAAAAGGCGCTTCGCGAACAGGGCTTGAAAATCGTAAGCGGGGCTGTGTCTACCGCGCGGTAGCCTCGGAGTCGGAGGAACCCGGGTCGGATCCCGCCCGCAGCAGCAAGCCGCTACCCGCGTGTACCTGCACATCCTTCTTCGCTCCGAGAACAATGGTGCCGTCGGTCGAACCGTCGCGCACGATCACCAGCCCCTTCCCGAAGCCATACACTCCACACGCGTAAGGCGAGAACACCCATAACGCACCCGTTGCGCCTTGCTGATCGACGCGGCCGCCGCATCCCGCGGGCAGTTCTCCGCTGAAATGCACCAGCCGGCGCGATGCTTTCTCCGGATTATCCGGGCGGAAGGCGGGGTCGCCGCCGACCGGCGCCAGCATCACCGCGCTGCGCGGTGTGGTGTCGGGCTCGAAGAAGGGCACCTGCGCGTCGTATACCGCCATCATGCTGGCCAGCGCACGCACATTGGCCTTCAGCGGCACCTCCCGGCCACGAACTGTAACGTGATCAAACTGAATCGCGACCCAAGCCGGCCCCTCTTTGTCTCCGGGCTTCACTTGCGCGACATGGCCGAATACCTTGGATCCTGCCGGAATCTGTCCTTCTGACGCTAACGGAACGGTGTCCATCACCTTAGCGGTGATCTGCTCGCCGGCATAGACCTTGTCGGAATCAATGGTCATGGTCATCATCACCGGGATTACCGTACCCGCGGGAATCTCCTGCGCCCACGCGAGGCAAGAGGTGGCCAGAAGTGCAACTGCAAGTACCCAACAGCACCGCATGTTCTCTCCCCAATCCGCGACCGGCAAGTGGAGAATCGGCCACAGTCGTATCGCTGGCTGTCAGTGCGATACTGCTGCCTGATGTCTCTCCGCGTTAGTCGCTAACCCCACAACGGCAGGCCGAACCGGCTCAAATCGGCTCGGATGATGGTTCCTTTGGATGCATCGTGCTTCCAAAAAGACCATCCTTGGGCGGGGATTATAAACCGAAATCGCGACGGAGAAATCTTTATCTCAACAATAAAAAAGCTGCCGGCTGTTAGGCCGGCAGCAGTGATGAAATTTGCAACAGTCTTAAGGAATCAACTAGGGCAGATAGAAGCGGATCGACGTCAATCCTACAAGGTCGTTACCCGTTGGAGATCCGCCCTTAACCGCCGACCACGAATTGCGCGAAATGTACTCAAACTGCATTCCGTATTGCAGTCTGCCGAAGGGTCCGGTGTAAATGCGATACCAGAGGCCGCCGGTCACGTCCCACAGATTCTTGTTCTGTGCGCCGCAAGCCGCGCCGCCTTCGGGAATGACTTCCATGTCACAGTTCGTGTTGTTGACCAGGAAGGAACCGTAACCCGCAGCTACCGTCTTACCTTCCGCATTGACTGTTGAGTACCTCTCGGCGCCGACATAGCTATCGCCGCCGTAGGTGAATACATCCAGCTTCGGGGTAGGATGGAATTCGAATCCAGCCAGCGAGTTAATCGCAGGCAGCGGTACGATGTTGCCATTCGGCTGTACCGTCACATCAGGCTGATTGGCAGAGCCGTAACGGCCGATGCCTTTGCCGGCCAGACCTTCGAATACGAAGTCGACTTTCTTCGGCATGATCGGCAGAATTGCCGCCCAGCCAAGACCGCCGCCGGCCGTGACATTGGTGTTGCCCGTGGTGGTGTCAGTGCCCGCGATGCGATCGCGGAATACCCGTACCAAACCTTTGATCTCGTAGTGTCCATAACCGGGCTCAAAGGCCAGCTTGCCGATGAAGTCGGGAGCCAACTGAGTGGACAGGCCATAGGCGCTGCCCGCCAGGTAGTTCAGCGTGCTTCCGTTCGGAGTCAGGGCATTGGCGCTGGTGTTGAAGCCCATCAGGTTCGTCGGACTGTAGCTGGTGGCCAGCGTGGTTTGGGAGTTGGCGATTTCCAACGCTCCCCAAATCTTATTATTCCAGTCCTTGGTAATGCGCACCGAGTTCTGGCGCACATAGGTGTAGCCCACGACGTAGCTGCCTTCTATCGTGGTCGGGATGAATTCCGCACGAGTCGCAATACCTTTGCGATCGGTGGTCATCAAGCTCCAGAACTGGCCGGCAGTGAACGTAACACCGTTCTTGAACTCCGCCTGCATCCACAATTGACGCATACGGGGATTGAAGCTGTTGGTCTCCACATAGTTCGCGGTAGGAGCTTGTCCCAGGAAGTCCATTTCCCAGTAGCCAGTCAGCTTGGTGCTGCCGGCATTGGCGGTCGCGACGACGATTGGCCGTGAGCCACGGGCGGAAGCCTGAAAGCCCGACAAGTTGGAGTTTACGACTCCGTTGTACGGTACCGCGCCGAAGTTGGTGGTGATGTCTGCGTTCTCGTTGCGGCTCGCCACGAAGAAGGTGGATTCCAGCCAGCCACCGGGCGTTATGGTGAGGCCCTTATAGTGGATAGCGAGGGGGTTCTCCAGAGCGTCGACACCCTTTTTGTTCGCCAGCAGTGCGTTGGCAGTGGCTTGCGTGGTGGTCTGCAGATCCGTGACCGTGGTGTGCAGGCTCTGCACGCCATTTTGCGCTGCAGCGGCTTGCTGCGAAGCTTGCTGCACGGAGGTCTGGAACGTGTCTCCCTGCTGCTTTACCTGCTGCTGGAGTTGAGTATTCGTCTGCTGCAGGTTCTGAATCTGGCCTTGCTGCTGCTGAATTTGCGATTGCTGCTGCGCCAGTTTGTCCGTCAACTGCTGCAATTGATCTTGCACCGTCGGCTTCTTCACCGTGGTCTTCTTAACGGTGGAGGTGGTCTTCTTCGCGGCTGTGGCTGTCGTCGCGGTTGTGGTTGTGGTAGTTGCAGTGGCTTTCTTCTCTGTAGTTGGAGCTGTACCACTCTGGCCTGCGGCAAATGCTGTACTCAGGCCAACGGCGGCTACCAGGGAAAGAATCAGGATACGGAAAGATGATCGCATCGTTGCCTCCAGATATAGGGGCACAATTCCGATCCAGATGGGAACCTGGAGTCACCGGGATTAGAACCTATAATCCCACCTGTGAATTGGCCTTGGAAAAAAATGTACCGGAAAGGGTAATTTCCCAAGGCGGACATCCCTCACTTTGTATTGTGACAAGTACACCAGGGCTTTGGGACGAAAGCTCGCCACCCGTGCGCGTCGCCAGCTTTAAGTACACGCCGTCTCAGCGGATTGAAGCATCCATGATGGTCACGACAGAACTACGGCGCACCAGGTGCAACTTTTGTGGGAATCTATCGACCTGAAATTATCGTCATTGGATCGCGTGGATATTTTTTTGGTCCCAACCATATAGCAGAGTACCTTTTGGGTTACCTGTCACAACCAGATGTGATGCAGGTCGCTAACGTTTCCTTGCCGTGCGTGCTACATCTGAGTTCCATCGCGGATTCTTACTTCCAGGAGCACCTATGGCGGAGCAACAACAGCTTTCCAAACAAACAAAAATGGCAATGATGTCCCAATTCCTGGGATTCATGCTCGATGCCTATGACATGGCGCTGGTGCTGGTCATGGCTCCCATTCTGGTCAAGGTTTTCGTATCCCCCAAGGGCAGCGCAGCGTGGCAATACATCGTCATCGTATTTACTTATTCCATCACTATGGCTGCCCGGCCGATTGGGTCCGCTATCTTTGGCCGCTTCGCCGACAAGATCGGCCGGAGATTCCTTCTTATCTTTACTATCGGAGGAGTCGGCGTAATGTCACTGTTGGGCGGCTTCCTGCCGACCTATGCCCAGGTTGGCGTCTGGTCCTACGTTATCTTCTGTGTCCTGCGCTTGTTCATGGGTGTCTTCTTCGGTGGCGAGTATGCGGTGGGTCACACCTTCGCCATTGAGTACGCTCCGCAGAAGAGGCGCGGCGCTATCGGCGGCTTCATCCAATCCGGTTTTCCCTTGGGCTATGTGTTCGCCTCGCTGGTTTTCGCACTCATCTCCTTCCTTACTACCAAGGAAGCGATGGCAGCCTACGGCTGGCGAATCGCCTTCATGACTGGCGTAATTCCGGTTTTCCTGGCGCTCTACATTCGGAAGAACCTTCAGGAATCGCCTGAATTCGAGAAGGCCAAGGCACGGGGCAGTATCGAAAAGTCTCCGTTCTTGAACCTGTTCAAGCGCCCACAACTCTTTGAGTTTTTGCAGGTCTTCTTCTTCATGACCGGCCTGTTCCTAACTGACTATTCCGTCTATGGCTTCCTGCCCAATATCCTCACCCTTAAGGGCCGGGGCTTCCCTACCACGACTTACAGTCTGATTTACGGTTTTGCGCTGTTCATGGCATTTCTGGGATACAACTTCTACGGCTGGCTGTCCGATAGAACAGGAAGAAAGATCCTGACCCAGTGGTACTGCGTGTTTCTCGTAGTCTTCGGTATACCCGTCTTCTACGTTCTGTACCACGCAGCCATCCAGCGCAATCTCTGGCTGGCCATCGTGGGCTGCGTAATGGCGGCCATGCTGAAACTGGCGTGGGGCGTGGTTCCTGCGTACTTGTGTGAGCGCTTCCCGACCAAACGGCGCGCTGCCGGCGTAGGCTTCGGATATTCTTCCGGCGCCTTGCTGGGAGCCTGGTTCAGCGTATACGTCTGGTGGGCCCACAAAATCCCCTTCATTGCTGCTATCGAGAAGCAGGATATGTGGCTATCGCCAGCGGTGATCCTGACGATCGGCGCGATTATGACCTTTGTCAGCTTGCTGTACTCTCCCGAAACCAAGCATCTTCATCTGGATGAAGTGGGAGAGAAGGAGCGCGCATCGGATGCAGCGAAAGCCGCTGCCGCCGAGCCGGTACTGGCAAGATAGGGTCGCGGAGTTCGTTGATTCGTTTCAGACCGACGCCACGGTTCACGCCGTGGCGTTTTCTTTGCGATGCGTAGACGTTTCCTGGCTGCCGTCGGAGGATCAGCCTGCCCGCTGGCAGGTAGAACGCCCCGATTGCCAAAACCGCAACCATTCCTGCGATACGCAGCCTTATCGGGTTCGAGGTGGTCGATTCCCACCCTTTTGCGGAACTTTTGTTGGTGGCTGGAGAAATAGTCTGTAGGCGGGTTGGGCACGGCCCCAAGCCCTTTACCGACAGCACACGAGTGGTCACAAAACTTTACGCGTGTGTTACCAGACTTTACCGTCAAAATCCTGTCACCGGGGTTTCAATATTTGACAGACGAACTGTCGAGAAGGAGAAACAGATGAAGACGAAGTATTGGAGCGTTGCTGTAGCGTTGCTGGCTTTGGTGCTGTGCGGCACTGCCATGATGTCCTATGCGCAGCAAAGCGACGAGAGTGGCGCGTCCGCCTGGGCCGGCCATCGCCATGGACACATGGGCTATCTTGCCAAAGAGCTCAATCTAACCGACGCACAGAAGCAGCAGATTAAGACCATCATGCAGGCGCAGCGCACGACCACGCGTCCGTTGATGCTGCAACTGGCGCAGAATCGCGCTGCGATGATCACGGCGACAGCAAATGGCGCATTCGACCAGGCCAAGGTGCTGGCCCTTGCCAACCAGCGCTCGCAGATTATGGCGCAGTTGACGGTGCAGAAAGCATCCGTCCATAGCCAGGTCTACAACCAGGTCCTGACGGCCGACCAGAAGACCAAGGCCGACCAGATGCGGCAGAATCAACTGGCCCGCATCAACGAGCGAGTGCAGAGGTTGTCGCAGACAGGCGCCGAACCCTCAGCCCAGTAAGAGCATGGCGTCAAGCGAGGCTCTCTTCGACCGGTAGAGAGCCATCGTACGAAAGCGGTCCGCCGCAACGGACCGCTTTTTCCTTTGCACCCGAAATACTTCCCTCTTGCACTTGAACCTACGGTTCGAGGAATAGCGAGAACCGCCCTCACCCCTCCGTGGGTGCCCCGTTCTAGCCATCCTTTGGCTAGGGCGGGGCAGTTTCTCGGCAGTGTGCGAACTCGACGTTTCGGAGACCGCGCGGCGCAAAGCGGCCTCACTTCCCCGCCAGTCCCAGTTCGCCCGCCACGCTCTTCATCGCCTCAATGCAGAACGTGATGTGCTCATCCAGTTCGACGCCCAGGTCGGCAGCGCCGTTGACGATATCCTCGCGGCTGACTGAGCGCGCGAACGCCTTGTCCTTCATCCGCTTCCTTACCGACTTCGCGTCCACCTCCGCCAGCGACTTGTTGGGCTTGATCAGCGCGGTCGCGGTGATCAATCCGGCCAGCTCGTCGCAGGCAAACAGCGTCTTCTCCATCGGCGATTCGCGGGGAACTTCGGAGTAGCTGGCGTGCGACAGGATCGCCCGGCGGATTTCTTCGGAATAGCCGCGCTCCTTCAGAATCTCGCTTCCCTTGAAAGGATGGTCTTCCGCGCTGGGGTATTTCTCGTAATCAAAATCGTGTAGCAGGCCCACGACGCCCCACAGCTCCTCGTCGCCTCCCAGCTTGCGAGCGTAGGCACGCATGCACGCCTCCACCGCGAGAGCGTGCTTACGCAAACTTTCTGACTGGGTGAACTCAGTTAGTAAACACCACGCCCCGTTGCGATCCATTCCGTGTTTCTCCTGAATTTATCCGTGTTTCTTCCGCTTCTCTTCCGGGTTGCTGCCTCATTTTGCACAGCTTTCTCGGTTTTCACCCGACAACGCACTTGACTCTAGCAGAGGAATCCCGCACAGTACGCAATAAGTTGTCGAAGTGCCCTGCTCTGGCACTCCCAAAACCTGAATGGCTACAACTCTCGCACCGGTAGATGCCCGGGAAGTCGTGAGATGCGACGAGTGCCATCTCGTCCAGTTCAGAACCGTCAACAATCTTTGCCGCCGCTGCCGCACGTCGCTGGATGAGGACGAGCCGGAGCCAATCCTCACACCGCAGTTAGCCTTGGCCGAGGTGGAAGACAATCGCTCCGAGATCCAGGTGGCCAAAGCGATCCGCAGCTTGCGTCAGCGCAGCGGTCTGAGCCAACGTCAGCTTGCCCTCCGCATGGGTGTGCCGCGCACGTACGTCTCCAAGATCGAGAACGAGAAGGCGACTCCAACCCTGTCGTCGTTAGCTCGCCTGGCCAATGCGCTGGAAGTGAGTGTCCCCGACTTGCTGCGAGCTTGCGGCCCGTCGCGCGACGACGAGATCAACGAACTGCTTACCGATCCGTTCGTAGCCGAGCTGGTGGAGTTCACCTCCAAGCTGAATGCGATGCAGCTCTCCAGCGTGCTCACGCAGGTGCGGGACATGGTGATGCATCCGCGCAGAGGAGCATAACAGGCGAAGAGCTTTACTCAACCTAAAGACGGAATGCCGAGGACGCAACTCCTCGGCATTTGCTTTTCGATCAGCGAAGCCGCGCGTCGGTTCTTATGGTGTGATCTCGTATACCACGCCACAGGCCGATTAACAGTAGCGAAATACGGATTCGGGCCATATGCGTTCTCCTGATGATGGGCCTACGTGTCTCCAACAGCGAAGACCCATTCTCGGTTTTCGACCGGAGCGCAAGATCGAACAGAAACGTTAGCCCATCTCATCACACATGCAAGTGACCGGGAGAAACTTGCGTACCCGGCCTTCCTGCAGCCGCTATACTACGGGGGCTTCCACCAACAGTTCTGGAGGGTTCGATGCGCCGAGTTGCCGCGCTTTGCCTTCTCACGATTGCCAGCTTCTGCACCTCCTTGTGGGCCCAGAGCATACATCCGTCCCTCAGCGCGGATCAGATCTCCGCCATCGATCGCGTGGTGAATTCGCAGATGAAGAACCGCCAAATTCCCGGT
This sequence comes from Candidatus Korobacteraceae bacterium, assembly GCA_049798495.1. Lineage (GTDB taxonomy): Bacteria > Acidobacteriota > Terriglobia > Terriglobales > Acidobacteriaceae > Bog-257. The sequence continues at coordinate 1,782 of JBARGS010000152.1, read as the reverse complement.
GTGGCCGTCGGAGTCTATAGCCGCGGACAGGTCCTGCTGGCCAAGGGCTATGGGATGTCGAACGTCGAGTTGTCCGTCCCAGTGAAGGCGGAGACCGTTTTCCAGTCGGGCTCGGTGGGCAAGCAGTTTGTTTCCGCGGCCATCATGATGCTGGTTGAGGAAGGCAAGATCAGCCTCGACGACAGCATCGTCAAATACTTCCCTAATGCGCCGGAGAGCTGGAAGCCAATCCTGATCAAGAACCTGCTGTCGCACACCTCCGGGTTGGCCGAGTACGAGAGCGCCGACCGCACCGGTCCCAAAGGTCCGTTTTATCTCCGTCTGGATTTCACGGAAGATGAACTGGTGGAAAAGGTGGAAGCCCTGCCGATCGACTTCAAAGTCGGCGAGCAATGGGACTATCGCAACACCAATTATCTTTTGCTCGGCATCATCATTCACAAGGTGACGGGCAAGTTTTATGCCGACTTCCTTCAGGAGCGGATATTCCAACCGCTGGGTATGACCTCGACGCGTCTGATCAGCGAGGCCGATATCATTCCCAATCGCGCCTCGGGCTACGAGCTTCATCACGGCGAGTTGAAGAACCAGGAGTGGGTCTCTCCCACCTTCGACTCGACGGCCGACGGGACTCTTTACTTCAATGTGCTGGATATTGCCAGGTGGGATGGCGCCCTCTACGGCACCACGTTGCTCAAGCAATCGAGCCTGGATAGGATGTGGACGGTCTTTCCGCTGAACGACGGAAAACCGAATCCCGCCCATTATGGTTTCGGCTGGACGATGGAACCCATGAACGGCCATCGAACGACGCAGCATGGCGGAGCGTGGCAGGGCTTTACCTGCTTCATTCTGCGCTATCCGGACGACAACCTGAGCGTCGCCGTCCTTACCAACCTTGCAGGTGGAGGGCCGAGAACGATTGCCCGCGTTGTGGCAGGCATTATCAACCCGGCGTTGATACCTCCCAAGCTGACCGCCATACCTGACGATCACCCTGCGCTTGCCGAAAGCCTGAAGAAGCTGCTGGCACAGTTGGCGGCGGGCGAGGATGTCCGCAGCCAGCTTTCCACCGAGATGGCCGCGGCGCTGACTCCCGACGAAACCAAGGATGTGCAATCTGAGTTGAAGGACGTGTGGCCGCCGGATTCACTCGTGCTGGTGATACGCAAACCGGTCGGCAGCGGGGTTGGATCGGTTTACCGAATGCGCAAAGGCGCCCACGCCCTGCTCATTACCTACGGACTGGATAAAGATGGCAAAGTCGCGCTGTTTGCCGATTCTCCCGATCAGGAGTATCAGTAGCGCGATGTCTGTCGCGATTCATTGCAACCCCCTGCCGCCTATGCTACTTTCAAGGATGGTTAGAGGTACGCTTTGCGCGCACAAGTGCCCGCTGGGCTGAACCGCAAAGAGGCCGAGATTTTTGCCCGCCTCGATCCGGAGCGGCTGCCCCACCACATCGCCATCATCATGGACGGCAATGGCCGCTGGGCCAAGCGCCGCCATCTGCCCCGCATCGCGGGACACCGCTCAGGTGTCGCCGCCGTGCGCTCCACCGTAGAGACCGCCGCGCGCATCGGAGTCCCCGCCCTCACGCTTTATTCCTTCTCCGCGGAGAACTGGAAGCGCCCGCGCACCGAAGTCGAATTCCTGATGAACCTGCTGCGCCGCTATCTGAAGATGGAACTGCCCACGCTGATGGAGAACAACATCCGGCTGCAATACATTGGCCGGCAGCAGGAACTTCCACAGGAGGTGCAGGAGCGCATGGCGTGGGCG
>JBARGS010000151.1:0-16108 GCA_049798495.1 Candidatus Korobacteraceae bacterium | reverse complement strand
ACGCAGCCCTGCGTGTATTGGCCGGGATCTGGTGAGCCGCTGTCAGACTTGATCGCGACGGGGCTCGACATCCTTGAATCCACGCCCTTCGAGCAAGCCCGCACGCTTCCCGAGGCGTGCCAGCCTTGCGAGTTTCGGGAGTCATGCCATGGTGGATGTGCCGGGCGCCGACGCCTCCAGGGCGCGCTCCTCGAGCCTGACTACTACTGTCCGATCGTTCGCGGGGAACGGCGCAGCCTGCGGGTTCGCATGGCCGCCACCCGCGATCTGCCCAAGCTGAGCAGTTGCTGCACCACGGTAGTGATTGCCCGGTAGGGGCTCGTCCGTTGTTTATCGTGCGTCCGTCCAGCTGTTTGATCCCGCCAGCTTGACGGCCACATTCGAAAACCAAAGGTGCAGTGGCTTGCCGTCGGCGGTGCCGCGGTGCTCGGTTGAGAACAGCAAAGGACCTGCCGTCTTGTAGCCTGCCCACGTTGCGATGACGACACTGGGCTTTTTGGGGCCCCCGCGGTCATATCGGAATTCTTCGATTCGTCCGTCAGTGCCAAGGTATAGCGTCCACGTATCGCCCGGTGTATAGCCGACGTTGGAAGGATACTTCACCACAATCTTCTGGGCGGAACCCTTGCCCAGGGGTAGTTTCTGCATTCCCGCATCTTGCACGGTCGCGCTGGTGTCCCAGTAAATATGGAACGGGAGCATCAGCCAATAATTATCGTTGATGAAACCCGGATCGATGTCGTCCTTCACGTTTGCCGGTTGGCTGCTGAGCTGCGAGCGCAGGTAGGTGACCTTCACCGGCTTGCCGTCCTTATCTTTTCCCTCGTAGGTGACCTGGCCGGTCTTGGGCTCCCAGGTCCATGTTCGAGAAACATCTACGCCCGGAAACGTTGCGCTCCAGGTATAACGGATCGCGTCGACTTGCCCATAGGAGTCGAGACCATAGGTCTTGGCAAGCTTTTCGACAATTGGCGGACGCGTCTGCGCCCAGGAAGTTGCAGCAAGGACCAACACCCCAAAAGCCAGCAGAGCCCGGATCGCCTTAACACGGCTCGAATTTCTCATGGAGGTCCTCCTCGGTGAATTCAGTGACTTCGGTTGGATGACGGACAAAGGCTTCAAGATACAACCTTGTATCGGCTTAGCACCCTGGCTTATTCCGACAGCATTCCTAAGGCTGGTCCGTTGAGCATTCGGGCCGTGCCGGTCGTGTAAGTCGGCGCCACCCGATAATTACACCGGCCGCTGCCACGGCCCCGTATTCCAGCAGCATAATCCAGCTAGGAAGTAACCACGGACGTCCAACTGCGCGCAGATGCCAGATGTAGTAAGTAGGGATGATACTCACCGTCCAGATGATGAGCGGCAGCGTCGCGGTCGATCGGAGGAACGGCAGCATCCACAGCAGGTACCATGGATACACAACCGGCGCACATAAAAGCGATGCTGCCATCGGCCAGGCAAACGCGTCCGAGGACCATAGCGCGGACTTTCTTCTCATCCAGACTGCGGTAAGAAAGCCGATGAACACTGCCAGCCCAACGACAAGCTGCGGAGCCGCCACTCGCTCAAGCGTGGCAAACACCGGACCATTGAAGCGGTAACTCTGCACGTAAGTCTCGAGCGAGCCGACGGGAATTCGCCCGTGGTTCAAGAAAGGTACGTAGAGGAGTCCGAAGACGGCTGCCGCCAGCACTCCGTCGCGCATACGAACACGCCTCCAGTAGAGCGGCAGTAACACAATCGGGAGCAGTTTCACCGCAACCGCCAGCGCAAATGTCACGGCGGCAACCGTACGCCAGCGACGCCCCAGCGCGGCGAAGGAGATCAACAGCAGCAGCACGCCGACAATATCGATGTGACCACTGCCCGCCACTTCCGTCGCCAGCAGCGGGTTCCAGGCATAAGCCAGAACCCAGTGCGCTGCTTGTCCACTACAACGCAAGACATCGAGCAGAATGAGAACGATTGCCAAATCGCAAATTACGAATGCTACTCTCAGCGCAAAGGTGGATTCATGAATCGCGGTTACGGCGCGGAAGAAAAGTTCAGCGCCCGCTGGATATGGGGTCGGTATATCGGGGTTGTTCAGCGCGCGGGTTTCGGATGTGTGCAACCCGCCGAGCGCGGGATCGTTGGGCACGACAAGATAAGGGTTATAGCCGAGCCGCTGCATGCGGCCATCCCAGACATATCGACGAATATCGTCATCTGAGCCCAGCGGCATCAATAGAAATAAAAGATGCCACACGGCAGCCAGCGCCAGTCCGATGACGATGACTCGCTTCGGGAAGCTTGGCGTCGCAACGAACTCACGGATGGCGAGAAGGTACGCGACGCCGGCCACGGACAGCGGAATGATGGAGAATTCTTCCCCCTGGCCGCTAAAGTTGCGGGAGCAGATCGTCAGCGCCACAAGCATGACGCCGCCAAGAACATACAGCCTGCGGGATGGCGTGAGCTTCACAGGTCTGCCGCGCCCCTCGGCAACTGTGCCACCAGTCGGTCCCACTGTTCCAGCCACGCTGCCGTTCGTGGTGCACGGGCCGGAGCGAGCCGCAGTTCCGCGGCGAGCCGCATTAAGTCGGTTGCCACATCAATATCGTAGAAGGAATCTGTAAAGCCCACGGAAAGCTGCATCGTGCGAGCGCGTGCCAGCAGGGCGTCGAGTGCGCTTTTGGTGCCCATGCCGTCGCCATCGAAAAGCGCTGGGTGGGTGGCCTTGGCACCGACGAGATAGTAGCCTCCATCGTGTGTCGGTCCGACAACCACGTCGGAAGTGATGAGAGCTACGAACGCAGATTCCAAAACAGACGCCGGCAGATGCGGGCTGTCGCTGTTGAAGGCAACGACACGTTGCCGGCCACGCGCTGCGAAGTGTGCAAACACCGAGGTGAGGGCTGCCGCAAGTCCGTCCCCTGTCTGCGCTACGACGTCCACCACACCGGGCGCCAGCCTTGTAAGTTCTTCGACATCCGAAGCGGGGCACATAATGGCAACTTCCACAGTGCCCAGCGAGGCGGCCAGCGCCATTGTGTCATGCAAAAGACAGCGATAGAGCTCAGTGACGGCTTCAACCGGAAGGCTCTGAGCTAAACGGGTCTTGACCATGCCCGGCCTGGGTGCTTTTGCCATGACAACCAGAGTGCGGTTGCTGTCATGCGAATGTGCTGGACTTTCGCGGGAGGATTCCATAGGAGGTCGGTGTGCGAAGACTCACGCCGGCCGCGGCGTAGCGGCCCTTCGATGCCGAAAATAATAGCGCACGATCAGGAAGAGGATGAACCACGCCGCTCCGACTGTGCCCCTCAGCGTACCGCTAATCTTCGACTTCCCGATGCGTGGATAATAACTGATCGGCACTTCAACGACACGGAATCCCTGTAGCGCGCCCTTCAGGATCATCTCAACCGCCCAGCCATAGGTGGTCTCTTCCAGAGCGAGACGGCGCAGGACATCTGCTCGCCCGGCGCGGAACGGTCCGAGGTCTGTGATCCGCACACCGTAGAGATGTGTAATCAGGAAAGCCGCGAGGCGGTTACCAAACGTGGCGTGCCAGGGCAGCGCGCCAGGGATGCTCTGCTTCCCAAGGCGTGAACCCAGCGTGATATCGGCACGGCCGTCGATGATCGGAGCCAGCAGAATCGGCAGCTCCGCGGGGCGATCGCTGTAGTCGCCGTCGAGGAACACTACAATGTCAGGGCTGCTGGCGCCGACCAGTCCAGTCAAACAGGCGCGACCGTATCCGCGGCGAGGTTCGTGGAGGACGCGGGCTCCCATTCTTGAGGCGATCTCGGGTGTCCCATCGGTTGAATTGCTATCGACAACCAGGACCTCAGTGACAATGTCGGCCGGCAGATCAGCTAGGACGCGGCCGATGGACTGCGCTTCGTTGTGCGTAGGAATCACGACCGAGACTCGCACGTGATTTGGCTCAATCACCACCACGGGGAGGAAGGCCACCGCTGCGCCAGTCGCGCGTCGACGCCCCACTTCCGTCCCGCTCGTCCCACCGCGAGCGCAAGCGACGCGAGCACCGGAACCAGCAGCTCCCAGATCCACGCGGTGCCCCACTCAGAGACCCAAAGGCTGCCCAGGTACAGAAACGCTACAAAGGCGACCGGGCGCGTCAGCAGACCGACGATGAGCAGGATTCCGAGCGAGATCTCGGCCAACGCCTGCATGGGCGCCGCCATGGCAGCATGGCCCGCCATGAAGCCCATCACTGCCTTCCACGCGGCCGGCGAGTGACTATGCTGAATGTAATAATTGATTAGCCCTGCGTAGCCCGCTGGGGTGTAGAGACCCTTTCCCAGATTTTCGAAGAACACCCACACAAGCATTGCGCCAATCGTCAGCCGGACCAATGCCAGCCCGTTTGCGGCAGGAAGTTGTATAGCCGCGTTTTGTAATGGGGTTGGTTTCGTACTCATCATGAACCTCCTACCCACGGATGCTGTACCAGTTCGCGACCGAAAATGAGAGTCGGGAAATCTTAAGCTGTTCTCCTTGTTCTGGCTAGTGGATCGTGTCGCGCAGGCAAGATGTGCATTTCGCTCATGACTTGCTGGTAGGACGGTCGAGCCTCTGCGTTTCGCTCATGACTCTCCGGGTAAAATTTGGAGTTGGATCCGCAGGCAAGCGGATATGAAACACGTAACATGTTGGCAGAGAATGACCTGTACTTACTGTTCGAATTCACCTTTCTCCGCCATGCAGTCTCAACTGCATGGGTAGGATCCTGCCATTGACCGAGTGTGACCTAAGTCATAGTTCCCCGTCCGTTCTTCTCGTAACCTGCAAATGAGAGGACGCAACGGTGCCGGCAGTATCACAAAGGAGTTCGGGATCAGCCCCTTCGGTTCTGGATGAGACTCGTAAGGCCACGGGCAGCGCGTCCCCTTTTCTGATCAGCGCTGAATCAGCCTCTGACAGGCGACACAAGAAGCTTGTTCGCCGCGACGATCGAGAGTATTCGCAGACTTTGCGATTGGGCGTGCAGCTTTTCCTGGTGGCCCTGAACGCTTGGATCGGCGTGGAGTTCTATCTTTGGGTGCGTTGGGCCGAAAGCGGCGGGCGGGCATTCGAGGTCTCGCGGCCGGCTGGAGTCGAGGGCTGGTTGCCCATCGAAGGCCTCATGCAATTAAAGTATTTCCTGCTTACTCGAGAATTGCCGCATGTGCATGCTGCCGGCTTCTTCCTGTTCGTATCGTTCCTGATGATGTCGGTCGTGTTCCGCAAATCATTCTGCAGTTGGCTATGTCCGGTGGGAACCGTATCCGAATATCTCTGGAAGCTAGGCCGCAGGACTTTCCGCCGGAATTTTCAATTGCCGCGTTGGGCCGACATTACGCTGCGCTCGCTAAAGTACATCCTCTTGAGCTTCTTCGTCTACGCCGTGGCGAGCATGTCAGCGGCGGCCATCGCTGAGTTCCTCGGCAGTCCGTATGCGCTCATTGTCGACGTGCGGATGCTGAACTTCTTCCGTTACCTGGGCAGCACGACAGCATTGGTCGTTCTCGGACTAGTTGTCGCGTCCATCTTCATTCAGAACTTCTGGTGCCGCTATCTGTGTCCCTACGGAGCGTTCCTCGGACTCGCCTCCCTGCTTAGTCCATCCCAGATAACGCGCAATTCCGACACCTGCATCGATTGTGCCAAGTGCGCCAAGGCGTGTCCTTCGGCGCTGCCGGTGGACAAGCTCATCCAGATTCGGACTGCCGAGTGCACCGGGTGCCTGGAATGTGTGGCAGTTTGTCCGGCGAAAGATACGCTGACCATGAGCGTGCCGGTAGGTTTGCGGAAGCGTCACGCCATTCCGGCCTGGAGTATAGCTGCGGGGATCGCCATCATCTTCTTCGGATTGGTGGGCTATGCCAAGATTTCGCGTCATTGGAATACGAGCCTGCCGAAACAGGTTTATCTGGAACTTGTGCCGAATGCGGGCGAGCAGCAACATCCGATGCCCGTTGTTCGGTAAACCCTTCCATCCAACCTGCTCCGTTACCACCGTTACGCTGTCTCCACTGCGCAATCTTCCCGGTCCAGCGAAAAAAGCCCTAATAGATCGTAGTGTGACTTAAGTCATCTACTTGCTCCGTTCGCCTGCGTACTCTTGGACTTCAAGGAGTGTGTCATGAGCGAACTGATCGACAACAAGGCAAATCGAATTCGAGTGTTGAAGGACATCATTAAACACCTGCACGCCGGAAATCCGCCCGATGCAGTGCAACGGCAGATGCGGGAAATCGTTAAGCAGACCGACGCTTCCGAAATCATGGCCATGGAACAGGAATTGATGGCCGAAGGTATGCCTGTGGAGGAAGTCCGGTCGATGTGCGATCTCCACTCGCAGGTTACTCGTGACGTGCTGATCCAGATACCGACTCGTAAAGAGATTGCTCCGGGACATCCCATCGACACATTCCGCCGCGAAAACGAAGCCTTACGCGCTGTAATCGCACTCATGAAGACAGCCGTCGGTGAGTTGCAGAACCTGCCGGGAGCAACCGATCCAGCGTCGATTGTTCTTCGCCTTCGCCAGGCATTCAATGACCTCATGGACATTGACAAGCATTATCAGCGGAAAGAGCACGCCCTATTTTCTTGTCTGGAGCGACATGGGATTGCTGGGCCTTCCAAGGTGATGTGGGCCAAGGACGACGATGTTCGAAGCTTACTCAAGCAGTTGGGACAATGCCTCCATCCTGGCCCAGCGACGACTGAAGAGTGGCGAGCAGCTTTGTTGAAGGCGGCAAACGCCGCGCTCAATGCCGTGGAGGAAATGGTCTACAAGGAAGAAAACATTTTGCTCCCCATGTCGCTGGAGACGCTCTCCGAAGATGAGTGGGCCGAGATATGGTCAGCTTCTCCCAAATATGGCTGGTGCATTGTCGAGCCGCGACAGGGCTATGTGCCTGCCGTCTCCGTAACGGCTGACTCGGTGAACGTCCCGCATACCGGCGCGCTCATGTTGCCCACCGGTAATGTAAGTCTGGAGCAACTGGCCGGAATCTTCGGCACGCTGCCGCTCGATCTCACCTTCGTCGATGCCGATGATCGCGTGGCCTTTTTCACCGAAGGTCCGGATCGCGTCTTCGCGCGCAGCAAAGCCATCATTGGACGCAAAGTACAGAACTGCCATCCGCCTAAAAGCGTGGAGACGGTTGACCAAATCCTCAGTGACTTTAAGGCCGGACGGCAGAGCGTGGCGGAATTCTGGATCAACTTCCAGGAGAAATTTGTTCATGTCCGCTACTTCGCCGTTCGCACGAAGGATGGACGCTACCTGGGAACGGTGGAGTTGACGCAGGACCTAACTCCGCTCAGGGCCCTTCAAGGGGAAAGGCGCCTGCTGGAGTACGAAGGCGCCGCCGTTACTAACTAGATTGGGACAGCCGTTAAGAGTGTGCGCCATCGATTGGTTCCAAACCGGCACTCGAGAAAGTGTGCACTATTGCACGGCATCGCGTGCTACTCCGGGATTAAGATGAGCGGAACAGTTTCTATGTCACAGCCGTCTTCCGCCAACCTTCAGCTCGCGCTAGGCACTGGGGCGTTTGCTTTGTGCTTTGCCGTCTTTGGATCGATGTCGGCGATGATGCCGATCATCAGCCGGCACATGGCGCTCACCCCCGTACAGAAGAGCATTGCCATCGCCATCCCGGTGCTGCTGGGTTCGCTGGGGCGAATCCCGCTGGGCATCCTCACCGACCGATTCGGAGGACGGATCGTGTTCAGCGTGGTCATGGTGCTGTCGATCATTCCGGCATTTCTGATGGGTGGTGTCAGCAGTTACGGCCAGTTGCTCGCCTACGGATTCTTGATCGGTATCGCGTTAGCCAGCTTCTCGGTCGGGGTGGCTTTCGTTAATGGATGGTATCCGCCGGAGCGGCAGGGCTTCGCTCTTGGCGTTTATGGCGCGGGTAACATCGGCCAATCTCTGGCCGCCTACGGTTCGCCTGTACTGGCCGCGGCAGCAGGTTTCAAGTGGGGGTTTTGGACCTTCGGCGTTTTGCTCGCCATCTGGCTGGTGATCTTTGCCAGCATGGCGCGAAACGCTCCCAATCGCGGACCGGCAAAGTCGTTTGCCGAGATCGCGCGACCTCTGAATGACAAGCGCAGCTGGGTGCTCAGCCTTTATTACTTCCTGACCTTCGGCGGTTTCGTGGCCATGGCGGTTTACCTGCCAACACTTCTGACCGAAGTATTCAAGCTGACGCCGCAAGATGCCGGCTTCCGCACTGCGGGCTTCGTGGTGCTGGCCACGTTGTTGCGTCCGGTTGGCGGTGTGCTGGCCGACAAGATTGGCGGCCGCACCATTCTCAAGTGGGTCTTCCCGGCAACGGCGATGTTCGCCATCTTCCTGGCGTGTCCACTGATGTCAACTTTCACCATCGGCGCGCTGGGCATGGCAGCATCAATCGGTTTGGGCAACGGAGCAGTTTTCAAACTGGTACCTGAATACTTCCCCAAGTCGGTGGGCGGAGTTACCGGACTGGTGGGCGCGGCAGGCGGACTCGGCGGCTTCTTTCCACCGTTGTTGCTCGGCGTGATCAAACAGCAAACCGGGTCTTTCACCCTTGGCTTTGTGTTGCTGAGCGTCTTCGCGCTTGCTTGCCTGATGGTTCTACTATTCAGCGTGCGCGCGCCAAGCATCGCTTTAGCAACTACGAATTGAGCAATGAAGAGTCTCAAGCCTATTGATCTTTCGCCGCGCGGTTCAGACACGGCGCATGCTCTTGTCTGGGGTCTGATTGCCGCCGCTGCACTGATCGTCGGCATTGTGGTCGGCAGCCGTGGCTTCAAGGACTTCGATCCCGCGCTGGTCTCCTACGCCGGAGCTACCGTGTTCTCGGCGTTCGGCCTGGGATATCGCTACGCTATGTGGCTGCGCCGTCCTCCGACCCGTCTCTACTGGTTCCGAGGTTGGCAGATATTTCTGCAACCCAAAAGACTGCCGGGCAACATCGCCCGACTGGCGGCCATTTTCTGGAACAACGTGGTGCTGCAGCGCTTCATCGAGCGCCGCTCCAAAACGCGCTGGACGGCGCACTGGTTTCTGGCCTGGGGATGCTTGATCGCCGCGGCGGTCACCTTTCCCCTGTCGTTTGGCTGGATACGTTTCGAAACAGCTCCCGACAATCAGGCCATCTATCGCGCGTTTGTCTTCGGCATTCATGTCGGTAGCTTCCCGTTGAACAGTCTGATGGCTCCGCTGGCATTTAATATCCTCGACATCTGCGCGGTCATGGTTCTGATCGGAGTCTTCACCGCAATGTGGCGGCGTGGCCGCGATCGCGGTGCGATGAGCGTGCAACAGTTTTCTAACGATCTGCTGCCGCTGATTCTGCTGTTCGCGATCTCTGTGACCGGCTTATTTCTCACCGTGTCCACTCACCTCATGCGCGGACTCTACTATGTCTTTCTCTCGCAACTGCATGCGGTGACTGTCATTTTCACGTTGCTCTACCTGCCCTTTGGAAAGTTCTTCCACATCTTTCAGCGCCCCGCCCAGATGGGCATCGATTTCTATAAGCGCGCGGGTGAAGAGGGCGGACATGCGTCCTGCGCCCGTTGTGGCCAGGACTTTGCGAGCAGCCTGCAAATTGACGACTTGAAAGCGGTGCAGAGCGCACTCGGGATTCAGTATCGAATGGAAGACGGCACGCACTACCAGGATGTTTGTCCGCCATGCAGGCGCAAGAATCTCGCCCTCACGCAAGATGCGATGTGGCGAACAACCGGCGCGGAGCGCGAGCGCCTGGAAAGCTTTTGACTTATGGCAAAACTCCCCGTTGACATACCGGAATTAGTAAAGCAGTTTGGTCCCACGCTCAATCGCGTTCCTGCAGGCGGTTGGGTAGCCTCGGAAGAAGAAGACAAGATGGTGAAGACCCATTGCTGCTTCTGCGGGCAGCAATGTGGAATTCAGCTGCGCGTGCGCGACAACAAGATTGTTGGGTGGGAACCGTGGGAGGACTTTCCCTTCAATCTGGGAAAGCTGTGTCCCAAGGGCGTAAAACGCTACATGCAGGATGAGCATCCCGACCGGCTCAAGCATCCTTTGCAACGCGTCCCGGGAAAGGGCTTCGAGCCCATCGGTTGGGATGCCGCATTCAGCCGCGTCGTCAGTGAGATTCAGCGTATTCAGCAGACGTATGGCAACGACTCCTTCGCCCTGCTGACCGGAGCCTCACTCACTAACGAGAAAGCCTACCTGGTGGGAAAGTTTGCGCGGGTAGCGCTACGCACTGCCAACATCGATTACAACGGCCGGCTTTGCATGGTTTCCGCGGGCGCGGCATCGAAGAAGGTTTTTGGCATCGATCGCAGCGCCAATCCCTGGTCCGACATTCCCAAAGCCAAAGTGATTCTGGTTGCAGGCGCGAACATCGCGGAATGTGCGCCCATCACCACCGACTATCTGTGGCAGGCGCGTGAGAATGGCGGCAAGCTGATCATTCTTGATCCCCGGATGACTCCGATTGCCCGCAACGCCGACCTCTTCATTCCGGTGCGTTCCGGTGGGGACATCGGCGTCTTCAACGGAATGCTGCACATCATGATCGAACGCGGCTGGATTGACCGCGACTTCATCGCGCAGCACACCACGGGCTTCGAGGATGTGGTCGAGGCGGTGAAGAAGTACACGCCTGAGTACTCCGCCAAGATCGCCGGTGTCCCGCCGGAGATGATCGTGCGGGCTGCCGAGATGTGGGGACCGGCGCCCACCAGCTTCCTGCTGCATTCGCGTGGCATCGAGCACCACACTAAAGGTGTGGACAACTGTATCGCCGCCATCAACCTGGTGATCGCCAGTGGGCGGATTGGTCGTGAAGGCTGCGGCTACGCCATGATTACGGGCCAGGGCAACGGACAAGGCGCGCGCGAGCAGGGTCAGAAGTGTGAGCAGTTGCCGGGTATGCGCGACATTGCGAACCCCGAACATCGTAAATATATCGCCGGCGTATGGGGCGTTCCGGAAGAATCGATTCCCGGCAAAGGCCTTTCTGCCGTACCGCTGATCGAAGCTATTCACGACGGCAAGATCAAGGGCCTGATCTCCATCTGCTTCAATCCTACGGTCTCGCTTCCCGACGCAAATTACGTTCGAGCTGCGCTGGAGAAGCTGGAGTTCTACGTCAACATCGAGTTCTTCCTTTCCGAGACCGCTCGCTACGCCGACATTGTGCTCGCCGGCTCGCTGATGGAAGAAGACGAAGGCACGACCACCAACGTCGAGGGACGGGTTATCCATCATCGCAAGGTCGTGAGCCCCCCCGGCCAGGCGCGCGAAGACTGGAAGATCGTTTGCGAGATCGCCAAGCGTCTCGGATATGGCGACAAGTTCAACTACTCGTCGCCGCGGGACATTTTCGAGGAGTTGCGCGTGGCCTCCAAAGGCGGCGTCTCCGACTACTACGGGATCACCTGGGATCGCATTGACGAGAGCAATGGGATCTTCTGGCCATGTCCGGAGATCGGACACCCGGGCACACCGCGCCTCTATGAAGGCGGCAAGTTCGGACACCCCGATGGCAAGGCGCATTTCATTCCCATCGAGTGGCGGCCATCGGCCGAAATGCCGGACGATGAATATCCAATCATCCTCACTACAGGGCGTGTGGTGTCGCACTTCCTCTCCGGCACGCAGACCCGCCGCATCGGCGCATTACTTGACCAGTACCCCCAGCCATTTTGCGAGATGCATCCCAGGCTCGCCGACAAATACGGACTCCAGGATGGTGACTTCGTCAAAGTCGAGAGCCGCCGCGGAAGCGTTGTGGTGCGGGCGCAAGTGGTCAAAACGATCCGGCCTGACACGGTTTTCATTCCTTATCACTGGCCGCTTGACCGTTCCGCCAACAACCTGACGATTCGCGCCATCGACCCCGTGTCGAATATTCCGGAGTTCAAGATCTGTGCGGTTCGGCTCTGTAAAACCGAAGAGCCGACGGACGCCATCGCACAACTGGAAACCGAGGCGGGAGGTATTCGTTGAGCGAACGCGCCTTCTACATCGACTACTCCCGCTGCATTGGATGCCAGTCTTGTGTGGCTGCCTGCGCCGAGTGCGACACGCATCGTGGCGTTTCGCTGATTCACCTGGAGACCATCCAGCGCCGTGAGAGCGTACAGACCGCGCCCCAAGTCTGCATGCATTGCGAAGATCCGATCTGTGCACGAGTATGCCCGGCCGACGCCATCAAGAAGACGCCTGACGGCGTGGTGCAAAGTTCCCTGAAGCCGCGTTGCATAGGTTGCTCGAATTGTGTGCTGTCGTGCCCGTTTGGTGTTCCTAAATACGAAGTCGAAATCGACCAGATGATGAAGTGCGACATGTGCTACGACCGCACCAGCGTGGACAAGAAGCCAATGTGTGCCACGGTTTGTCCCTCCCAGGCGCTGACCTTCGCTACAGCGGAAGAGATTCAGCGCACGCGGCGGGGCGTCGCCATTAACCGCTGGAAGTTCGGCAAGGAAGAAGTGACGACAAAAGTGTTCGTCATCGTGCCACGAGAGGTAGAACGGGTGAATGTCGAGTTGGTGCAGATTTCGTCGACCCCATCCGCCCTGTCCGAAGACCCCTATGACGTAGCGCTCATGTTGGAGAACGTGGGATGAATATGCGCGACGAAGAACAAGGTTGTACGGGATGTAAAGCGGCGGCCACCTCCAAGTGGCGGCAGGATTTTCCCATTGAGTGGGAGGGCGACCATTACGTAACCCGGCGCGAGATGGTGAAATTTCTCACCTTAGGGTCACTCTTGCTGGCGTCCGCGAACTGGGCGACAGTCGTTGCCAGCAGGCTACTGCACCGGGGATCTCACGTCGAACGCCTTATCGGCTCAGCCTCGGCGCTGGATCAGACAGGTTCCATGTTATTTCGTTATCCCACGGATTCGGACCCGTGTATCGCCGTTCGCACGCCAGAGGGAAAGCTGGTGGCCTACTCGCAGGTCTGCACGCATCTGTCGTGCGCCGTGGTGTATGACAAGGCGGAGAATGGTCTTTTCTGCCCGTGTCACCATGGCTTGTTCAACCTTGCAGGCCAGCCGATCGCCGGTCCGCCAACCCGGCCGTTGCCGCGACTGCAATTGGAGCAACGAGGCGACCAACTCTTTGCCGTCAGCATGGAGGTTGTATGAGTCTGCGACGGCAAGGAACAACCCTCTTCTCGGCCATGCTCGCATTTGTGGGAGCCGCGGTTGTGCTGCAACTCTGGCTGCTCACCGTGTCCATGGAAGCGCTATTAAGCGGCGCTTATAAGACCTTGATTCCCGCGGCAGCCGGCTCCAGCGTATTGCTGCTCATCAATGGCGGTCTGTTGCGCTACGTGTTTCGCTTTGATCGCGACGCGCACGGAGAGTAGGCAGCCTCTCCGGCGCTACCGCCGTGGCATCATTCAGCTCGTAAAAACAAATGAATCGCGCCCAGCTACAAGTTGTCAGCTCCAAATCGGAAACGCCTCTCCAGATTTTCGAACGCACAAGCGCTCGCGAGTTGCAGCTCTCGCGTCTGCTGATCTTCTTCATATCCGGCGGACTGTTGTTCATGCTTCTGCCGGGGACGTTTCTCGGGGTATGGAATCTCATCTCCATCAGCGGGCGCCGTGCCGCTGATAGCATCTCACCCGCCTGGATTCAGGCACACGGACACGCCCAGGTGCTCGGCTGGATTGGCAGCTTTATTCTCGGCATCGGTTACTACTCGATTCCGAAGCTTCGTGGCGGATTGAAACCCTTCGCGCTCCGACTAGCGTGGTTCTCGGGTACGCTCTGGATGGCCGGCGGGCTGATACGTTGGGCGGCGAATGTGTATCTCTGGCATTGGCGCGCACTTCTGCCTCTTTCCGCTGCAATGGAAGTGGCGGCTTTCCTCATCTTTTTTCGCGCCGTATCGCAACACAAGCCGCGGGACGGTGGTAAGGGCAAGCTGGAAATCTGGGTCTTGGTGGTGATTACGGGTACGGTGGGACTGTTTGCGACGCTGCTCCTCAATCTGGCAGCTTGCCTGTGGCTCGCCTTTCGAGCTGACGGACCTGCGTTTCCCCCCAACTTCGATCAGCGCTTCCTGATACTCGCTGCCTGGGGATTCATGGTGCCTTTTGTGTGGGGCTTCAACGCGAAGTGGTTGCCCGTTTTTCTTGGCACACGTCCGCCTCATGACCGGCTCTTGAGGCTTGCAGTTGCGGGTCAAGTGGTAGGAGTTGGTTTGGGACTCGCTAATTTCTTCCGCATCACCACAACATTGCTATTAGGTGCGTCGCTGCTGGCGATGATCGCGCTGCGCATTTTTGCCGTGCCGGAGAAAGCGGCCAAGACCAAGGGCATCCACAACAGCTTTCCCTTCTTTGTCAGGAGCGCCTATGTCTGGCTATTGATCGCGGCAGTGCTCGGCATCTGGGCGGCAAGCACCACAAATCCAGCCGGCATCTGGGGAGCTTCGCGTCACGCGTTGACCGTGGGGTTTGTTGCCATGATGGTTTTCTGCATCGGTCAGCGGGTGCTGCCAGCATTTTCAGGAATGCGACTTCTATTCAGTCCGAGGCTTATGTTTTTCGGTCTCCTCTTGCTGTTCCTGGGATGCACCATGCGCGTCGGTGCTGAAGTCCTCGCTTACCAAGAGATCGTGCCCGCGGCCTGGGGCTGGCTGCCTTATTCCGCCATTCTTGAACTTGCGGCAGTAACCGCTCTCGCCGTCAACTTGATCGCCACATTTCTGCAGCCCTCAACAGCCAGCCAATCGCTCACACGCTCCTAACCCGCAGCAATCCATCTGGTGGACACCCTCGCTGAAGTGCAGTGCCGATTGGTCCATGCCGGGAGGGGAGAGCGAGAAGGCAAGTGTGTCGTCGCACTATGCTCGCGAATCAGCGTGCCCGCTGAGCAAGGTTGATTACCTTCCTCGCTCCAGCACCGAGAAAAAAGGCTTGCTTCAAAACGGACAAAGTGAGATGTTCGGCCTATTACAGCTGTTGTGGGGTACCTGCCGATCAGCCTTTCAGGGGGAGGGCTGCAACTCCAGGCAGGAGGAGGCGCCCATCGTGCACTTATTGCAGAGACTTTGCCGGGCGAGCACTGCGCAGTTCGTGATGCTCGCTTGCGTATTGGTAATTGCCGCGCCGGTCCACGGCCAAGTCGTGCTCTACGACAACGGCCAGGATGCCGAGACTGGCTACTATCAGGTCAACTTTGGCGCATCGACGACGGATTCGTTTATTCTCCCGCGGGCAGCTGCCATCAGCAACTTTACGCTCATCCTATACGACGTGGATGACAGAAACCTGCCTGAGCGAATGAAGTGGACCATCAGCACGCAACCGTTCGGCGGAACAATCCTGGGTAGCGGCGTCGTCCCGCTCGATCGATTGCAACCGCCTTACCTGACCAGGTTTCTCTTCTTTGCCTGGAAGGTTGGTTTCCAAATACCAAACCTCGACCTGCCGGCGGGAACCTACTGGATTCAGCTACAGGACATGACAACCCGGTGGCTGACTCTAGGATACTGGGCGGAGAGCAATGGCCCGTCCGAGGCTTATTACGCGCAGGCCGGAACGGGCACCAACGGCATGGCCCAACGAGCCGTCTCAGAATCGTTCAGTGTATCAGGGGCCTGGGCCGACGCGGCGCCTTGATGATCGTATCGGCGCCGGTTGCGACTGTCCGCCCCTAATGCCTATCGTGCACCGTTTCGCAACGGCAGGGAAGATTGCCCAAAGAGGTAGCGCCATCCTTGCGGTGTTCGCGCATAGGTATCGCTGAACCACACCGTCTTGTCGAAGGGCTTGCCATAATCGGCACCCTTCTCCCACAGCTTCGCGGTTATCGGCGCGGTGTCGCCCAGATGCGCACCTTCCGCTCTGAATCCTCCTGATGCTCGTAGACCACGCGGCCGCCCCAGGCTTCCAGAACATGGTCCGAAAACGTCTACTCGCCGCCGCGAGATGGGATACTCTAGGCCCGTGACCGACATGAATCTGAATTGGCAGGTGTGTTCGCGAGCCCGGCTTTCGCGGGATGCGCGCTTCGACGGCAAGTTCTTCATCGGCGTCGTCAGCAGCGGAGTCTATTGCCGGCCCATCTGCCCTGCACCCACGGCGAAA
>JBARGS010000150.1:0-9186 GCA_049798495.1 Candidatus Korobacteraceae bacterium | reverse complement strand
CGCTGCGGAGGATCTTCCCAGGAACAGCTCCCTTCTTTGCCAGGGGAAGCGCGCCACCGGCCTCGGTAATGAGTTCCTTCTCGTCCAATTCATGAAGCCTGAAGAGCAGCTCGGGCTGCTGGTCGAGCCGGGCGCCGATACCGTAAAGCACGGCGGCGACGTGTTTGCACATTGACGCCCAGTCCGGGCAACTGCACGATAGCTGGATCTCATTGGGCGAGGGGAATAGTCCGGTCTTTTCTCTGCAAATACGTTCCATGACGCCGGTGGAAAGGCGCCCTTGCAGAAGCTCGACCAGAGAATCAATCGCGCCCGCGCAGTCTTTGCAGATGGACTTCCAGCGTGCCTTGGTCACCGGGGTGATTTTGACCACGATTTCGTAGATTTCCGAGCCGCTAACCAAGGCTTTGACTTCGCCAGAGGCAATCTGAAGATCGATTACCGAGCCGTTGCGCACGTAGGTGCGCCCGCGCGGCAACCGGTTTGCGAAGTCACTGTAGCGTTCGAGGTTCTCGCACCAGGCTTTCCCCCAGAAGGTTTTGGCAATGGCGCGGCCTTCGACAGTCACCGGCGAGATGGGATGTCCCTTCTTCCTTAACTGCTGTATCTGGCGCAGCTCTTGCCGCCGCCGCTCCGCAGTGGAAACATAGGATCGCCATCCCCAGTCGTAGTGCATGGATCATATCTCCGGCAGCGCGCTGTTCAGGTCCAGAGCAACCAGCTTAAGCAAATCATCGTCTTTCATTTCCGTGAGCAGGAGATCGGTGCCGCCTTCCAGTAAGTCTTTGGAAAGCTGCCGTTTCGATTCGATCAGTTCGTCGATTTTTTCCTCCACGGTCCCGCGGCAAACAAACTTGTGCACCAGCACGTTCTTGGTCTGGCCGATGCGGAAGGCGCGGTCGGTCGCCTGGTTCCCGACCGCCGGATTCCACCACCGATCGAAGTGCACCACATGGGAAGCGGCAGTCAGGTTGAGTCCGGCGCCTCCAGCCTTGAGCGAAAGCACGAAAAATCCAACTGCCTCATCTTCCTGGAAGCGGCGCACGAGTTCCTTGCGTTTTTTCACCTCGGTCTGTCCGTGCAGAACCAGCCCTGGCCGCCCGAAAACCGATTCCAGAAACGCTGCGAGCGGCGCGGTCACTTCGCGAAACTGTGTGAAGATCAAGACTTTCTCCTGCTTGGCGGCGATGACTTCGGCAATGTCACGTAAGCGGGCCCACTTGCCGCTGTCTTCCTGGCTCCATTCGCCGTCGCCTAGCCACTGAGACGGGTGGTTACAAATCTGCTTGAACCGCATCAGAAACGACAACACCAGGCCCTTGCGCTGAATGCCTTCGACTTCGTCAAGTTGTTGCGTCAGTTCCTCCACGGCCTGCTGGTAAAGCGCTGCTTGCCTGCGGCTGAGCTGGCAGAACGCCTTGACCTCGGTCTTGTCGGGCAGATCGGCAATGACCGTCTTGTCGGTCTTCAGACGCCGCAGAATATACGGCCGCACCAACTCGCGCAACGGGCGGTATGGATTGTGGGGCCTGTCCGCAAGGCGCTTGGCCAAATTCGTGAATTCCTTGGCCGAGCCCAGCAGCCCTGGGTTGATGAAGTCGAAGATGGACCATAGATCGCCGAGGCGGTTCTCGATTGGCGTGCCGGTGAGGGCAAACCTCACCCGTGCCTTCAGCTTCTTGGCCGTCTGGGTCTGCTTGGCAGAAGGATTCTTAATGGCCTGAGCTTCGTCGAGCACCAGCAAATTCCACGAGCTATCCGTAATCCAGGGAATGCGCAGCAGTGAGCCGTAGCTGGTAATCACCAGATCCACATCCTGAAGGCGTTCTGGCGCCATTGTTTTCAGATCGTTGGCTGGGAGCTCGGAAGAATGCGCGATGATCGCTTTCAAACTCGGCGTGAAGCGTTCAATCTCTGAGGCCCAGTTCGCCAGGAGCGAAGCAGGCGCGACCAACAGACTCGGCTGCCGATTACCGTCGCACTGGCGATGAAGCACGAGCAGCAGCGCCAGTACTTGAATGGTCTTGCCGAGTCCCATGTCGTCGGCAAGACAAGCCCCGAGGCCGAGCTTCGCAAGCAGATAGAGCCACTGCACACCGACTTGCTGGTATGGCCGCAGCGTGCCATTCAGCGCCGGGCCGGGATCAATACGGGCTAGACCGTCTGGGCTGCGCAGTCCTTTCAGCGTTTCCGCGAGCCATGGCCCTGCGGCTACGTGCGCCCACTCGGTGTCCGCAGAGGCGGAATCGCCATCGACGGCAACATCGGTGCCGGCAAGCATGCGCATGGCTTCGGCAAAACTGACGCCTTTGGCGGTGGCTTCACGCTCGACCTCACCGAAGTGCTCAATCATTCGGCTCAGCCGCTGCGGATCGACCTCTACCCAACGCCCTCGAACCAAGGCAAGTCCCTCGGACTTGCCGAGCAATTCCTTGATCTCGGCCTCCGTGAGTTTTTCGCCATCGAGGGTCACTTCCAAGCGGAAATCGAGAAGCGCATTCTGCCCCAGTCCCGATGGCGGCTTGCCGCCGACGGTGGCTGTCACTTGCGCGCGGGGAGGACGGTTGGCTCGCCATGTCGCGGGCATCCGCACTACTACCCCGGCGCTCTCCAGTTGCGGCACGTCTCTCAGAAGCTGCATGGCCTGGTCCGGCATCCACCGCAATGGGTGGAAAATTTCTCCCGCGTCGGCCATGGCCTTCAGCCAGGGACAGCGCTCGGCCGCCCGCTGCACGGGAAGAAGCAGCGAGAGTAGGCGCTCCCTGTTGGCGGCACCGGCATACTCGCGCAGAGCCTGGCCTAGCGGAAGATGCTGCGCCTTGGCGTGCGCCGACAGCCGCGTCGTGTAAGTGGCAAGGAACGCGAACGGCGCCGCTTCGTCTTTGCGGTTTTCGGCAAGGTTAAAATGGACGCGGCCGACCAGGTTCCAAGCCGGATTGCGTCGCTTCAGGAATTCCTCAACCCCGCATTTCGATTCCGACAACTCGAGTCGAAATGCGGCATCCAGTTCTTGCCAGAGAGCGCTCAGGACCGTTGCGGTCAGATATTCAGCACCGGTCATGGGAGGTGCAGCCAACACGAGCTGGTCCAACGCCGAGGCGGGAGGAACTGGAACATGAGCTTTTGGTGGCTCCGCACCGGTGTCTGGTAGAGTGCAGACGGCTGTCACATACTGTGCGGCAAACTCCCGCCAGTAAGACAAAGTCGGGGGAAGAGCGACTCCCATTTCACTCGCACCCAGTTGGAGGAGGCCGTGTCCCGATCCGCGGGCGAACGCGTTCTGAAGGCGTTGTGCAAGCTCGGCTTCAACTGCCGCCGCGTAATCGTCTTGTGCTAGAGTCAATCGGCCGTGCGGGGTAAGGGTCGGGGCTAGAAGGCGCAGGGGCATCGATTCTTTTGCCAGATTAGCAGACTCTTGTCTAGCCGCTCGGCTTCGACAACGAGCTCGTCGCCCGCTTTCCTGACGGAGCCCTTCGCAGACAGTTGCCCAAGAGCGTGCCGGATCGTCCGGGCACCGGGCGGTTGGACGCTCTTCATAGCTTAGCTGTGTAGACTTAATTCCACTACGCTCTGGATGCGTGATGGGTCGCGACGGCATGTTGACAAGCGGCGGAGTGGATCAACTATGTCGGATCATGCCACCCGCGGATGTCGGCGACCTCAACTATGTCTTGAACAGAACGCCGGCGACCTTCTATGTGGATCTGCCGGCATCGGGCACCTTCAACTTGTCGTTGGCGATGGGAGATGAAGGTTATCCCGAGTGCAGTACCCAGTGCCAGATTCAGTTTCTGGACGGCAGTACAGTGCTGGCCACGGTTACCGGAGGACCAACCGAGTTAGGCTATTTCTATGATGCGCAGGGAAACAATTGGTCAGCAGCGGCATGGCCGACAAGCAACGTTAGCCGGCAAGTTGCGGTGTCGGGTTCGAGACTGACGGTGGTAGTGGGAACGAGTGACGATACTGGAGATCTAACACCGATCGCTTTTCTCGGGATCGCGGAGGTCACGCTATCGCCGAATTTCCTGCTTTCGGCTTTGCCGTCGTCGTTAAGTGTCACCCAGGGGAACCAGGGAACCGCGACGATTACAACCAACATCAGCGGTGGATTCAACAGCGCAATCAGTCTGTTGGCATCGGGCATGCCTGCAGGCACGACAGTCAGCTTCAATCCGAGCACTATCCCTGCTCCGGGCGCAGGCGCCTCGACGATGACCATCACTGTTGGCAGCAACGCTCCGGTGGGAAGCTATCCGATTACCGTGACCGGTAACGGCGGAGGCGTACAGCAGACAACAACGGTTACTCTGAGTCCGGTGACTCTTTGATTATTAATCCACTCCGGAGGCGGGTCTGATCTCCGGTGCAGTGCCGCACAAGGTTCCGTTCAGATCGCATTGAGGGGAGATACCTCTCTCGCGTTGACTCTGGTTCAGGTTGTAGATTTCGTCGTTCGTCTTCTTCTTTGGCGCGCAGCCGCAAATCTGGCTGGCGGCGCAGCTAAAGCCGACCTCGGTTTCCAACCGCAACACTTCCCCAACCGGTTCTTTTTGAAGGCCTGCGCAGGCTTGCAGTACGAGGTCGAAGTCATTCGTGGCGGTACAGAGAGTCGAATCGCAGGTAAAGCCGACTTCGACTCCAGCCTTATTAACCGCCGCGTACTCGCCACATACCTTTTTGCAACTAATGTCGGGGGGCGGCGGCGGAATGACGGGCGGGTCCGGCGACAACAACGGACATCCGTTTACTCCTGCAACATCGGGGTAGCACGGCGGGGGAGACGGTGGAGCAATCCCTCCACCGAGGGGAGCGTATGCAGCCGACCAAGTGGAGATATTTCCGAAACTGCACCGGTTTCCCGTCTGGCTGAGGTCCTGAGGCACTTCAAAAGGACCAGCATAGTTGGGACAGGCGCACTGTACCAGTGGGAGGCCGGTCGTCGGATCGATGGCGCCCGTCTTCTTGCATGGTGCCGTCATGCACCCGGCATAAGGAGCTGCATTGGTGCAACTTGTCTGTTGGTTGGTGGGCATGCTGGATTCCAGGGCAAAGCTGAAGGTCGAGATCAATTCGGCGCCGGGAAGCAGCGTGTTCTGGTTGATAGCGTCGCAAACCGGGGCGGGCATCTTACCTCTTGGCAGGCAGTCCTCTCCTCCTTGTCCGCAAGTTTTCACGGTTTCAAGGTACACATCCCGATTCAAGATGGCATTGATATCCACCAGGTAGGGCGATCCAGCCGGAATCTCATAGCAAGTGCAGTTTGAGCGTCCTGGGTGCGCGCCATCGTTGAAGCAAGGCGTCACGGGACCCGGCCCGGAGTAGAAGCAAAGCGCGGTCGGCGCGCCCTGGCACAAAAGAAAATTCTCCGGCCTCACCAGGATATCGGCCCACGCCGGACCAAAAGGAGTGGTCTCTAGTGTGTTTAACCGGAACGGCTGGGTAGTGATGTCGTTGAAGTTAAAAGTCGCGGGTTCTTGTCCACAAGCAACGATTACCGAGCCTGCTACCGCCAGGAAAAGCACTATCGATGCGGAGCGCAAGTGCATGTGTTCACTCCCTGTTCGAGATTCTTATTCTGGGTACGCAGCGGCCCGATCGGTTACCCGAGGGGTTCAGCCCCGGAAATCGTACGTAGTGCGGATGCCAGAGAGGTGCGCCGAATGATGAAAGCAGTTCCTTCCACCAACGGTGCTCTCATCGGCTTTTACTGTCGTCTAGATATTCAGCGTGGAGTTCAGATTCTTGCTGTTTTGTTCAAGGGTTTTCCCGCTGCGGCGGATCAAGAAGGCCGATCGCTGCGTTTGAGTATCGGGACTGAGAAACGCGTCTCACGATAGTTATTCCGAAATGGCAACGCGCTCCACCGGCTCGCTGTCTGGACCCAGGAGCTGGCGAGCGAGACAAAGTCGATGGTTCGCTGACTTCCTGGCGGACTCAGGCGCTGCATTGCTTGGCGGCGATTGAATTGTCGGCCATCGGATTCTTTGCCTCTAAGTAAAGGTTAGGCTTTCGTGTTGGGTTGTCCAAGCAATTCGACGCGGGTCATGGCTGGCCTGCCTTCTCGGACGGTGAAACCGTAAAGGGCCCAAGCAAACCGTCAGTCTCGGCCAATTGTCAGGAAGGCCCTTGGAAATCACCCCCCGTCCGGCGCACATGTCCGCGTCAGCGCAGGTCCCTTCGTCGAGAAGCGGATTGCGATCAGCCCGTCTATCGACGCGCTTTCGGTCGGACATACGGCTTGCTCGCAGGCGGACGGGGCACTGGACGCCGCTTTTCAGTAGGCGCCGCGTCCAATCGAGCAGCGAGCAAGTCGAACCCCGATGTAGGTCCACTCCAGTGCAACTGATCCACGTCGTCGAAGAGCGCGATGTCGGTCCGGAGGGTGGCGAGCGTGCGAAAAAAAGATGGCCTGGTTCAAACGCAATCCGGGCAAGAAGATAGAACTGATCTTTCATAGCGATCGTGGCAGCCAGTACGCCAGCGACGACTTCCGTGAGGTACTCAAAGAGCATGGCATTACGCCGTCGATGAGCCGCAAGGGCAACTGCTGGGATAACGCCTGCTCGGAGACGCTGTTTGGTTCGCTGAAGGTGGAACGGCTGCACGGCCAGCGTTTTGAAACCATCCGCGAGGCCAAGGATGAAGTCATCGCATGGCTGCTCTGGTATAACCGAACACGAATGCACTCGACGCTGAACTACGTCAGCCCGGCGCAGTTCGAGCAAGACTGGATGGATGCTACGGTGAAGATCGCCGCCTGAGAGTTCGCGGTGATCGAAGCAGGCCGTGGAAATGACGGTTTGTGGAAAGCCCGGAAAACGATGGTGCTGTTTCCCGCCCTTCCCACAAACCTTGGAAATCGATGAAGCCGATTCCCACATTCCCACCGCCACGACGATGACGAGGATGAATTAAATCCTCAAAACCCGGCCGGTTAAGAGATACGCATTCTGAGGGCAAGGTCAGATACCATGCATTTTGATCCTCCGAGCGGAGACGCATTGAACTTGCTCCGAATAAGTGACGGGAAACCGCGATATGACGGGCCTCAGGGAAACCCATGTCGTTTCCACCTTTGTGGCACAGAGGCGACTCGTCACTTCTAGACTAAGCTTCATCACCCTTACGCGCTCAAGTTAGGAACATTGATCGATGGAACTTGCTTTCCCGAAGCTTCGTAGAAATCAGCAGAAAGGCAGCAAGCCACGGTGTCATCTGCTCACGAATGGTACCGCTTCTGAAGTCGCGGCACGATTGACGTCGCTGATCGAACCTTGGGGAGACGTTCGATTTACCGACCGCTGGATGCCCTTCGGCTTCGAACGATGTTCAGAAGCTCAACTGCACACGGCTAACGAACTCATTCCGGATCGGCAAGACCGGGAGGCACTGCGAGACTGGTGGTTGGCTATCTCGACGGAGAGGACGACGACGCCGAATATTGATTTAGCAAGCACCTGCCTCGTACGCGGAAAGCAGGGGCTTCTGCTGATCGAAGCCAAGGCCCACGACGCTGAGCTTCGGAACGAGGAGCGAGGCAAGCCGGTCGAGAATCACTCTTCCAACGACAGCCAAAGGAATCATGATCATATCGATCTGGCGATCAGGGCGGCGAACAATTCGCTTTCAGCGGCAACGAAGCTGAAGTGGTCTCTTTCGCGTGACTCGCACTATCAGATGTCAAACCGATTTGCATGGGCGTGGAAACTGGCTGAGCTTGGGATACCCGTCATCCTCGCCTATGTTGGGTTCATCGGCTGCGAAGAAATGCGCAAAGGAAAGAAGCAGCGTCCGCTTTCGAGCCAAGAGGAGTGGGAAGAAATGGTATGTGATCATAGTCGACCGTTATTCCCTGACGAAGTGTGGAACCGAGAGTGGCGCGTCCGCGGTCAATCTTTGATACCTATCATTCGGACATCCAACCAGGCCCTGGATAGTCTTTGACTACAATCGCTCGACAGGTCGGCGGAAGGAACCAGAGATGCTGCTCTACTAAGAGATGGTGATCTGGACTAGGTAACGAGAAGACGCCCTGGCGTTTTTCGATGAACATCGGATTGCGAGCGCGCCGGCGTTTGTTTGAGCTCTGACCGCCAATGTCAATTCGTACTAAGATGGGTCTTCGTCCTGCATCGCATCTAGAAACCTGTCGCCAATCGCGGGATCGATCCGATCCGCTTGGGTCAATGCCCATTGACTCCATTGTTCAATCTCTTTGTGTGAGCGGGGGCTTTCGGGCGCCTGCGCCAATCGAATTGCCTCAATGTACTTCCGTATGGTTCGAGCCTGATCAAATGCTGCGGCATCCCTCAAGAGCTGGGCCACCCTCGCCTGCTCAATGCGTTTCAATCGTTCCTTCTCCGCGCGTTCTGCTTCGAGCTGGCGCTTTCGCTCTTCCTCTTCAAGCTCAGCCTTCCGTTGGACGCGCCATTCATGTTGCCGGAGAGCGCTGTCACGATACTCAATTTCGGCGGTGAGGATGACCTGAATTGCGATATCTGTCATGCGTGATTCGAGTTTCTGATCGTCTTCATCCTGCCAAGCCACCATCGATTGTTCAGAGCCCCAACCCTTGAGAATGGAAAGGCATAGCTTCATATCTCGCGATTCGCTGTCGGAGTTTGAGAATCCGGAACGCCCTCGAGACCGTTTCGGCCTGTAGAGGCTGAGCGGAAGGTGCTGTTGGAAAAAGGAATCCGAATTTCTCGTGCTTCGCGGCCATGGACCGACGACTTGCCGTTCATCTTCGCGACTGCGAAAAACAAGCTGTTCAGGATGCGATGCCGACGGCTCTCAAATGGTGAATCGAAGAGAGGCTTTTCCCACGACATCGGATAAAGATCGTTTAACTGTTTTTCCCGCCGCTTGTCATCTTCCTTGAGTAATGGTTTGTCTAGCAAATGTCGCGAAAACCCGGCCCTTTTCGCGTATTTCACGGACAAGGGAGCAGAATTTCTCTGCAGTTGAGACTGGCTGGCGGAGGGAAGTGGATTCGAACTCTAGGTACGCTTTCTGTAACCTGGTTATATTGCCAGCCGAGCAATATCGGTCCGCCTGCGGAGTTCCATCGTGTGATGCGGCCATTGTCGAAGTGCCTGACCGCCTCAAGGGAATCGCTGCCATCTACTGAACGAAGGCACACACTTGAGAATCGCAATGAGTTTCGGATAAACTGCACATAGC
>JBARGS010000149.1:0-6285 GCA_049798495.1 Candidatus Korobacteraceae bacterium | reverse complement strand
GCCGCGCCGCCGCTGGAAGTGCTCCTCGATTTCGGTGAAATAGTTGAAGTAGGGTTCCACGGTCCTGAGCGCGACGCTACGGCAGACTGCGAGGCCAGCGCCCGATTCAGTGTAACGTCAATTCCGCTTGGAAGAGCTCACCGCATCACGGGCCGTGGCGGCGTCGGCGGGTTCGGCAGGTGCGGCGTCCGCCCGGCGCCGAGGGTGCGCCAGGTTGCGCTCATAGATGATGCGCAGCCCATCGAGCGTCAGCAGGTCGTCGATCTCGCGAATGTACTTCGAGCCGCCGCCCATCAACTGCGCCAGGCCGCCGGTGGCCACTACTTTCACGTTCTCGCCCAACTCGGCAATCAGCCTTTCGAGAATGCCGTCGATAAGTCCGAGATATCCGTAGTAGAGGCCGGACTGAACGCTGTTGACCGTGTTGGTCGCGAGTACGCGCGGTGGCTTGCGAATGTCGACACGCGGCAGCCGGGCGGTGCGCGCGAATAGCGCATCCGCCGAAACGTTGATGCCGGGCGTGATCACGCCGCCCAGGTACTCTCCCTTGCTCGAGACCACGTCGAAGGTCGTCGCCGTCCCGAAGTCCACCACAATGCAGGGACCGCCGAATTTTTCGAAGGCGGCGACGCTGTTAACGATACGGTCGGCGCCCACCTCGGCGGGATTGTCATAGTGCACCGGCATGCCGGTCTTCACGCCAGGCTCGATGAACAGCGGGCGGCTCTTGAAATAGCGCTCACAGACGTCGCGCAGAGTGGAGTCGAGCGGCGGCACAACCGAGGAGACAACCGTGCCTTGCACCGCGGCCACATCGATGCCACTCATCGCGAACAGATTGCGGAAGAGTACCCCGTACTCATCGACCGTCTGCGTCTTGTTGGTGGAGACACGCCAGTGCGCGATCAGCCGGCCATAACTTGTGGCGCCCTGCTCGGTAGTATTGGACTCGAAGACACCGAGGACGGTATTGGTATTGCCGACATCGAGAACTAAAAGCATGATTTATTTTCCGTCAATCGCGCGAACCAGTCCCGAGAGAACGGTACGCAGTCCCGCGGCGGTGCGCACCAGGAGAAAGCCGCGGTCGTCTAGTCCCTCGGTAACGCCTTCGTATCCCGCTCCTTCGTCGACGTGTACGTGACGTCCGCTCGCATACGACGAGCGCTCCTGAAAGCTGCGCACTATGTCGGGCCGGGCGCTCGCGCCACCTTCGACCAGCCTACGGTACTCGCTGCCGAGCGATTTTAGCAGAGCGGCGGTGAGCGCGACCCGTGACCACCCGCGTCCGGTTTCCATGCGCAACGATGTGGCAATCGGTTCGAGCTCGCCGGAAAACGATGTATGGTTCACATTGATACCGATGCCGATCACCACGTGCCGGACGCGGGTTGCCTCGGCATTCATCTCGGTCAGGATGCCGCAAAACTTGCGGCCATCCAGCAGGACGTCATTGGGCCAGCGCAGATCGGGATGCAGGCCGGTGATCTGCTCGACTGCTTGCGCCACTGCTATGCCGGCGATCAGCGAGAGTACCAGCGCGTCTCCCGGAGCAACCGGCGGACGCAGTACGACCGAGCAATAGATTCCAGATGAACGCACCGACTCCCAGGTGTTCGCGCCACGGCCGCGGCCGGCGGTCTGTTCCTCGGCGACGAACACCGCGCCGTCGGGCTCGCCGTTGGCAGCCGCTTGCATCGCGGTGACGTTGGTCGAACCGATGCGAAAGTAATGATGAATGCGCGAGGCAAAGATTGTTCCGCTCAACGGCGGCCCGAGAATCTCAGGAAGCAGGAGATCGGGGACCGACTCCAGCTGATAGCCAGTGGAGGGATGGCCGGTGATTTGAACGCCTAGATCGCGGAGATGCTGCACGGCGCGCCAGACTTCGGAGCGCGATGTGCCCAGCTCCTCAGCGACTCGCGTGCCGCTGATGACGACGGTCGCATTGTCGCTGAGCAAACGCACGATGCGGCCGAGACGTGCGTCGGTCGGGCTATCGGGCTGGATGGGCAAAGAAAAGTCCTTCAAAGGCAATTGGACACATCGCAGAGGTGTCGCCGGCTGAAGCCGGCTGGGTGACAAAAATCACAGTAGCCGCACGGCTGAAGAGCCTGTGCAGAACCCGTGTCGTCCCTACGGGACTCGGACTTATTTCCCACTCTACCCAGGACTCCGCTTCCCACCCCAATTCGCGCAAAAACGGCGCGAATCGGGGACCCCGCTTCGCTCCGTCCTGGGCTAACTGCAAATCCACCCCTTCGGGGTTCTGTTTTCGTGTGTCATACTCCACCGCCGAAGGCCGGGGTTAGTTCTCACACACGCTCTAAAGTCGTGCCCTGATACGAGTCTCGCACGAAAACATACAAGTCTTCGACGGCTGATAGCTGACCGCTGGCAGCTGATACCTCACCGCCGACGTTTGAAATCTGACGGCTGACAGCTGATACCTGACAGCTCTCAGGCCGGCGCAATACGCATGCTGATATCAACCGCCGGAACGGAATGAGTCAGAGCGCCGACGGAAATAAAGTCGACACCCGTGTCGGCATAGGCGCGGACATTTTCCAGCGTGATGCCTCCCGAGGCCTCCAGCGGCACACGGCGGTCGAGCGTGCGCACCCGATCGACGGCCTGCCGTACTTGCTCGGGCGACATGTTGTCGAGCAGCACCGCCTCGGCGCCGTGATCCAGTACGGCATCGAGTTCTTCCAGCGACCGCACCTCAATCTCTACCAGCTGCGAACCGCGGCGATTGCCCAGCGCACGTTCCAGCGCAGCTACCGCGCTTCCCGCCAAGGCGATGTGGTTATTTTTGATCAGCACGCCATCGCTTAGATCCAGGCGATGATTGCGTCCGCCGCCGCAGGAGACTGCATACTTGTCGAGCAGCCGCAGTCCGGGCGCGGTCTTGCGTGTATCGAGGATGACGGTCTTGGTGCCTTCGACCGCGTCGACATAGCGGCGGGTCAACGTGGCGATGCCACTCATGCGCTGCATCAGGTTCAGGATGACGCGCTCGCAGGAAAGCACTACCCGCGCATTGTGCACGATGACCGCGACGGACTGGCCGTGGCGCAGGCGCACGCCGTCGAAAATCTCAGTGTGGCTGGTGACCTCGGGGTGCGAGGTCACGGTGCCGTCGAGCATGGCGAAGACGTCAAGAATGCGATGGATGCAGCCCAGTCCGGAGAGAACGCAATCCTGCTTGGCCAGGATGGTGGCCGCCGCGCGCTGGTTGGCATCGATGCAAGCGTACGATGTGGCATCGCGAGTGGCGCGATCCTCTTGCAAAGCATTTTCCAGGATGGCCGTGATCCTGCGGCTTGTCCAATCCACAATCGATCTCCCGTGAGGTGCGAAAGCGAAGACCCTCTTCCGGTCATGCGCACCGAACATTATAGGTGGTAGGGTGCGTCGGCCTGCCAATAGAATGCTCTCAACACGATGAATCCGACGTTTTTTCCATCGCCCTCGGAGTTTCGAAAATGGCTGGAGAAGAATCACGCAGAGGCCCGGGAGCTGCTGCTCGGGTTTCACCGCAAAGATTCGGGAAAGCCGTCGATCACCTATCCCGAGGCACTGGACCAAGCGCTTTGCTTCGGCTGGATCGACGGTATTCGCCGGCGTTTCGACCCATCGAGCTATACGATTCGATTTACTCCGCGCAAGCCTGGCAGCATCTGGAGCGCGGTGAATACCAAGCGGGCCGGCGAACTGATGAAGCAGGAGCGAATGCATGCCTGGGGTCAGAAGGTCTTCGACGAACGTGATCAGAAGAAGTCGGAGCTCTATTCCTATGAAAGACAAAACTGCAAGTTTGAGGGCGCTCTGGAAAAGAAGTTTCGGGCAAACAAGAAGGCTTGGCAGTTCTATCAGGCGCAAGCGCCCTGGTATCGCCGGACCTGTTGCTGGTGGGTGATCAGTGCAAGGCAAGAGGAGACACGGCTGCGGCACCTCGCACAACTCATCCAGGATTCGGCGCAGGGTCGGAGAATCAAACAATTGACCGTGAAGCCGCCGCCAGGACGCAAACGCTAGCCGGACATTTTGATTTTCATCGCGGTTGTGCGAAAGTACCGCGGTGCGCGCCGTTGCCCTGCTGGGACTTCACGCCAAGGAGCATCATGTCCGGCGATTTGAGATGCCGGGGGTAAACCTGTTTTCCGGCAACGAACTTGACCCTACCGACCAGCCGGATGCGGCGCTTGTTTTTGGCGGCGATGGTACGATCCACCGTCATCTCGGCGGACTGGCTCGGAAGCAGATTCCTACGTTGATCGTACCTGTGGGCAGCGCCAACGATTTCGCGCAATCGATCGGAGTAGAAAGCGTAAGCAAGTCGCTGGCGGCGTGGCAGCGTTTCTGCAGTTCCGGCGACAACGTGCGCAGCATCGATCTGGGGACGATTGAGCCGCTGGAACCCAACTCTCCGGCGCCGAGACCGCCTTCGTTAGCGAACTCGGAAGATGTTGAACTGAAGTCCGGCTCATCCAACGAAACATTGAATGCTAACGACGCTGTTCCCTGGCAGGGAGAGACCCTGGAGTCGCTGCACTTTGTGCCCGATGGTCCGCGGCTGGATCTGCCAAGAATGGGAACGCGCATCATGCACTCGCAACTGCGCCGCCGCAGCGAAGCGGGAAATCAGATTGCCAGCACCACGTTCTTCTGCTGCCTTGCAGGAACCGGTCTGGATGCGGCGGTGAATCGCCTGACGCTGGCACAGCCGCGCTGGTTGCGCGGACACGGCGGTTACGTAGTTGGCCTGGTGCAAGTGCTCAGCACATTCCAGCCGCCCCACGTCACGGTATCGGTAGAGGAGGCCGGCTCGTGGCAAACCCGCGTGGATGAGCCAGGGTTCCTGATCGCCGCCGGCAATGGTCCGCAGTACGGACACGGCATGAGGCTGACCCACGAGGCGAAAATGGATGATGGCCTGTTCGACGTCTGCTTCGTAAAAACGCTCAGCAAATTGCGCTTACTTTGGCTGTTCCGCGCCGTCTATAGCGGCGGACATATCCACATGAAAGAGGTGGAATATTTCCGCGCCTCGCGGCTGCGGATTGCAACCGATCCAGTCACCGAAATCTTTGCCGATGGCGAATACATCTGCGAGACGCCGGCAGAGTTGAGCGTGCGGCGGGATGGGCTGCGGGTGATCGTTAGCTGAACCCCTTGCGAATACGATACTTGCCACGGGCATGCAGGACTGGCAGTTCATTTTCGAGATTAGCCCGTTGTGCTTCTACAATTTTTGTGGAACTTCTGACGGGTTCCAGGGTCTATACTGTTGTACAAAGCCGATGTCTACCCCCGTTGTGTCAAAACCGGCGGCCCAGGAAGTCAAGACTGTTGCGCCACAGGACCAGGTCATACCCGCCTTGTTTGGCGAGGGCGAAGGCCTGTATCCGCAGCGTAAGGATACCTTCCTTTATTCGTTCATCCTGCACATGGTTGCGGTAGGCGTCCTAATCTGGTCAGGACAGTGGGTGTTGGAGCATAAAGACGAGATCAAACAGCATGTCATTGGCGTGGTGACCGACATCAGCCCGTACATGCCGATGCAAGTGTCCAAGAAGCGCGCGGGCGGCGGTGGCGGTGGCGGCGATCGCGACAAACTGGCCGCTCCCAAGGGCGCTCTGCCCAAGCTCTCGAAAGATCAGATTGTGCCTCCGGCGATCGTGATTCGCAACGACAACCCCAAGCTCGTGGTCGATCCGTCCGTCGTGGTTCCTCCGACGATCAAGCTGCCCACGGTGGGCGCGCTGGGCGATCCATTGTCAAAAGTCATGGGGCCTCCCTCGAATGGCACCGGCTCGGGCGGCGGCATTGGTAGCGGCAGCGGAGGCGGCGTTGGATCGGGAACCGGGCCGGGCGTTGGGCCGGGTCATGGCGGCGGATATGGCGGCGGCGCTTATCGGGTTGGCGGCGGCGTGAGTGCTCCGAAAGTTTTGTACGAGCCCGATCCCGAGTACTCCGAAGAGGCGCGCAAGGCCAAGTATCAGGGAACGGTGGTGCTGTGGCTGGTGGTGAGCGCCGAAGGCAAGCCGCAACAGATTCGCGTGCAGCGCTCGCTGGGCATGGGTTTGGACGAGAAGGCGATTGAAGCGGTGCGGCAGTGGCGTTTCGAGCCGGCCAAGAAAGACGGTCAGCCCGTGCCTGTCATGATCAACGTGGAAGTGAACTTCCGCCTCTATTAAGCTCTACCATCGCGAGAGATTGTGAACGCGGCAAGGCTCGTCAGCTTGCCGCGTTTTTCGTTTGCTACTGGCTCGGCGCTGG
>JBARGS010000148.1:0-2069 GCA_049798495.1 Candidatus Korobacteraceae bacterium | reverse complement strand
ACATGAACACCGGAGATGTCACCACCTTGGCTAACCCCGACGTGGTGGAAACGGTCCGCGAAATGGTTCAGGGCAAAGACGCAGTGGCGCTGAAAGATGTACCGGAAGACCTGAAAACATTTGGAGCAGTGGATTAGAAGCGGACCTCAGAGGCAAACCTCGGGAAAGTTCTCCGGGTTTGCTCCTCTGGTCTATTTTCCCTCTGCCTCCGTGGTTCTGGTTTTGCTCATGACGTTGTTCCAGACACGATGTCGAACGTGACGATTCAGATAGGAACTCACAATGACAATCTTTCCCGGCGAAGAGCGCCGCGCCGTGGGCAGCATTCCTGAATGAAAACGTGGGTGTCTGACAGATGGGAACGGTGACTGAACCGGTGGCATCCGCCTTGTGACCTGCGTGGATGAGTTTGCTATTGATGCCCAGGTGCTTGGTGTCCATGAGATTCGCTTTCGGACTTCCAGCGCGCTGTTTTGATGGCAGGAACAAGCGCTCTTGTAACTCGGGAGAACCTCTCAGTATCAGGCATATCCGGCGGGCAAACAGTTAGTCAGCACAGTCTTTCCGTGAGCGATGCGCCGGGGACCGTGCGCATCAATGCCCGGGTGATGCCTGCCATGAAACGCCCCGGCACAGTGCTATGATTCGCAGCAGAGCGGCGGCAGGCGCAGGAAGCAATCTGCCCGGCCTGGAATCTGTATGAGAGAACATCAAGGTGTCGAGCATCTGCTGGACGATATCGGCTGGAAAATCCTGAGCGAACTGCAACAGAATGCCCGGATGCCTTTCGCAGAGCTCGGCCGCATCGTGGGACTCTCCACCCCAGCGGTGACGGAGCGTGTGCACAAGATGGAAGAGGCTGGAATTATCGTCGGCTATCGTGCGCACATCGATCCTGCCAAAGTTGGCCTGCCCATCCTGGCCTTCGTCAATGTCAAAGTCGGCGGCGAAAACCTGGGCCGCTTCATGGCGGTCGCGGGCAGGCATCCGGAAGTTCTGGAGTGCCACCGTGTCCCGGCGCGGAATCCTTTCTGCTGAAGGTTGCGGTTTCAGATGTCACCCATTTGGAATCACTGCTCGATGCGCTGATGCCCTACGTTGCAACCACGACTTCCATGGTGCTCTCTACCGCCCTGGCATGGGGCAATATCGTGAAGCCGAGCACCAAAGAGCTGACGGAAGCGGTCAGAGCAAAAGACTGATCGTTCCCGACTCTTGCCTAACGAGCTGGAGCTCGACTGGCCCTCTCACTTTCATAGTGCTCGTCAGATCTGAAATCAATCAGAAGTTCGCCATGTATTTCTGCTCCCGGCTTTCCTACGATTGAGATCGGCAGAGTATCGGCATTCTGCGCGCTATACGCGAGGCAATATGAGTTCATCGCAGGGCGTTGTCCAGGTGTTCACCTGGAGCAATCACGAGGTGGAAGTGGACGAGGACGGATTCATTCAGCAGCCGGAGCTTTGGGATAACCAGTTAGCCCTGGCTTTGGCACGCACCGACGGCGTGGTAGAGCTCACCGACGCACATTGGAAGATCATCCACTACATCCGCAACTACTTTCACGAGTTCGAAATTGCACCCATGATTCGCAAGTTCTGCAAAGAGACCGGCTTCTCGTTGCGCGAGATTTACGAGCTATTTCCCTCCGGGCCGGCGAAGGGCGCGTGCAAAGTAGCGGGGTTGCCCAAACCAACGGGTTGCGTGTAGACACAACCGTGATTTCCCCGGAGCGCCGGCGGTGCTCCGGCTGGGCCAACAGCGATGCTTCTCATCATCTTGCTTTCGGTCGCGGTAACACTGTTCTTCGCCGGCAATGCTGTTCGCGTCGTGAAGTTCCTGCAGATGCCTACCCCGCTCCGCTGGGAGCTCTACCCCATACCCAAAGGGTCGGCTAAGCGCCAGCGTTACGGCGGCTCTTACTTCGAGGAGTCCGCTTGGTGGACGAAGCCCGCGAAAACGAGTCACAGAGTTGAGGTGGCATTCGTTCTGAAAGAGGTAATTCTCCTCCGAGGGATTTGGGAGAACTTTCGAGGGCTTTGGCTATGGTCGTGGCTACTGCATTGGGG